>CAZSCC010000277.1:0-4318 GCA_964604905.1 uncultured Planctomycetales bacterium
CTCGCTCGTCGCCTCGCAGTGCATGTCGATGGCGATCACGTTGGTCTTGAGCTTGATCTCCTTCAC
The DNA here is from genome assembly GCA_964604905.1 of uncultured Planctomycetales bacterium. Taxonomy (GTDB): domain Bacteria; phylum Planctomycetota; class MHYJ01; order MHYJ01; family JACPRB01; genus JACQFK01. Next base: position 67 of record CAZSCC010000277.1, read on the forward strand.
GAGCCGCTGGGCGGTCTGGAAGGGGCAGTCGCAGGGCACGTTCATGAAGACGCGCCCCTGCAGGTGGATCACCCCGACCTTCACGCCGCTCTGGGTCTCCACGATCACATAACCCTTCCCGGGCTGGGCGTCGGGATAGTTGGCGGGACGGATCAGGCGGGGGGTCCGGTCGATGTAGGGGATGATCTCCTTCTTCCCCCAGACGTGGTCTCCGCCGGTGATGACGTGGACCCCCGCGCGGAAGAGTTCGTCCGCCTCGGAGGGGAGCAGGCCGCTTCCGCCGGCCAGGTTCTCGCCGTTGGCGATCACGCAGTCGACGAGCTCCTTGCGGCAATAGTCCGCCAGCCGCTGGGCGATGATGGTCCGCCCGGGCTTGCCGACCACGTCCCCGATGGCGAGGATTCGGGTCTTCATCGGGCGTACTCGACGAACCTTGATTCCCGCATGACCGTGACCCGGATCTCGCCCGGGTACGTGAGCTGCTGCTCGATGAGCTTCGCGATGTCCCGCGCCATGATGACCGCCTGAGGGTCGGTGATCTTCTCGCTGTCGACGAGCACGCGGATCTCGCGGCCCGCCTGGATCGCGTAGACTCCCGTGACGCCGGGCTGCGACTTCGCCAGGGTCTCCAGCTCCTGGATGCGCTTGATGTACCGGTCGAGCGACTCGCTTCGCGCCCCCGGCCGGGAGGCCGAGATCGCGTCGGCGGCCGAGGCGATCACGGTATAGACAAAGTTGGCGTCCGCATCGTTGTGGTGGTTCGCCGCGGCGTCGACGACCTCCTTGACCTCCTCGAACCGCTTCAAGAGCTCGCCGCCGATCACGGGGTGCGAGCCCTCGAACTCCTGGTCGACCGCCTTCCCGATGTCGTGGAAGACGCCGCAGCGGCGGGCCAGGCGCTGGTCGAGGTGGAGCTCGGCGGCCATGACGGAAGAAAGGTGCGCCACCTCGCGGACGTGCTGGAGGACGTTCTGGCCGTAGCTCGTCCGGTACTTGAGCCGGCCCAGGAGCGTCACCAGCTTGGGGTGGACGTTCATGATGTCCTGCTCGCGCAGGAATTCCTTCCCCACGTTGTTGATATGCTCCTCCATCTCGCGCTTCGTCTGCTCGGTGATCTCCTCGATGCGGGTGGGGTGGATCCGGCCGTCGATGATCAGCTTCTCCATCGAACGGCGCGCCATCTCGCGGCGCACGCCGTCGAAGGCGGAGAGCACGATCACGCCCGGCGTGTCGTCGACGATCACGTCGACGCCCGTCGCGCGTTCGAAGGCGCGGATGTTGCGGCCCTCGCGACCGATGATGCGGCCCTTCATGTCCTCGCTGGGGAGGTCCACGATGGTGACGACGGAATCGGCGGTGTGCGAGGCCGCGAAGCGCTGGATCGCCATGGAGATGACGCGCCGGGCCTCGTGCTCGGCGTCGTCCTTGGCGGTGGCGAGGCGCTTGCGGATGAGGTCCGCCTTCTCCTTCTCGAGCTCGGGCTCCAGCTTGTCGAGGAGGAGCTTGACGGCGTCCTCCTTCGTCAGCCCGGCGATTCGGTGGAGGGTGGCCTTCTCCTCTTCGACGATCCGGGTGACCTCGCGCTCCTTGGTCCCGATCTCCTGTTCCTTCTTGTCGACGTTCTTGGAGCGGCCGTCGAGGGATTGCTCGCGACGCTGGAGTTCGTCGGCGCGCTTCTCGATCCCGTCCTCCTTCTTGGTGACGCGGTTTTCGTACACGCGGAGCTCGTTGCGCTCTTCCCGGATGGCCTTCTCGGCCGCTTCGCGCAGGTGGGCGGCTTCGGAGCGGGAGTCGGCCAGGCCCTTCTCGGCCTTGGCTCCGGCTTCGGCGATCATCTTCTCGGCTTCCAGCGACGCGCGAGTCTTCTTGGAGCGGGCGAGCATCGCATAGCCTGCGGTGAACCCGGCACCCAGACCGGCCGCCAGGCCGATCACGAGGTAGACGATGGGCATGACGAATCCTCCTGGTCTCTCTGCGGACGGCGTGACGGGCGTGAAGCCAAGAGGATGGACGGGGAGCGGGGCAGTGGCGCTAAATTCCCTTCTCCATGAGCGGCCCCGCGCCGAGTTCTATGTCCTGAAGAACCTTATCTCTTGCTTCGAACAGGAAACCGTCACATCGGCCATCTATAAAATCCCCTCGCTCACTAAAGGTCCTTCATGCAAGGGGCGACTGGAATGCCATTCTATATGCAGCTGCGGTTGAGTCAAGGGAGATTTGCCGGGTGGCCGACTCGGAACGGAACATCAATTTGCCGCGACCTGTCAAGAAAGGCCCGCTCCGAGTGTCCTGTCTAAGGCGTCCGCGGCATGTTATTGCTTGCCGCTCGAGGAGGGTCGTATTATAGTAACGACTACATCATCCGGTATGGGGGCGGGGGCTGGGTCCCCCTCGGGTACGCGGGGTGCGATGCCGAAACTCGTCATTCAATTGATGAACGAGGAGTGGACCGTCGACCTGCAGGTCGGCTCCAACGTCCTCGGCAGGGCGTCTACCTGCGGCGTCCCTCTCAAAGACCCCAGCCTCTCCCGCCAGCACTGCGACATCGTCTTCGTGGGCGGAAACGCCACGGTGATCGACAAGGGCAGCCTCAACGGCACGCTGGTCAACGGGCGGAAGGTGAGCGAGCATACGCTCCAGCCCGGCGACAAGATCGTCATCGGCGCTTCCACCATCTGGTATGAGAAGAAGAACGTTGCCGTCGAGAGGAAGCCCGGGACGGGAGACGTCCGGAAAGCCGCCCCGGCCGCAGCGCCCGACCCGAGCGCCTCCTCCAATGTCGCGACCCGAAGGGCGCTCAGCGCGGCCACGCCCGTCCCCGCAGCACGGGCCGTGGCCCCCCAGACCGCGACCCCGCCGCCCTCCCCGCTGGGAGACACGGGCCAGGCGGACCAGCTCCTGGGCGACTATGTCTATCGCGGCCGTTCGGGCGGGCCGTGGCTCAAGATCGTCGCCACGGCGGTGGTCTTGGCCGCCTTCGGGGTCGGAGCCTATTGGGCCAAGGACCTCCTGTCGTCGGGGCCGATGGAGAAGGTCGACCTCGATAACGTGATCCGAAACGGCTCGTTCGCCGGCATGGGACCGGGCAAACCCGAGGGGTGGACGCTGCGGGCCCTTTCGGTCCTCGGACCCGCGGACCGTACGGCCAGCACGCTCGGAATCGATCCGGGGCAGGGACGGAACGGCGGCCCGTGCATGGTCCTCGAGAAGTCCGGCTCGGGGGGGGACCTCGTCGTGGAGTGCGCGTACGCGGAGGACTTCGGACTCGGCAATTCGGGTCAGGTGCGCGCCGAGTCCTGGGTCCGGGCGGACGGCTTCAATGGGCGGATCGCCTTCAAGGTCGACTGGCTCCGCGGGGCGCGCGGGGCGGTCGTCGCGGAGGAGTTCTCAGAGCCTCACGTTGCGGGGGCTTCGGGATGGACCCGACTGGGCGCGACCCTCACGCGGCCCGCCGGGGCGGGGGCGTTCCGGATCGCCATCGCGGCGGTGGGGCGCGTCGGGCGGATCTACGTGGACGACGTGCTGGTCAAGACCGAGCCGGCGTCGGGTGCGCCGCGGGAGAAGAAGCTGGGACAGCACCGGGCAATGCCCACGCGGCAGGGAGTGCTCTCGCTCGCGCTCCGCGGACGCTCGACCGCCCTCCTCAACATCGGGGTGCGTCTGGAGAACGACAAGGAAGGCGCCACGTCCCAGGCGTTCGCGACGGAGGTCCAGACGGCCGAGGAGGAGAACGCGCTCCGCTTCACGGGGAAGATGCTCCATCCCGCGGACCTCCGCGAGATAGAATTCGAGGGACGCGTGGAGGCGGTCCAGGGGGGCACCGCGGTCTACTACCTGTTCAAGCCCGAAGTGCTCCGGCAGGTGGACCGAGTCACGATCGTGGCGACGCTGCCCAAGGCGGACGGCGTGGGCGGCATTCCCGAGCGGCCCCAGGACGGCGCGAGCCGCGTCACCTTCCCGGCCGAGGAGGGCGACGCGACCCTCGAGTACAGCGATCTGGCCAAGATCCGCACCCGGAAGGCGGAGGGGCGGCTCCGCGTGGCGCAGTCGTTCGCCGTGGATTCGAGCGGCACCGAGGAGATCGCGTTCGGATTCAAGGTGCGCGAGGCGGGCGCGGGCGGCGGATCCCTCGACCCAGCGGCCGACGCGGCCGAGGCGAGGAAGCGGGGGCAGCTGGGGACGGCCCTGTCGATCCTCCGCGGCCTCGTCAAGACTGTGAAGGAAGCCCAGGTAAAGGAACGAATGGAGGCAG
>CAZSCC010000278.1:0-4190 GCA_964604905.1 uncultured Planctomycetales bacterium
TCCCGCTTGCGGCCGTCCTTCCAGACCTCTTCGCACCCTCCCGGCCGGACCTTCACGACCGAACTGCCCATCCCGTACGCCTCGGAGACGAAGACGAGGTCGCCCGCCACGACGGGATTGCTGACGTTCACGCTCTCCCGCATCGGCGCGCGCCACTCGTGCAGAAAGTCCACCTTCCCCGTCGCCGGGTCGAAGCCCACCAGGTGGTCCCGACCGTGGACGAAGCCCCAGCGGCGTCCGTTCACCGTCGCCACCAGGGGGCTCGTGTAGCTCGCCCGCTCGTCGGTGACCTTGTACTTGACCTCGCCGCTCCGTTTGTCGAAGGCGACGATCCCCGCCTTCGCGCCACCGACCAGCGCGATCAGGAGGTCTCCCTCGACCACGGGCGTGCTCCCGACGCCGAAGAAGCTCGGCTCGACATCAAAGTCCTTCGACGTGTCCTTCTTCCACGCCAGCTTTCCGTCCGCGACCCGCACCGCGTGGAGCAGCCCCTCGGGGCCGAAGACGTAGGCAAGATCGCCGTCGACCACGGGGCCGCAGCGGGTGCCGTCGCCGCTCCCGTGGCGGTCGCTGTAGTCGGTCGCGTATTCGAACCGCCAGAGCTCTTCGCCCGTCCGGCCCTTGAGGCACGTGAGGCGCGCCTTGTCGCCGTGACGGTCGAAGACGAAGGCCCGGTCGCCCGCCACGGCGCAGCCGCCGAAGCTGTCCCCCAGCGCGAGCTGCCAGACGACGCGCGGGCCTCCGGCGGGCCAGGGGAGGCGCAGGCCCTTCTCGGAAGACTTACCGTCGCGGTTGGGTCCGAGCAGGCCCGGCCAGTCGGAGGCCTGCGGCGCGGCCAGGAGGGCGAGCAGAAGGGCGATCGTCATTCCCGACATCCTATAGAGAAACGGCCCCGCACGCCAGCCGGCATGCGGGGCCGTCCCGGGATCGATCGATTCCCTTACTTCACCTTGACGTGCAGGCCGCCGTCGTTGAGGGCCTTCACCAGCTTGGCCGCGTCGAAGTTGCCCTTCACCGTGAAGGTGGTCTCCTTGGGCTTGGTGTCGTCCGACTCCACGCCCTCGACCTTCTTCACGATCTCCTTGATCGCCTTGCAGCACTGGCCACAGCAGTTGTGGACTCCCGTCAGCGTCAGGCTCGTGACCTTGCCTTCCTTCGCGCCGCTGTCGTCCTTGATCGCGAGGTCCTTGTTGCCCGTGTCGCCGTGGAAACCCGCCGCGGCCAGACCGTCCAGGGCCTTCTGCGCGCCCTTGGCGTCGGTCGCCGTGATCGACACCGTCTTGGTGTCCTTGCTGCAGCTCCCCTTCGCGCCGGCATCCTCGAGGATCTTGCCGATCGCCTTCTCGCACACCGGGCAGCAGATGTGCACGCCCTTGACCTCAAGCTTGGTCTCCTGCCGGGCCATCGCGACGAGCGAGAGCACCGCCGCCGCCAGGAACGCCGTTCCGATCCGCTTCATAGGTTCCTCCCTTTAGAATACCTACTTGTACGTGCCAGGACGCATGCACGGGGTCCAGGCGGCCCAGAAAGCCGTTGACCGCCGCGCGCGGCCGTCGTCTATTGGAGACCGATGCTCCTCCTCCTGATCCTCGCCCTCCAGGGCGATCCCCGGGCGCTCGTCGAGAAACTCCGCTCCGACCGGGTCGAGGAACGCGACGAGGCGATCCGCGGCCTCAAGGCGCTCGGCAAGGCCGCCGTGCCCGAGCTCGAAAAGGCCGCGCGCGACCCGGACGCCGAGACCGCCGCCCGCGCCCGCCTGCTCCTCCGAAGCCTGGACATCGCCGCGCGGCTGAGCCCCGGGCTTCGCAAGACGCTCCCCGGAGTGGAGGACCGACTCGCCGCCTCGGACACGGCCTGGGTGGAGGCCTTCCTCAAGTCCTCCGATCCGGGGGACATCGCGTTCCTCGTCGCCCCGGCCGTCCGTGCGTCCCGGAACACCGAGGAGCGCCGCGCCATCTGCGACGTCTTCTTCGGCCATCGCGTGTACGGTTCGGTCGGCGAACTCGCTCCGATCCTCCGCGACAAAGAGGCCGGCGGGAAGATCCGTGCCGTGATGCGGATGATCCGGGCCCACGAGGCCGTCCCGGCGTTCGCCGCCCTGCTCCGCGACCCGGATCCCCGCGTGAGGCTGGACGTCCTCGTCCTCCTGAACGAGACCTGCACCCCCGAGTCCGCGGCCGCGATGCTCCCCGCCCTCGACGACGCCGACCCCGAGATCCGCCACGCCGCTATCCTGTACCTGTCCTACTCCAAGGTGCGCACGGCGATCCCGGGGATCCTCAGGCTCCTCAAGGAGGATTCCTTCTCGGCGGCCCCGGCCCTGGCCCGGCTCGACGCGCGCGAGGCCATCCCGGCGATCGTCGCGACGTTGAAGGACCCGGCCGCCTGGCACCTCGTCCCCTCGGTGCTGCGCGACATGGACGCGCAGGAGGCGATCCCTCTGCTCGCCAAGCTCCTGGACGAAGCCCCCGACTCCCGGCCGAGAGCTCTCGCCGCGCTGGCCGCGCTCGGCGCGCGATCCGAGGAGGCCCGCATCAAACGCTGCCTCTCCGATGCTGACCCCTCCGCAAAGTCCGCGGCGACCGACGCCCTCCGGGACCTTCGCGTGATCGACGCGCTTCCGGCCATCCGCAAGGAACTCCAGGACGCGGATGAAGCCGTCCGCGGCGCCGCCGCGAGGGCCGTGGCCGAACTCGACCCCGCCGGAGCCCCCGCGCTGCTCCTGCCCCTCCTGGAGGACAAGGACCTGTTCGTCCGGGAGAGCGCGGTGAAGGCGCTCGCGCGCCTCCGCACTCGGGAGGCCGCGCCCGCCTTCGAGAAGGCCCTCTCGAGCGAGGAGCGCGACGTGCGCATCGCCGCGCTGCAGGCCCTCGTTGCCCTCGGACGGAAGGAGGCCCTCCCCGGAATCCGCGCCCTGCTCAAGGACGAGGACGGCGAAGTCCAGGCCGAAGCCGCCCTCGCCCTCGCACGGCTGGGGCCTCCCGGGGACGTGACCGAGATCGCCCCGCTCCTGAAGGATCCCGAATGCGCTCCCGGGGTGCTCGGCGAATTCGTGCGCCGGGGCGCCGGCCGCGCCGTCGCGGCGCTCCTGAAGAGCGACGACGAAAATCTGCGCGAATGGGCCGCGGCCGCGCTCAAGAGCCACGGTACTCGCGACCTGGCCCCGGCGATCCCGCCCGAGAACGTCGAACTCCTCGCCGCGCTCGGCGCCCGCGACGTGATCCCCGCGATCCGCAAACGGCTGGAGGACCCCGAACCCGAAATCCGCGCCGCTGCCGCGCGCGCGCTGGCCGAGTTCGGGACCGACGACGCGCTCCCGGCCCTCCAGGCAAACCTGCGTCAGATCCATGTCATGTACGTTCTCGCTTCGATCGACTCCATGGCCCGCCTCGGCCGACGCGAGGCGGTATCCACGCTGCACCCTCTGACCGAGGACTCCACCCTGGAGGTCCGGGAGAAGGCGGTCTGGGCGCTGGGCCGCCTCGGGGCGCCCGACAGCGCCCCCCGGCTCGCCGCCGCCCTGGACGACCGCTTCAACGAGATTCGCGCCGCCGCGGCCGAGGCGCTGGGGCGCATGGGCGGTCACACGGAGAAGCTCCGCGGCCTCGTCGGCCACCCGTACATCCCTCTTCGGAGGGCGGCCGCCGAGGCCCTCTGCCGGCAGGGCCTTCGCGAGGGAGCGGCCGAGGCCATGCGTCACGCGAGCGGCCTCACCCCTCTCAACGCGCTCCGCCGCCCCGGGGTGTGGAAGCGGCTCGCCGCGTCGGCGCTCCAGGTGCCTCTGGAAGGCACCCGGAAGGAGGTCCTCTCAGAAATCGCCCGTCGGGCTGGCCTGGCGTTCGCCCCCACGGACGACCCCTCGATGGACGTCCGCCTCCGCGTCCGCGCACGCACGCTCCTCGACGCCCTCGAGGAGGCCGTCGACCCCGCCATCCACGTCGTTGTCCTCGAGGACGACCGGCTCACGCTGGACGGCGGGGACCTCTGGCGCGAATGGTGGCGAGAAGAGAGAAAGCGTCCGTAGCTCCCCTCTGCCCGCCGTAGATTAGCTGGAGGAATGGACATGCTGACCCCTCTCATCATCCTGGCGCTGCTGGTCCAGCAGGACTGGCCTCAGTTCAAGGGCGACGCGCGCCATTCGGGGAACGCCCCCGACCGCAGCGTGACGACGCCCCTCGGCCTCGTCGGCG
>CAZSCC010000279.1:0-1957 GCA_964604905.1 uncultured Planctomycetales bacterium
GACGACTGCCTCACCTTCCCCGACGACGGGAAGCGTCACGAGATCATCGACGGGGAGCATTTCGTGACGCCGGCCCCCAACCTGAGGCATCAGGCGATCTCGGTCAGACTGACGCTAGTGCTGGGAAGCTTTCGCGGCCCATCCCTTGGGGCGGGTCTTCGCGGCCCCGACCGACGTCGTGCTCTCCGACAGCGACGTGGTCGAGCCCGACCTGCTCTTCATCTCGAACGCTCGCTTGGACCGCATGACAACGGCGAACATCCAAGGCGCTCCTGACCTCGTGATCGAGATCCTCTCGCCGGGCACGCGCAAGACCGACGAGGTGACCAAACGCAAACGTTACGAGCACTTCGACGTCCTCGAGTACTGGATCGTCGATCCGGAGCTGGAAACGGTGAAGGTGCTTCGACGCACCGAGAAGGGGCTCGAGCGCGTGGTCGAGGTCAGCAACGAAGAAGCGGGCGTCCTGGAGACGCCGCTGCTCCCCGGCCTGTCGATCCCGCTCGCCAGGATCTTCGAGTAAGGGACGCTCGTGGTTACTCGACGGGGCAAGCCGGTAGCGGCGGTGGTATCCGTCGAAGGCGTGGACCTGGAGGGCGACGCTCGGGATGAAGCGGGAGACCGCGCGCCGGCCTCCCGCCTAGGCGGCTTCCCGGGGGTGGACGTCCCGAGCGATCCGATCGGCTGAGGCGCGCTGCACCACGTCCAGGTCGTAGGCCGCCTGGAGGTTCATCCAGAACTCCGCCGTCGTCCCGAAGTAGCGGGCCAGCCTGAGTGCTGTGTCGGCAGTGATGCCCCGGCGTCCGTTGACGATTTCGCTGATGCGCGTCACCGGCACGCGCAGATCCCGCCCCAGGCGGTTAATGCTGATCCCGAGGGGCTTCAGGAGATCCTCTCGCAGGATCTCGCCTGGATGAACCGGCGGCAGCCGGCGTCCCTTCCTCTGCATACCCTCCTCCATCAGTGGTAGTCGACCACTTCAACCTGACGGGCATCGCCGTCTCGCCACACGAAGCAGACCCGATACTGATCGTTGACGCGGATGCTGTGCTGCCCCCGTCGATCTCCGCCCAGAGCCTCGAGGTGGTTGCCCGGAAAGGCACGCAGGTCATCGAGGCGTTGGGCTGCGTGCAACTGAGCCAGCTTCCGCTGCACGATGCGGGCGATGTCCCGAAACCGACGAGTGGGGTAGCCAAGGAAAAGCGCCTCGGCGTTCCTCTCCCGAAAGGATCGGATCATCCCGTTCAGGATATTACGGGTAACGTGATACGTCAAGCGTTAAGGTCTACGGTCCCACGTTTGCCGGCTGCTTGATGTGACGGGGCTGGCCGACCGCCGATTCGAGAGCGCCAACATCCCGCAGCACCGACTCATTGCCACTCTGCGCCATCACCAGCCGATGGAGCGCCAAAACCTCAGCGACGCTGAGGTATCGCACTACCCAAGGCGCTCGTACAGCTCGCGGGAAGGTCTCTCTTCCTGAAGAATCGGACCTTCGCTGTCCATTCGCCATGCGATGATCCGGGCCCATGGAGGAAGTGTACGATTCCGAGGGAGACTGCGGTGTCAGTGGACCGGCCGGACCTCAAGCTCACCTACGACGATTTCCTCACCTTCCCGGACGACGGGAAGCGTCACGAGATCATCGACGGGGAGCATTTCGTGACGCCGGTCCCCAACCTGAAGCATCAGGCGATCTCGGTCAGACTCACCTTGATGCTGGGAAACTTCCTCGCGGCCCATCCCTTGGGGCGGGTTTTCGCGGCCCCGACCGACGTCGTGCTCTCCGAAAGCGACGTGGTCGAGCCCGACCTGCTCTTCGTCTCCTCGGCGCGGCTGGATCGACTGACGAAGGCCAATGGCCAAGGCGCTCCTGGCCTCGTGATCGAAGTCCTCTCGCCGGGCACTCGAAGAACCGACGAGGTGACGAAACGCAAGCGCTACGAGCACTTCGACG
>CAZSCC010000280.1:0-9684 GCA_964604905.1 uncultured Planctomycetales bacterium
TTAGTAATGTGGGCCGGTTGGCCCCTCCTGGAATCTAACGGAGGATCGGACAACCTCGTGCTAAGGGCAGAATCGCGCGCTACTTGAAGCGACACGAAATGATGTCCCAACCAACTGCCTCGGCCCGGGGGGCGAAGTAGCGTTCGTTCGGTTTCCACTTGGGCCAGGCCCTAAACTGAAAGAGAGTCTGAGCGAAAAGGCCTATGTTGAGGTCTGGATCTGACCAGTAATGCCACCCGAATTGAGCTGCTGCCAGGGTGAGCATTGCTGCGCTCGCACTGATGACATTCTCTAGCGTAGCTCGTCCAAGACTCTCCTCTCTATCGTGCTTCACTGCTTGGTACGCGTCGTACCAGGGCAGACTTTTTGTTGGTTGGTCAGGCAACCATCCTTTGAATGGGAGCACCTCAGGATAGTCCGGGTAGAATGGAAGAGCCAGTTTCCATTCGTCCAAGCGAAGGACAGGTAGAAGCTTGACGTAATCTTCTGTCCCTATTTTCTTCTTCTTTACGCCATTCGCGCGCATGATTCCCTTCCAAGCCGCTTCGACCTCGGTACATGTGAGGATCAAGAGGTGACGAAGTTTCTGGCCGAACGTGTGCGCGTTCTCGGCATTGGGCTCGATGGCGTAGAATGTCTGTTCAAGAATTCTGAGAAGGCTTGATGTAGCAGTCCCCGTTGATGCCAGGGCCCGGGACTCCTCCTGGGTTAGTGGAACGATATCGCCCCGCCAGATTCGAGAGTGTCTCTGTCCGCGTGCGAAGGGGTATGGAGAAAGCGTCTGGGAGAGGTAACCCAGGGTCCCTAACCATGCCACAACGGCCTTGATGTCCTTTGTCGGAAAATGTCTGTCGAGAGTCACGCCGCTCGGCTGCACGGTGATGGCGTGGAATTCAGTATGGTCAGTTTCGAAGTAGATTAGGCTGGGCTCTCCATTGGGGCCTTGGATGACCCATGAGTCTGGCATCACGCACTCCCTAGCTGGGATCGGAGAGGTATGTTCTATCCTCGGGCAAGCGAAGACACAAGGCCGAGTCCACCCTCCCAAAGGGCTGTTTGTAACCACGGCGGATCAGTCGTGGGGCCGCCGGGGGTGGGGAAGGTGCTAAGTGTGCTCGCGCCCCAGATCGATCTTCCCGGCGATGTCACCGGCGACGTCCTTCCGGTTGTCGTCGTATTTCATGAGCACCTTCGGGTCCTTGTGGCGGGAAAACTTCATCACCTCGGCGATGTTCCCGTTGGTGGCCTCAAGCGCGGCGGTGATCGCCGAATGCCTGAGTCCGTGTGGCCGGCCCAGGCCATACCCGCGAATCATCCTATAGATAGAGGTATCCGAAAGGCGCCCGCGCTTGGCGGCGCGGTCGAGGTTGGAAAAGAGCGGCCCCGGGGAAGTCCCCCGTGCGGAAAGCCACCGCTCAATGTAGTCGCAGGTGCCCCGCGCGAGCGTCACCCATTCGCGGCCGTTCCGACCTTTGCCGAGGATCGAAAGACGCCCGCGGTTCGGATCCAGGTGCTCGAGGTCGAGCGCCGCGACTTCGCCCCGCCGGAGGCCCTGGTTGAAGAGCAACCCGATGATCGCGAGGTTCCGGGCCGACAGCGCATCGTCTTTCGGGAGGAGCCCCTGGACGACCTCGGCGACCGATTTCCTCCCGGGACCCAGGGTATTCCGGTACGTTTCGACCTTCATGCTGGGGATCTCGAGTTCCCAGCTGATCTGTCCGCCCAGGCGCGCCATCCGGGTCACGAATTTAAGCGCCGCCATGTGCCGGTTCACGGTGGACGCCGCGAGCTTCCGCTTCAGCAGCTCCGACCGGTACTCGAAGACCATCATGTTCGCCTCGCCGTGGGGCTGCGCCACCAGCATCGCGGCCGCCTGGGCCGCGGCGGGCGCGCCCATCCAGGCGGCAAAGGCGGCGAGGTCCAGGCCGTAGGCTTTTCTCGTGGCCGGCTTCAGGCCCGCCAGCGCGTGTTCGATCAGGCTCCAGAGCGTGGTTTGGGGGTCGGCCAGAGCCCGGGGGTCGCGGATGGGGATCAGGGTTCCGGGCTCGGGTGTGAAACGTCGTGCGGGCTGCATTTCTTTCTTTCCCCCAGCGGATGGGTACTAAAAGCCGCATTATCGTACCCATGGCGTTTATCGGCCGGGAGAGGCCGGGGGCTTGAGCGCCGGCCCTTCCTTTGGACCTCCCTCCGGAACTCCAGTCTCGACAGGCCCTCCCTGATCGAATAGAATCCCGGGCTCCATTTGGCTTTTAGCTTCTGGCTTCCGTCACATCCGGGATCATCATCTTTGAGGAGGCGCTCGTGTCCCACTTCGGCGATCGGGTGAAGAAGTTGCGGAAGGAGAAAGGGCTGACCCTGGAACAGGTGGCGAAGAAGATCAGCTCCCACAAGGGCTACGTCTCCGGGATCGAGAACGACAAGGTCAACCCTCCATCGGTAAAGGTCATCAAGAAGTTCGCGAAGCTCTTCCGGCTGGATGCTCGCGAACTCGTCCGGCTGGCTTGGGTGGACAAGGCGCCGGAGATCCTCCGGGAGGATGCGGAGGAGTTCCTCACGTGGGCCCAGGGGAAAGACGCCGCTCCACTGATGAAGGTCCCTTCAGCCGTGGAGCCGTCGACTGTTTCCATGTCACCGGAGTCCGCCCCAGTGGAGTAAGATGAGGATCTCCCAGGGCGCCGCTTGAGGGCGGAAGCAGCCGGCGGATGGCAGGAGGAACCGACCTATGTCACGAGCGGAAGACCCGGCCTGGTTACGCACCAAGCACACGATCCGCAAGCTCCTACTGAACACCGGGAAGGATGCGCTCGTCTACGCGAAATCCGCCCTGGAAAACGAGACCGCCGCACCGGAGAAGCTGACCGTGTTCTGGGAGAACGCTCGGAAGTTCTTCGAAGAGTCTGACGCCAAATCGTAACTATGCATCGAGCAAAGTACAGCCGCCGCGGGGCCTTCGCCTCTCCCCTACCCCGCAGGGTGCCCCATACTCGATTGGGGGCCCGCCGGCGGCTAGTTTACGGTACCTGACACCGCCGCACTGGACGCTCCCGGTCGTCGCGATCGCGGGCGGGATCCGTGGGCACCGAGATGCCGCAATCGAATACCTCCGGGAGCAGCTCGGAGGCTGGCGCCTCTGGTTATCGGACGTCCAGCGGTGGCGTCTGGCGCCCCGGGGAATTGTACCGTGGTTGCCTGTAGAGCCGTTATGGTGCGCCGAAGCGGCCTGTACGCCAGCCGGATGTAAACATCATAAAATGACCGTCTCTCCCCTGGGGCGCCCCACCCCCAACGTCGCCTAAGTGCAATTGAACGAAGCCGCTCCGCGGCGGATTCGGGCGCGTCCACACTTCAACTCATTCCAAGCGTAGTGCCGCGTACACGTCTGGCGTAGATTCCTCCCGTGTCGTTGTGCTTCTTCAACACTCGTTTTCACGGGAGGAACCTTTGGGCCAGTTCTACGACAGGATGGACGCCGACATGGAAATCCGGGGGCTCAGTCCCAATACCCGGAAGGCTTACCTGCTGGCGATGCGGAAGTTCGTCCGGCACTTCATGCGCCCGCCGGACCAACTCACGCTCGAGGACATCCGACAGTACCAGCTCTACCTCACGCGTGAGCGCAAGGTTTCCTGGGCCGTATTCAACATTGCGGTGGCCGCCATCAAGTTCTTCTACCGTGGGACGGTCAAGCAGGACTGGGACATCGAGGAGATCCCGTACCAAAGAAAGCCGCGGAAGCTCCCCGAGATTCTCAGCGCCGAGAAGGTGAACTCGCTCTTGCTGGTAAGAACGTCGATGGCGGGATCAGTTCCGCGGGTTTCCGACCTGTGTTAATCGGACGCGTACGGAATTGGGGGTGACGGAATCGCAGGACTGTCGACGTCCCCCGCGGGGATCTCCCACCACTACGTATGGAACGCGCTGCAGGATCTCGGCGTCGGCCACGCCTCGCAGGTAATCCTCCGGTTCCAGCCTGATGTTCATCGATTTCGCAGGACGATCGAAGACTTCGCTGAGACAAGGATACCAAGCTTTTAGAACCCTCAGTTTTGTCTCATCCTCGGGACGCTGGAGAACGAATCCATGTTACGATTCCAAAGGTAAGGGCCTTGTAAAGGATATAGAACACGGGCGGGCGGGCAAAACAGATAGGGGTGCTTCATGGCTGGGAAGGGAAAGGTGTCTCTCTCGAAATTCATCCACGCCGCCGTCGCCTTGGCGCTTCTGGGGTTCTGGTCGGGCGAATCCCCCGGCAAAGTCCCGCGGCAGGCGGCGGGCATGGTCTTCCAGCAGGTCATGACCGACGGCTTGGTCGTGATGGAGGCGGAGAGCTTCCGCACCAACAACTTGGGGACCGGAAGCACCGACACGTGGACCCTGGTGACGGCGCCGGCGGGCGCCTCGGGCAATGCCATGCAGGCGCTCCCGGATGACGGGACCGGCTTCGGCGGTTCCTTTTCGGTCCCACCGGTCCCCTTCGAGCCGAACATCAGCCCCCGGCTCGACTTCCGTGTCCTCTTTGTCACGACCGGGACGCACTACGTGTGGGTCCGGGGCCGCGGTCTCGACGGCGCAAGCGATTCCTGCCACGTGGGTTTGGACGGGGCGGCGGTCGCGTCGGCCGAAAGGATCAACGGCTACACCCTCACCGCCCCGACGCCCTACGAATGGCGCACGATCACGATGTCGGGGCCCGTGGCGACGATCACCGTCGCGACCGCAGGCCTCCATACCGTGAACCTCTGGATGCGGGAAGACGGCTTCTTTGCGGACAGGATCCTGCTCACGACGAACGCGGCGTACGCGGGGGTGTCCAACGCGGGCACGATGATAGGCCCCGCCCAGAGCGCGCAGGTGCCCGACCCGACTCCGGCGGCGCCCGTGCTCTCCGGGACGCCCGGTCCGGTCTCCGCCAACCTCTCCTGGACGGCGGTGACCGGCGCCACGAGCTACAACGTCCTCCGGTCCACCACCTCCGGGAGCGGCTACGTTCAAATCGCCAATGTCACCGGAACCACCTATTCGGACGCGAGCCTGGTGTTTGGAACGACCTACTACTACGTGGTCCAGGCGGTGAACGCCTTCGGGACCAGCCCCAATTCCAACCAGGTCACGATCAACCCCCTGCCCCCGCCGCCCAAGACCACGACTTCGGGCGGCAACAACAACCTCGCCCACCGCTGCGGGTGCGACACGATCGCCGACCCCCCGGGCGCCTTGGCGCTCGGCAGCGCGGCGCTCCTCGCGCTCGCCCTCGCCTTCATGCGCCGCCAGTAGTCCTCCGCCTTTCAGGAGAAGCCCCCCGGTCCACCGACCGCTCCGGGGCCTCCGGGACCGGGCGCTCCTCATGACGCTCTTCTACGAGGGCCTCCGCCGGAGCGAGGCCTCGAAGCTCCGGTACAGGGACATCACGACGAAAAAGGGCCTGCTTGAAGTGAAGGGCGCAAAAACAACCCCTACGAGACCATCCGGCTCCGCCCCGAAGTCAAGGCGGCGATCGACGCGTACCTCGAGGTCCTGAACCGCGACCTCCGCAAGCGCGACACCAAGCCCGAGGATCCGGTCTTCTGCTCGCTCTCGCGGCTCCGGTCCTTCGGTAAGCGACTCGCGCCCTCTTCCATGAACGAGATCGTGAAGGGCCGCGCTCGCGCCGCCGGCATCGACCGGCGCGTGACCTGCCATGTCTGGCGTCATTATGTTACGAAGCGCATTATGTCCCGTGGTTTTGCCTTGGATCTTCTTCAGCTCTACCAATCCTCAGTTGGCTCTACTTCTGTTTTGGCTGCGCAGGTCAGGTCTGTGATCGGCCAGTGGATCTGTCCGACACATCAGACTCCCTAGCTGATATCTACTTTCAGCCGCGCAGGAGGGGCCCAAAAACCGCGTCCATGCTGGCGTCTGTAAAACCTACACCCCAAACCGTCCCCATATACCGGCGGCAAGTTCATAGTTCCTTGACCGCATTTTCTTTGACACGGACCTCTTTGTTCCATACATTCAAAACAACGACCGGGGTAGTACGAGGGGAAGGGGTTTCCTTACTTAGCGGCTGGCTGTCGCAGGAGAGGATGAAATGGATCCGGTCGGGTCGCGAAGGCCATACCCGTCGACGTCACCTTCCGAAAGCATAACCCCAAAGCACCGTATTGGATCTCTCATAACACCCAGGTTTGACGATTCGCAGCCTGCCGGGCAAATGCGTTACGAGCTAACCCCGGGAGCCTATTTCTGGTCCAAGGATCGCGTCACAACCGTCTTCGGCTTGAAGCTCGTGAATCCACCGCTTGCCCTGGTGGATCTACTTGAGGAAGTCAATCGTGCTACTCCGAAGCAGGTTTTCTTCTTCGACAGCCGCTCCTTGGTCGGAGTTAATCAGCCGATCCCTTTCAATTTCGTCGACACGGCGCTAAATCCCGACACCATTCCAGTCTTCCTCAATCCAGATCGCGCGACCCCGGAGACGGCCGCTCACGAACTCATGCACGCATGGCTGGAGTTCTTCCTCGATTTCGAAGATCCCCGGCAATTCGTGGACCAACGGGACTACGCGAAAGCCATGACCGTGAACGTCATTCAGTCCATGGTGCTTGACTGCACGGTGCTGTGGGGTTTGCGGAAGCGGGGCGGGTTAAACCTGGATCAATTCCGCCATGACATCGTGGCAGCAGCGGCCGAAACCATTACGCCTTTCAAGTACGGCCTGATGCACGGCTCGCTCGCCGGCCAATTGCTTGCCGCGCAGGCGCTCGCCGTCCCGACCGCGTTCCCGGATCTGTACAAGCTGAAGCCGGAGGAAAAACACCTCATCGACGAATTGTGGCAAATCTGCCGATTACATGAGCCCGGTATCGCCAAAGTCGCAGAACAGCTGACGAAGTCGCTCCGCGCCCATGGCTATGACACCGTGGATGGTGCGAGACGGGCGATTGACGAGTGTCTACTGGCGGCGTTCAGGTTTCTGGGCGTGAAGTTCGACCTCGATCGAGACCTCATTCCCAGGGAAATGTCGGTCTCTTGGGTAGACAAGATGCCCGAGTTCATTCGTGGCGCGCCGCCGCGGGTGAAACACGAAGTCTTGCGCGACGTCATACGGATGCGGCGGCAAGTGTATTGCACACGGATTGGTCCGGATAACGTCATCGTCGATTTCGTGCCAGAGGGGTCTCCATTTAACTCGCGTGGGTTCCCACGGATCAGCCGCCCCTCGGAGGCGGGGCCGCTACGCACCTTCAATTTCTTCCCGCTCGGATTGTCGAATCGTGAGATGGACGACTTGCCGGCAAAGGCGATTGCGCGCGGCATTTTCCCCCATGCGGGGCCGCCTCTTCCGCCACCGGACATCTATGCACCCCTATATGAGTATTCGGATGCGTTAGGCATGGAATCAACCCCTGGGATTTCAGAAGGAGGGCCCAAGCATGTTCTACATTCCTGAACTTGCCCGGTTTGCGTCGCGCGATATGAAACGTCGTCCCGGGAGCAGCCCTTACGTGGCAGACGGTAGTGGTCCAATCAACCAGGGTTCGGCCCAACTTCAGCCGTCTGGCATTCTATTGCCACCGGACACTCGTCATTCCTCAGGAAAGGGAAAAGCTCGGAAGGATGAGTCCCTTCTCGAGTTGATTGAAGCGGCCAATTCAACATATGTCTACGCCAACAATAACCCGACGCTGTACGTCGATCCCATGGGAGAACAGGGAATACTGCCTCCTTTTGGTCCTCCTCCAATCGACTTCGGTAAGGAGGGACTTGCTGCAGGGGGGCTGGTGAATAAGGAGGGAGTAACGAAGTTCGTGGACGATCAGGTGGACCTCCTTGAGAATGATGATCCCGAGAAGAGGGTCGAGGCTAGAGCGGCAATCATCAAGCTAGCACTACTTACCGCTGGCTTGTTTCGAAGAGCGGCGAAATGTCAATCACAGGAAAGGAAGGCCGGGGAGAACCCGGCTCCTCTGGAAGTGCCCGGCATGGAAGGATTTTACTTCAAGTTGAAGGATCTGACGATGAATGGGACTACTGAACAGGCTGACGCTGCACGGGCAGCGCTCAAGATCCTGAATGCTGGGCAAGAATAGCCGGAGGTTTCCGATCGGAATGCGGGCAGCAAGGTAACTATCTGTTCTTGTCGCCTCGCCGCCTTAGAAGTGCGATCAGGTCAGCGGTGATATCGCACACGGTGCTCGTAGGAAGCGCGCCCTCAAAGCGGGCAGTCTGTTCATGCGACAGCTTTCCGAGAGTCTCATCAAGTACGGGCCTATTCACGAACAGGACCAACGGCAATCGTTTCTCCTTCTGGTATTGTTCGACGGCGTCCCGAATTCTCGCGGACATCGGCTCCAAGGTCAGTGTGTAATTGTTCAGATATCCCCGCCAATCCAGACGGCTCAGAAGTTCATCCGTCGCGCGGACGACCATTACGGCCTTGTCTTGGCGAAGAGGTGAGTCCAGTGGGAGACTTTGCACTTGATCCCTAAGGTCCTCGAGGCGTTTGAAGATCGCAGTGGTTTCTTTGGACAGGCTACCGAACCAGGAGCGTCTGGCCGCCTCAAGAGCTTCGAATTGAGCACTGGTCCCCTGCCTCAAGCACTTGAAAAGATCGATGACCCCAATTTGCGTTATCCCAGAGGTGCGAGGGGCTTCAGGAGGAGTCTCCCCCGATGAATGACAGCCGAGGAAGAATGCTCCTAGCAGTGCCAGCAACGCCTTAGGACCTGAAGGGTTTGTTCTTGGCATTCGAGCACCTCGTTCGAAAGGCCGATCATTAAGTCGCGGGAAAACAATAAAGCAGCCAAAGTCCCAAGGGAAGTCTAATCTATCAGACGCAACGCCCACACGACCCCAAGATTGCGCCAACGGCCTCCCCCACCCCCCTCGGGGTGGGGTCGAGAAGTGGAATTCTCAACGGTATTGGGGTTCAGCAACACTCCCTTCCCTCCCGATATCTACCTGTGAATGGCCAAGAAGATCCCCAAGACGGTCGACCAGTACCTGGGCGGATTCCTCCGTGAACAGCGCACGGACGGCACCCGCCGGGCCTACGGCCAGGCCGTCCGGGACTTCCTGGCCTACGCGGACGTCAAATCCCTCGAGGATCTGGATGCCCTCGACCGTGACTGGGCCGTCGAGTACCGGAACCACCTGGCCGAACGAAAGAAGCGCGCCAAGACGTATGTGAACCGGCAGCTCTCAGCGCTCAGGGGATACTTCCGCTGGCTCCTTGCCGAAGAGGCGATCGAGAAGAGCCCGTTTGACCTCGTCCGGGGCTACAAGGTCTCCCAGGAATCCAGGACCGAAGGTCTCGAGGAAGCCGAGATCAGCAAGATGCTCGCTGCGGCCCGGGAAGACGATCGTCTTGCGGGCGTTCGCGACCGAGCGCTCCTGCTCACGCTTTACTATCAAGGACTCCGGCGGAGCGAGGCCGCCCGCATCAATCATCAGGATCTCCGGCGGGAGTCCAAGATCCTGGTCCTGCGGGACACGAAGACCACCGACCGCGACGAAGTCAGTCTGCGGCCCGAGGTGACCGAAGCCATCGACCTCTACACGGATGCGCTCGATCGGAAGCTCAAGCGCTCCGGGCCCGGCCGGAAGGACCCCGTCTTCGTTTCGCACGCGAGACCCACCTTGGGAAGACGTCTGTCTCCTACCGCGATGCTCGAGATCGTCAAGCAGCGCGCGCGCGAGGCC
>CAZSCC010000281.1:0-14796 GCA_964604905.1 uncultured Planctomycetales bacterium
CGCCCGTCCAGCCGAGCTCGCGGATGACGCTCTCCGCGTACCCCAGGAGGCGCGGGTCGCGAACGCTCTCGCAGCACGCGCTCGGCCCGCCCGTGATCGGATATTCCCGGACCCGGCGGTGGGCGAAGGAGGCGAGCACGCGACCCTCCTGGGCAAGCACTCCGACGCCGTAACCGTCGCCGTCGATCCGCTCCTGGATCACCGGGAAGGGGCGGATCCGGTGGAGTTCCGCCCACGCGCGGCGGACCTCGTCCCGCGTGCGGGCCCGCCGGTAGCGGGCGGCGGGTTCGAGAGCGGTCCCCTCGTCGTCGCGCAGCTTGACCACGGCGGGAAGGCGGAGGCGCTCGACGACGCCGTCGAGCTCCTCGTCCGACTCAGGCGCATAGCTCACGGGGATCGGCACGCCCGCCTTGCGCGCCGCCGCGAGCACGGTCGATTTATCGTTCGCCCGCCGGATCGCGGCGAGCGGGGAGATCGGGACGCGCGCGGGCAGGCGCTCGCGGTTCTTCGCGCAGGCGAGGAGCACGTTGGTCGAGACGGGGAGGATCACGTCCGCGCCCCGGGCGAACTCCGCGAGCGCCGCGACGAATCGGCCCTCCTCCCCGACGCCCGGGAGGACCTCGCGCCGGGAGACGTGACGGGAGACGAAGGCGGCGGGCGTGGTCCGAGCGTACGGCTCCTGCTCCGCGACCCACACCTCCGCCCCCGCGCTCCCGAGCGCGCGGACGACCGCGAGGGCGACGCGGTTAGCCCCGTCCGTGACCAGCACGCGCACGGATCACCTCAAGGAAGACGCGCTCCACGCGCTCGATCACCCGGCTCCAGTCGTAGTGGGCCGCCACGTGGTCCCGGCACCGGGCGACGAGCGCCCCGTCGGGCTCGGCGAAGAACTTCCGGATCCCCGCCGCGATCGCCCGCGGCGAGGCCTCGGAGAAGAGGAGGCCGAGGGGTCCGAGCACTTCGGGGATCGCTCCCACCGGAGTCCCCATCGCCGGGGTCCCGCAGGCCATCGCCTCGATCGCGACGAGGCCGAATCCCTCGAGCTCCCGGGTGGGGAGGACGAACAGGTCCGCGGCGCGGTAGAGCGAGGGCAGGTCCGCGTCGGGCACGAATCCGAGGAACCGGGCCTCCACGCGGAGCGACGCCGCGAGCGCCTCCAGTTCTTCCCGAAGCGGGCCGTCGCCCCCGATCGCCAGACGCAGGCCCGGCACCTCCGCCGCCGCCCGGATGAGGAGATCGATCCCCATCCGCTCGACCAGGCGCCGGACGGTCAGGACGAGCGGACCCGGCCCGAACCCGAAGCGCGCCCGGTGGGCGTCCCGGGGCCCGAGAGGCGAGAAGCGCGAGAGATCGACCGCGCCGGGAACGAGCGTGACCTTCGCCTCCGGCAGCTTCCGGTGGTGCTCGCGGAGTTGACGGCGGATGAACTCGCTCTCCACCAGCACGGCGTCGCAGGAGCGGATCGCCGTCGCTTCCATCCGGTTTCGGAACGCGGTGTGGAACATCCTCGCCACGACATGGGTGTCGGGATGGGCCGCCTTCCACTCCGCCGCCCAGGGGGAGATGAACCAGTAGACCTTGGGAAGGGGGTCGGCCGCGCCGTTCCGGAGCACGCCCGCCGCGCAGAGCGGCTGGTTGAAGACGAGAAGATCGAACGGGTAGTCCGCCTGGAGCTGCCCGAAGCGGTGGTCGTTCGTCGACTGCCCGTACGAGAGCCTCTTCGACAGCGAGAGTTCGGGACGATGCTCGTAGGTGTGGAACTTCACTCCCTCGAGCTCGGCGCCGTCGGAGGGCCCCATCGGCCCCACGGCGGCGAGGACGTGGACCTCGTGGCCCCGCGCCGCGAGGAGCCGGTCCATGTCGAACCCGAACCGGCTGTTCCCGGGCGCGAAGAAGTCATGGACGTGGAGCAGTCTCATGCGCCCCCTCTCTCGTGCGTCCCCCGACGCTCTCGTAGAGCTCCAGCGTAAGGGCGGCGTTCTTCTCCCAAGGGAACATCGACGCCCTCAGGGTTCCCCGCTCCGACAGGCGCCCGCGCAATTCCCGGTCCCCCGCCAGGCGTTCCATGGCCTCCGCCAGCCCCGCCGCGGACCCCGGCCGCACGAGGAGCGCGGCCTCTCCCGCAACCTCGGCCAGCGCCCCGCCCGAGGAGGCGATGACCGGGCATCCCAGCGCCATCGCCTCCAGCACGGGAAGCCCGAACCCCTCGTACTGGGAGGGATAGACGAGCGCCAGGGCGCCGCGGTAGAGCGCCCCGAGCTCCTCGTCGGTGACGCGAGCGAGGTACCGCACCCCCTCGGCGTCCAGTCGCAGCTCCTCCGCCCCGTACTCGGGCGCTCCCGCCAGGACGAGTCCCGCCGGGGACCGCCTCTGCCGGAACGCCTCCAGGAGGACCGGGATGTTCTTCCGCCGCGTGACGTTCCCCACGCACAGGAAATACGGTTCCTTCACGCCCAGCCGCTCCCTCAGCTCCGCGGCGCGCGCGGGAGCGACCTCGAACGGCCGCGCGTCCACGCCCACGGGCACCGACCGGGTCTTCCCCCGCGACGCGGGGAGGTACTCCTCGACGTCCCGCGCCGTGGTCTGCGAGATGCAGGCCACGGCGGCGGCGCGCCCGACCGACCCCTCGAGGGCCCACCTCCAGTACCACCTCCATAGAAGGGGATAGTACTCCGGGTAGCGCAGGAAGATCACGTCGTACACCGAAAGGACGGCCGGGCAGTCGAGATCCGCAGGCACGAAGCTCTTCAGGCCATGCACGAGGTCGAGCCTCTCGGATCGGGCGACCTTCGCGAAGCCCCCGTGATCGAAACGGAGCCTCGCGAACTTCCCCATCGATGGGATCGCGACCCGGCGCCAGCGGGGGGACGAAGGGCAGAGGTCGGCATCGGTGAACAGCACGAACTCGTGGTCGGAGCCGGCGGCGGCGAGCGCGCGGACCAGTTCGCCGATACAGCGCTCCACGCCGCTCGGCGCCGGCGAACCCAGGTTGGGGGCGTAGAGTCCGATGCGCATCAGCGTCCCGTCCGGTAGGCCGTCACCCCCCGCGCGAGGCCCCGCAGGCCCACGGGCACCAGGGCCGGCGACCCGTGCTCCAGCGCGAAAAGGACGATCCGCGCGATCCGCTTCATCACGAAGAACGGCCAGCCCGCCACGCGCGCGTGCCGGAGGGCGAAGAGCATGCTGTTGTGCGCGTGCCAGTAGAGCCACTCCTCGAACCGGGGCGTCCGGCAGCCTCCCACGGGCCAGTGGAGGTGCTCCAGCGACGCGCGCGGCTCGAAGATCAGGCGGAACCCGGCACGGCGCGCGCGGAGGCAGAAGTCGGTCTCCTCCCCGATCGCAGCGCCGCCGAACGCCGTATCGAACCCGCCGATCCGGTCGAAGACCTCCCGGCGGAACGACATATTCCCGCCCGGCAGGTGCTCCACGTCGCAGGGAGTCTCCGCGCCGAAGTTGCGCACGACCTTCCCGTCTCCGCGGCGGAAGGCTCCCACCCCGGGCCCGGCCGCGTCGTAGCCGCCCACCACGCGGCCGCCCACCCCTGCCACGCCGGGCGCGTCGTAAGCCCCGGCGTGAAACCGGACCAGGTCGCGATCGGGGATGACGTCGTCGTCGAGAAAGAGGACCGCGTCGCCCGTCGAAAGCCGCACGCCGACGTTCCGGGCGTTGGGGAGTCCGCGCTCCGCGATCCGATGGATGCGGACGCCGGCGAGGACGGCCACACGGGCGTCCTCCCGGGCGGACTGGTCGACGACCACGATCTCGTGCGGAGGCACGCTCTGGTGCTCGAGATGCCGAAGGAGGTTGTAGAGCGCGTCCGCGCGATCCACCGTGGGGATGACGAGCGAGATCCTGAGCATCGGTCGCTTCAAGTATACCCGCCCGCGGAGACCGCCCGTCGAATCGACTTCTCCACCTCCCCGGCCGCTCGGTCCCAGGAATGGGTCGATTCCGCAAGCTGCCGTCCGCGCCGTCCCATCCGTTCGCGGCCCGGAGCGTCCGCCATCAGTTCCTTCAGGGCTCCGGCCAGTTCCGCAGGATCGAGTCCGGCCGCCTTGCCGATCCCTCCGTCATTCACGAATCTCCTCAGGTCTTCAAGGTCGGTCGCCGCCACGACGGGACGGCCCCCCGCCATGGACTCGAAGACCTTCAGCGGCGAGAACGAGGCGCCCGCGTGGGGCGACCGGAGCACGTAGGCGCAGACGTCCGCGGCCGCGACGTACTCGGGCACGCGGTCGTGCGCCACCGGGCCGACCGCGATGACGTCCCCGGTCCTCATGGCCTCCCCTCCGACCAGCACGAGGAGCGCTTCGGCCCGCTTCGCCGCGTCCACGAGCAGGTCCCTCGCGTGGTGGGCGTAGAAGCTCGCCACGCACAGGACGATCGGGCGGTCGAGGGGCAACCCCAGCGCGCGCCGCGCGGCGTCGCGATCGCCGGGCTTGAACAGGTCCGTGTCGGCCCCGTTGGGGACGACGTCGATCCGCTCCCCGGGGAAGCCGTACCGGGCCGCCAGCGTCTCCTTCAGGAGCGGCGTGACCGTCACCACGCGCGCCGCGCGGGCGAGCGTGAACCGGTGGGCGACCCGCACGGCCGACCGGCGCCAGCCCGACTTCAGCTCCCGCTCGAGGAGCCCGTTGATCTCCACGACCAGCGGCTTCCCCAGCCGCTGCGCCGCCAGCGCGGGGGTCACGGTCGCGTGGATCCCGCGCACGTAGACGGCGTCCGGGGCAAACGCGAGCCCGCTCCGCACGAACGTCCCGAGCGATCCGGCGGCATGGTGGAGGCGCCCCCCCGGGAGCGGATCGCAGGGAGCCTGGATCCCCGGGGCCTTCCCGCCGGGAGCGACGAGGCGAACCGCGTGGCCGCGCGCGACGAGCCGGTTCACGATCGCCCGGACGTGGACGCTCCAGGCGTAGGGGACGGAGAGATCATCGAAGGTGAGGTAGAGGACCCGCATGAGCTCTCGGCCCTCCGCGGAGATCCAGGCGTCAGGGCCTCGGTCTCGGCGCCTTCGCCAGCGCTTCGATGCGCGCGAGGAGCTTCGGGAAGTTCTTGCGCGCGTCGGCCCGCGCCAGCGTGATCGCGCGGCCGCGGAGCGCCACCTCCGCGCGGTTCTTGTCGTCCGCGGCGGCCTTCTTGAGCGCCTCCGCGAGCCCTTCCGGCTTCCCCACCGGGAAGAGCCAGCCCGACTGGCCGTCGGCGATCCACTCCCGGTTGGCGGGGATGTCGCTGGCCACGACCGGGATCTCCATCGCCATCGCCTCGAGCAGGCCGAGCGACGCGCTGTCGCTCCTCGAGCAGGTCACGTAGAGATCGCCCGTGGCGAGGTATTCCGGGATCTTCTGGTTCTCCACCATGCCGCAGAACTTGACCCGGTCAGCGACCTTGAGCTCCTCCGCGCGCTTCTCGAGGTCGGCGCGGAGGTTGCCGTCGCCCACCAGCACGACGGCAAAGTTTTCCAGGCCCGGCTTCGCAATCGCGGCCAGGAGGGCCGGATGGTCGTACATCTCCTTGAGAGGGCGCGTGGAGACGAGGACGAATTTCCCTTCGAAACCCCACGACTTGCGGAGTTCCATGTCCTTCGGGCGGGGCTCGAACTTTCCGCCGTCGAGCTCGATGGGGAGGACCTCGACCTGGTCGGGCCGGAGGCGGCCCAGGCGCTTGCACTCCTCGGCGGCCGTCTTCGAATTGCAGACCACGAGGTCGGCCGTCTTGAGCGCCTTGATCGCCCGCTCGGCAAAGCCGCGGTGGAGCCGCGGCCAGACGAGGATGTCGGAGCCCCAAGGGAAGAGGCAGAGCGGCCGCGCCCCCGCGTGGGCCGCCACGTAGCCTGAGGTCAGGGCCCAGTTCGCGAAGATGACATCGTAGCGGCCCTGCCGGAGCACGTCCTTGATCTTCAGGCACGCGCGGGCCTCGTCACGACGGTACTCGACCGCGCGGATGAGGCGCCAGCGGCTGGCGCCCGAGCCGTCGGGGTAGGTCTGGTACCGCTCGTGGATGATCTTGTAGTCCTTGACGAACTTGGGGAGTTCCGGCTCGCGGTGGTAGAAGGTGAGGAGCGTCACCTCGTGCCCCGCCGCCTTGAACTGCGTCAGGAGGCGCTCGTCGTGGACGTTCAGGATGTCGGAAAGGTAGAGAATGTTCATGCCGCGGAGCGCCGACCCAGGGACTTCAACACGTCCACGTCGTAGTCATCGATGACCCGGAAGGTCCGGGCGAGCCACACGGCCAGGCCCGCCGAAAGGGCGAACGCCGGCGCGAGCACCGCGAGGGCCTGCAGGCGCCCCGTGAGGTCCGGAAGCAGATGAGGGGAGGCCCAGCGCCAAACCCCGTGGACCGCCAGGAGCGGCACGATCACCGCCAGCGGCTTCAGAAAGGCGTTTCCCACCCACTCTCTCCAGCGGAACTCCAGCATCCCGTGGAATCCGATCATGAAAACCGCCTGCGCCAGGACCATTCCCACGGAGATGGAGCCGGCCAGACCCCCGTAATCATAGCGACGCCCTACGGTGATGTAAAGCACCGCGGCCCCCGCCAGGCCGGAAAGGGTGGCGCCCAGCACCCGGCCCGGTCCGCCCAGCGCCACCGCGACTCCCTGCGCGCAGGCCACAATTGCACCGACCGTCAGCCCCGCCGCCAGGAGGCGCAGGACGGCCGACGCTTCCGGCATCGGCTGCCCCAGCCACAGGACGAAGACCTCGGGGGCGAAGAGCGCCACGAATCCCACGAGGCCCGTCGCCGCCAGGGCGCCGTACTTCGTCCCCCTCATGAGGAGGAGGACGATCCGATCGCGGTCGCCCCGCGCGGCAAGGTCGCTCACGGCGGGGAGGACCGCCGACAACAGCGTCTGCACCAGGGAGACCAGACGGTCCGCCGCGCCCGCGCCGATCTGGTAGAACCCGATCAGCGCCGCCGGCAGCCCCGTGATGCCCAGGAGAAGCCGGTCGCTCCGGAACGCCTGATGGACCAGCTGGTTGGCCTCCAGCTTCCATCCGAACCCGACCAGGCGTTTCAGGTCGGCGGCCCGATAGGCGAACAGCTCGAAGGTGAGCGGATAGCCCACGCGGCGGAGCATCACGGCGAACGCGACGATCTGGAGGACCGAGAAGATCGCGCCGTTCACGACCACACCCAGGAGGCCCCATCCCCGTTCGAGGAACAGCACCATCCCGACCGCCGAGAGGGGCGAGACGACGACGGCCGTCTTGCTGACCAGGTCGAGCCGCTGCATCCCTTCCAGGCTTCCCATGAGGTGGCGCATGAGAGGCGTCAGCACCGCCTGCAGGCCGATCACGATCAGGACGGGGTGGATCTCCGACGCCTTCTCCGCGGGAAGGAACCAGGGGAGCCACGCGCGCCCCGCGAGCCACACGGCCGACATCAACACGGATCCGAAGAGGACGTCGACCGTCAACCAGGTCGAGGCGAGCGTTTCCAGTCCCGCGCGATCGTCCCGAGCCCGCCGGTCGGCCACCTCCCGCGGGCGCGCCGCCCAGATGCCGAAATCGAAGCGGCTCAGCCAGAGCCCCAGCGTCCCCAGCGCGGCGAGGATGCCGAAGCCGTGGCGCCCCACCCGGTGGAAAATGTAGGGAGTGAGCAGGATCGGGACTGCGAAGGTGACGAAGTATCCCAGGAACGAGGAGGCGGTGTTCCGGGCCAGGACCGCCTTCCCCGCAGGTTCGCTCATGCGGTCACCCCGGAGTCGAGGATCGCGGCGAGCCGGCCCGCCTGGGCGCGGCGCTGGAACTCGGGGTGCTCGGGGCGCCGGTAGCGATCCAGGCCCTCGATGAAGGCGCTGAGCGCGGGAGCCCAGCCGGCCGGCTCCTCCACGGCTACCGCGGTGCCCGCGCCCGTCCGGGCGATCCACGACTCGGCGGCCCCGCCGCGCGGCACGATCGCGAAGGTCGGCCGGCCCGAGCGCAGGTATTCGTACAGCTTCGCCGGGAGCTGCCGCGCCGCGGGGGCTTCCAGGCAGAGGAAGAACGCGTCGGTCTCCGAGAAGAGGCGGCCCAGGTCCCGGTGGGCCACATGGCCCTCGGGCCGGACGGGGTACGGCCACGTCCCGGGCGTGAATTGTCCGAAGCGGTCTCCCACGACGCGTACCTCGACGTCGCGGAGGCCCGTCTCGGCGAGCGCGCGGAGGAACGATCCGGGGCCCTGATGGCCGTAGATGGCGCCGGCGTACGTGAAGACCCTCGGCCTCCGGCCGGGCGTCGGCGGGTCGACGGCGTAGTCCTCCGGGTCGAAGCCGTTCTCGATCGTCTCGCAGCGGATCCCCGGGAACCGCGCGCGGAGGTCCTCCGTGTGGAGCGGATTGAGCGTCACGACCGCCCGGGCGGCTTCGATCACCCGCCGCTCGAGGCGGCGGTGTTTCTCCTCGTGCCAGGCGGTGGCCGGCCGGAAGTACATGTTCCGCGTCCACTCGTTGTGGAAGTCCAGGACGAGCGGGACGCCCGTCTCCCGCGCCACGTCGGTAGCCGCGATGAGCGACCCGGTCGGCACCGAATTGGCCCAGAGGACGTCGGGCCGGTCCCGGTCGATCCGCTTCAGGAGGACCTTCCGGAGCCGACCTTTCCATCCCGTTTCCGGGTCCGGTACGAACAGGAAACGGCGCACCGGATCGATCCACCGGCCCGGGAGGATCCCCAGAAGGCGCGAGGACTCGAAGGGGTCGAGCTCGAGTTCCGGCGCGGGCCGTCCGGCGAAGCTCTCGTCTCGGGGTTGGCGCGGGTCGGGCCGATGGGCGATCACGATCGGCTCCCAGCCGAATTCAGGGAGATATCGGGCGAACTTGTGGGCCCGTTGAGCGGCGACCGCCCCCGAGGGGGGGAAGTGATACGCCGCCATCAGGATCCGTTTGGCCATGGTCCCTTCTCGATCGGCAACAAAGTGTTCATCTGGGCACCCGATGTCGAGATGAACACTTGGCCTCCCCTGCGCCCCGGGGTGGGGAATGTCCGATATAATACGATGTGGTGACTGGACTCTCCCGGGAAGATCGCTCCGACCCCTCCCCCCTCCAGAGGATCATCCCCATCGTGCTCCTCCTCGGGAGCCTGGGAACCATCGTCTCCTGGCTCACCCGGGGCGCCGACCCCTGGGTCTTTCTCCAGGTGGGCGCCGCCGGGGCGCTCTTCGTCTACCTCCTCACGTTCGTGGACATCATCCTCGGACTGGCCATCCTGATCGGCTGCGTCGGGCTCTCGCCCGAGATTTCGATCGGAGGAGTGGACCACCTGCGGCTCGAGGACTTCGTCATCCCGGCCCTCCTCATGGCGTGGCTCCTCCGGGCGGGCCATAGCCGGGAACCCCTGGCCCCCTCGGGCCTGGGAGGGCTCGTCCTCGCCTACGTCGCGGTGCTTCTCGCGTCGACTCTGCTGGGCATCGCGGCCGGCACCACCCGACTGGGAGAAGCCGTGATCCTCCTCGGCAAGTACCTCGAGTACTTCGCCCTGTTCGTCCTCATCGTGAACAATGTCCGGACGGAGCAGGAATTCAAGGCGCTGGCCATCTTCTCCATCCTCGTGGCCGTCGTAAGCGCCCTCCTCTTCTCAGGTACGGCCCTGGCCAATCCCACCCCGGCCGCAAAGGTGCACGGCCCCATGGGGGAGACGGCCAACATCTACGGCGGCTATCTGATCCTGAACCTGGCGATAGCCGTGGGGCTCTTCCTGCACGCGGCCACCCCCGGACAGCGCATCGCCGCCAGCGCGGCCATCGCCTTCCTGGGCATCCCGGTCCTCCACACCTACTCGCGCACCTCCTCCGTCTCCCTCGGGGCGGCCCTCCTGGTGTTCGGGCTGACGAAAGAGCGCCGGATCCTCCCCGTGCTCCTGATCGTCGGGCTCCTGGTACCCCTGATCGCCCCGGAGAGCGTGTGGAGCCACCTCGTGACCGTGGCGGGGGTCGTCACCGGCTCCCATCCCCCTTCCTGGGACGCCCGGATCCTGGCGTGGGAGGAAGCGGTCCCCCGCGTGCTCGGGAGCAACCCGATCCTCGGCTTCGGGCCCGGATCCGTCCGGCGCGGCGAGGTGGACAGCGAGTACGTCCGGGCCCTGCTGGACTCCGGACTCCTCGGGCTGGGGCTCTTTGGCGCGCTGCTCTTCCGGATCGGGAAGATCGCCTTCCTCCGCCACGACACGATCCGCGGCCCCGGCTTCCACAAGGGCTATGCGGCGGGGTTCCTGATCGCCTTCTTCGCCCTGATCGTCCACGCGGTGGCCGCCACGAGCTTCACCGCCATCCGGACGACGGAGGGGTTCATGATCCTCGCGGGGCTCTACTTCAGCCAGGTCAACCGGCTGGCGGAATGGACCGCCCCGCCTCCCGCGACCGCGGGCGTCCCGGTGGTCCTGATCCCGCCCGCGGCGGCCGCTCCCCTCCGCTAACGTCCCGCCTCCTTGGCGCTCGCGTTCAATAGTCAAGGACGTTGCTCGCGCCGCCCGGTGCTTGAGCTCCCAAGGGGTTTCAAGCTTCAGGCTTCAAGCAGTGCGCCGGCGAAACGAAGCGATGAAAGGGCGCACTTAGAGGATGTATTTCCGCACGTCCTCGTCCTCGAGGATGTCCTTGAGCCGCTCGCGGACGTACTTCGCGTCGATCGAGATGCGGGCCGGGGCGATCTCCGGCGCGGTGAAGGAGATCTCGTCGAGCACCTTCTCGACCACGGTGTGGAGCCGCCGCGCGCCGATGTCCTGCATGGAACTGTTGACCTGGGCCGCGATCGTCGCCATCTCCTCGACCGCGTCCTTCTTGAAGTCGATCTCGACCCCCTCCGTCCGCATCAGCGACGTGTACTGCTTGAGGAGCGCGTTCTTCGGCTCGGTCAGGATGCGGATGAAGTCCTCGCGATTGAGGCTCTTCAGCTCGGCCCGCAGCGGGAAGCGCCCCTGAAGCTCGGGGATCAGGTCGGTGGGCTTCGCATGGCTGAACGCCCCCGCCGCGACGAAGAGCATGTAGTCGGTCTTCACCACCCCGTAGCGGGTGTTCACGGTCGCGCCCTCGACGATCGGAAGCAGGTCGCGCTGCACGCCCTCGCGGGAGACGTCCGGACCGGAGGACTTGTCCGCCCCCACGATCTTGTCGATCTCGTCGATGAAGATCACGCCCGACTCCTGCGCCCGGCGGATCCCCTCGCGCGTGGCGCGGTCGCGGTCGATCAGCTTCTCGGCCTCCTGCTGAGTCACCAGCCTCCGCGCTTCCGCCACGGTCGTCCGCCGCGTCACCTGCTTGGGGGGGAACATGTTGCCGAGTGCACCGGGCATGTCCATCCCGACCTCCTCCATGCCCTGCGGCGAAAAGACCTGCATGAAGGGGGTCTGGCGTTCCTCCACCTGGATCTCGACATCGCGGGCGTCGAGCGAGCCGCTCCGGAGCTTCTCCCGCATCTTCTCGCGCGACTGGGCGGCGCGCTCGGCCGTCTCGGGCTCCTCGGAGCCGGTGGAACGCCGCGGCGGGAGCAGGAGGTCGAGCAGCCGCTCCTCCGCGTGCTCCTCGGCCTTCTTCTGGACCTTCGAGAGCTCTTCGGCCTTCACCATGCTGATCGAGACTTCGACCAGGTCGCGCACGATGGATTCCACGTCGCGCCCCACGTAACCCACCTCGGTGTAGCGGGTCGCCTCGACCTTCACGAACGGCGCCGAAACGAGCTGGGCCAGGCGGCGGGCGATCTCGGTCTTGCCCACGCCGGTCGGGCCGATCAGCATGATGTTCTTCGGCGAGAAGTCGTACCGGAGCTCGGGGGGCAGCTGCTGCCGTCGCCACCGGTTGCGGACGGCGATCGCCACGACGCGCTTGGCCGCGTCCTGGCCGACGATGTAGGTGCTCAGCTCCTCGACCACCTTGCGCGGAGTCAGGTCTCGTGAGTCCATGGGGACGAGTCTAGCAACGGTCGAAAGGGGGTCAACCTAATCCACCCGGTAGAGCGTGCACTCGTTCCGGGTCTCGACGGCCGTCACGCGCGCGTCGGAGAGCATCGAAGGGGAACGGGCGAGCATGTTCTGAAAGCCCCACGTCTTCGCGTAGGGCGCGCCGTTGAGGACGATCAGGCCGATCCCGTGCCGGTCGAGGAGCGCGCGGAGCTGCGGACCGGAAGAGATGCCCTCGAACGCGATCTCCCGCTGGATGTCGGAGGCGGCCAGGAACGGCGCGCGGCAGTAATAGACGCGCTGCTCGACGAGGAGGACCTTCCTCCCCGGCGGAAGCCTCCCCTCCGCCTCGCGCATCGCCCACGCGCTGTTCACGCGCGCATCGAGGTAGGCCTCGCGCGAGATCAGCCCCGCCGCGGCCGGAATCTTGGGGGCATTCCGCACCGCGTGGATCCCCTGTCCCACCAGGAGCGTCGCCAGCAGGAAGAGCGTGCCGGGAAGGGCGAGGGACCTCCTCCGCTCCGCGACCGCGCGGAGCGCCTGTGCCCCGAGGACGGCGAGCCCCAGGAACGCCGGCGATCCGTACCGGAGGGCGTTCGTCACCCCCTGAGGCGTGAGCCCCACCTGCCGAAGGAGGAGCGCCATGAAGACCAGCAGCGCGATCGCGAGCCAACGGACCCGCCGCATCGCCTTGATGCCGAATGCCGCGATCCCCGCGACGACGAAACCATCCGTCTTGAGCCCGTCGAGGATCGCCCTCCACCCCTCGAGCCCGGCCTCCCCGGCCGCCGCCGCCCCCGCCACCCCCTCGGGGAGGAACGGAAAGAACGCGTTCCCCGTCACGAGGAAGTTCCGCACGTACCAGGGGCAGCCCACGATCCCGGCCACCCCTGCGAGGGCCGCTCCCTCGCGCAACAGGCGCGCGATCGGCATCCGGTCGACGACCCGCACGAAGGCCCACGTCGCTCCCACGGCGATCACGGCCCACGCAGAGGCGTACTTGATCCCCAGAAGCATTCCCAGGGCGAATCCCGCCAGGCCGATCCACCGGATCGACGAGCCTTCCCGGAGGCGCCAGAGAGCGTACAGCGCCACCGTGAGGTAGACCGCCTGCCCCACCTCGACGTCGCCCCCGTCCAGGCGGAGCGCATAGGTCGTCAATCCCAGATAGGCCGTCCCGGCACCGATGCGCGCGGCCTCGCCCCCCAGCCTCCCGCCCCAGTGGCGAGCGAGGGCCAGCCCCGCGAAGTAGAATAAGAAGTTGGCGAGCGACGCCAGCGCCTCCCCCTGGAAAAGGAAGCCCACGGTCTGGAGCATCTCCATGGCCGCGGGACGGTACCCGTGGGGGATATCCGGGCGAACGACCATCCACCCCTCCTCGGCACGGAGACGCGCGGTCGCGAAGTGATAGACGCCCGTGTCCCAGCCGGTCTCCGGCGCCAGGCAGCCGACGACGCCGAACGCTCCGCAGACGAGGACGAGCGCGCGGAAGAACGCTTCGGCCCCGCGCAGGGGAAGCACACCGCGCAACCACCCAATCGCGCCCCTCGCCGCGGCCGCCATGTCGCGCCTCGCCCAGACCGCCCCCGCCAGCAGCGCTCCCGCCAGGACCCAGCGGGCGGGGAGCCGCGCAAAGAGGAGCCCCATGGTCAGGAGCGAGAGGAAGGCCATGCCCAGCGGGAGCCCCAGGACCGACCGCTCGTCGTCCGACGAATCCGGCAGGAGTCGGCCCACCCAGCGGCGCCCGACCGATCCCGCGATCAGCGCCAGGAGGCCTATCTCGAGGATCGCGAGCACCCCGGACATCCGGCTACAACTCCTCGATGTGGAGGCGCTCGTTCGTGTAGATGCAGAGCCTCGCGGCGATCTCGAGCGCCTCGCGGACGATGTCCTTGGCCTTGAGCGTCGAGTGCTTCACGAGCGCCCGCGCCGCGGCGACCGCATACGGGCCGCCGGAGCCGATCCCGGCCACGCCGTCGTCCGGCTCGATCACGTCGCCCTGGCCCGAGATGAGAAGCGTGTGCTCCTTGTCCGCCACGAGGAGGAGCGACTCGAGGCGGCGGAGGAAGCGGTCGGTCCGCCACTCCTTGGCCAGATCCACGGCCGCCTTCACGACGTTCCCCTGGGATTTCTTGAGCATCCCCTCGAACTTGTCGAGGAGGGTCATGGCATCCGCCGTCCCACCGGCGAATCCGGCGAAGACCTTCCCTTCGTGGAGCCTGCGGATCTTGATGGCGTCGTGCTTCACCACGGTGCCGCCCTGAGTGACCTGGCCGTCGCCGCCGAGCGCGACGCCGCCTGCGTGACGCACCGCGAGGATCGTGGTCATGTCGCGGTCATTATAGGAGGGCCCGCCGACCCCGCCAGCGAAAAATCAGGGCAGCCAGCCGCTCCATCCCGATGCCCGCCAGGATCATGAGGAGCGGGTCGATCCCCGCGGCCCGGTGGCGCCCGAGCGGGAGATGGACCGCGGCGAGGAGCGTGTATCCCGCAACCATCAGGATGATCAGCAGGAACAAGGGATCCCGAAGGCGGTCGCGCGTCCAGGCCGCGGCCGAGGCAAGATAGAGCGGGACAGCTCCGACCAGCCCTGCGACGATGTATCGCGAGGGAAGAACGTCAAGCTTGGGGATCGGCCACCAGAGGTCGAGGATCTTCCCGATGTAAAGCCGGACCGTCAGCACCGGGTGGGAGAGGACGTAATCCCATCCTTTCGCGTAGTAATACCGATCCAACTGGGGCTCGCTCATCCCCGCGATCTCCGGAAGCGTACCCCCCAGCGTGGTCCAATCGAAGAGGCGATGCCCCCCGTGCTCGCCGGCATAGGCGTTGCCCAGCCAAAAATTAAAGCCCCCTAAGTAGAAACCATTAAGTATTTCGGAATGCTCTTCATTGCTGAGTCCGGCAGAATGATACACTTCCCTTCGGAGAG
>CAZSCC010000282.1:0-6490 GCA_964604905.1 uncultured Planctomycetales bacterium
AGGATCTGGATCGCCTCCTCCGACCGCCCGATGAGCCAGAACGACGTGCCCTTCCGCACCTCGGCCTTGTTCTCGCTCGAAAGTTTCTTAGCCACCGGCCCGAAATCGATGACGAGGGCCTCGACCTGCGCGCGGAGGTCCACATGGCAATGGAGCTCCTTGCGGAGCTCGTGCAGCCGCTCCAGGGACAGGTCTTCCGTGGAGAGGACTTCCTTCAGGTCGAGCGCTTCGCCGGTCGCGGCCATGAAATCTCCCAGGTAAAAACGGTCCGCACTTTATATAGGAACCCCCATCGCGAGTCAACCCCTTTCAGCCCAAGGGGATGGTATACTCCCTTCATCCATGGTGACCGGAATCCTCCTCGCCCTCCTCCCGCTCCTCGCGGACGTGGTCCATACCCGGGACGGACGGAAGCTCGAAGGAAAGGTCCTGGAATACGAGTCCTTCGTTGACGTCGAGGTCGCGCCCCTCCCGGGCAAGCCCGCCCCGAGGCCCGTCCGCGTCCTCCGGCGGGACATCGTCAAGATCGACCTCGCCCCCAACTTCATCCACCACCCCGAGGTCCTCCCCTTCCCTTTCGATCAGATCGAGAAGGCCGACTACAAGTACTTCCCCGCCAACCATGTCATCCTCTGCCTCCCCCAGCCCCCCGCCCGGAAGATCGCGGCGGTCGACCTACGCCTGGGTAAGAAAATCTGGGAACTCGACCTCCCCAACCGCGTGGGCGACCCCGTCGTCGGCGGGCGCACGGTCCACTTCATGCAGCGCGACAAGGAAGTCGACGATACGAAGAAGATCAAGATCGCGGGTTCGCCCTTCTCCAAGGACATTCACCGCCTCACCGTCACCGCGGTCGACATCGACAGCTGCCAGATCCTCTGGAAGGCGATCTTCGACAACAACGACCGGAAGGACCAACTTTGGGAGTACTTCACCTCACTCCCGCCCTCGCTCCATATCCTGCCCGACCGTATCGCCATCCGTTCCTACAAGATCGGCTATCCCATGGACTCCGCCGGGAACGTCAACAAGGCCGTCTCCGAGCGGTACCTCAGCTTCGTCTCGTATGACCCCGTGGAGAAGCGCATCCTCTCCCGCGCCGACAGCCTCGAGGCCTCCGAGGCAGGCGGATATCCCGTCTTCGCCGAGGACTTCGTCGTCACCCAGGCCCATCAGGGCGGGTCCCGGTTCAAGCTCTTCTGCGTGGGGCTGAAGGACGGGAAGCTCCGCTGGCAGAGCGACTATTTCACCCAGGGCCGGCTCTTCGACGTCAACGAGGAGAACGCCTTCGTCGCCGATGCCAATACCTGCTTCGCGTACGCCGTCAAGAACGGCAAGAAGAACGACAAGTGGTCGGTCGACTGCTCGGGCGGTTCGATCGCAGGGGTCGACCCCAATTTCGCCTACCTCTACCGGACCAAGCGCGCCCCCCGGGGCATCCTCGGATTCGACTCGAAGAAGGGGACGGAGGCCTGGCGGATCGACATGCCCGACACCGACGAGTTCACCCACCTCATGTTCATCGGACACCGGCTCCTCTTCACCGACAAGCAGAACGCGATCACCTGCTACGACACGCTCGCAAAGAAGGAAATGTGGAAGTGGAACCCCGCGGGGCCCGGCTTCGCGACCTACCCGCGCGTCATGGGAAGCGCGCTCACGTTCTACAAGGACGGGCGCGTCACCTCCCTCGAGATCGACACGGGCCGCAAGATCTGGGACGTGAAGCAGTCCTACCAGACGATCCTCCAGGCCGGCGACGCGGGCATCATGGCGAAGCAACTCAAGGGCACCGACGTCATCCGCGAGCGGAAGACACTCCCGGGGGCGGCCTTCTTCACGCCCACGGACACGCCGCTCCGGAACGTGCTCGGCGACGACGCCTGGTCGGTGCCCGCCTTCGACAAGGGGACGCTCTTCACGCTGAGCTCGGGCGGCCATCTCGCGGCGGTCGATCTCAAGGAGCGAAAGACCCTCTGGACCCAGAAGGTCTCGAACCAGCCCGTCGCCGCGCTCGCCCCGCCGCTCGTCCACGCCAAAGGCATCGCCGTGAACGTGGGAGGGGAGACCGTCTCGTTCGAGCCCGACGGGAAGACGAAGCAGTACGCGGTGAAACACGTCGCGCCCCGTCCGGACCGGCACGGGGAAATGACGCCGCTGGGCCTGCTCGCCGTCTCCGGCGGCGGGGCCGCGATGGTCGATCCCGCGACCGGCCAGAAAATCTGGGAGACCCCGCTGCGCTCCGTGAACGCCCACGGCGCGGCCGGGGGGAACGCCTACATCCTCACGAGCCAGAACCTCCAGGTGATCGACCTCAAGACGGGCGCGGTCGGCGACTCCTTCGGGGTCCCCCGGAATGCGACCCTCGTGGCCGTCGCCGGGAAGAGGGTCTATGCGGCGGTGGGCCCCTTCGCGCTGGTCGGTCCCGCCCCCGAAGGGGAGGCGACGCCCCTCTTCCGTCCCAAGCAGCAGGACCTCCGGATCACGAACAGGGGGTTCAAGGGCTCGCTCGTCGCCGCCGACGGCGCGGCGTTCTACTCGCACGCCGACGGGGAAGTCGGCCGCTTCGAGGGCGAGAAGTCGGTCTGGACGTTCGCCGCGCCGGGATACACCTCGGTGCTCCTGGCCCACGACGGCCGGCTCTGGTTCAGCTCGTGGGGGAGCGGCCTCTATGGGCTGAACCTCAAGACGGGCGCCGTCGAGTGGAAGCTGGAGGGCCTGGCCGACGCCGCCCTCTTCACGCCCTTCCTTCGCGACGGCAAGGTCGCCTTCTGGTCGAGCGAAGGCTGGCTGATCGCCCCGGAGTAGGTCCCGCCCTTCCTCAACACACCCCCGGCGTGCGGAACTGGTGCACCACGACCGTGACCGCGGGGATCAGGTCGGCCACGATCGCGAAGTGCCTCTCGGTCAGGCGGCCGGGCTCGAAGGCGCTCATCTGGTACGTGCCGAACGCCGACGGGCCGGCGACGAGCGGGAAGATCATCTCGCAGGTGAGGCCCTTGTTGACGAACTCGCGGTCGCGCGCGAACGCCATGTCGGCGCTGATGTTCTTCCGCAGCATCGGCTGTCCCATTTCGATCACCCTCGAGAGCGGCGTGTCCGCGTAGGGGCGCGGGGATTCCTTGTTCTCCTGCACGCGGCCTCCGAAGTAGATGAACGGGACCCGGAAGACACGAGCCCCCGAGTCGTAGAGGGCCACGCTCATCCGGTCGAAGGGGACGCTCTCCTTCAGGTTGGAGGCGAAGACGCCCAGCACGTCGCCCAGCGAGAACGCCCCCACCGTCCGCCGCAGGATCCCGTTCACGAGGGCCAACTGGCGGATCTTCTCGTCGAGCTGCGCGAGCAGCCGCTCGGCGGGACTGTCGTCCGGCACGGGCGGCAGTTTCGCGCGCCTCTTCTTCGCCGCCATCCTCCGACCCTACCAAGTTTGCATTTCTCCCGCAAGGTTCCACGATCCCCCTTCCGGACGCGTCATGTAGGGGAGGGACCTCCCATGATCCGAGCCATCGCGCTGCTGTTCGCCCTGCCCGCGCTGCAGGGCGCCGCCGACGAGACCGCGCTTCCAGGCACCGCACCCCTGAAGGAGACGGGCGACCTCGCAGACCTCATGATGCAGGGCCTCCACCGCTGGGTGGAGCGCAAGATCGCGGAGTCGGTCGAGGGACGGAAGCGGTTCTGGAGTCCCGACCCCGCGTCGCCCGCGGCGTACGAGAAGTCCGTGCAGGAGAACCGGCGGCGGTTCCTCAAGATCATCGGCGCGGTAGACCCACTCGTGGCCTCGCCGCGCCTCGAGCGGTTCGGCGACGACGCCTCCCCCGCCCTCGTGGCGGAGACCCCCCGCTTCCGCGCCTGGCAGGTACGCTGGCCCGTCCTGGAAGGCGTGACCGGCGAGGGACTCTACCTCGAGCCGGCCGATCCGGCACGCGCCCACGTCGTCCTCCTCCCCGATGCGGACCAGACGCCCGAGCAGATCGCGGGCCTCGCCCCGGGCGTGGCCGCGGAGAGCCAGTGGGCCCGTCGGCTCGCGGAGAACGGGTGCGCCGTCCTGGCGCCCGTCCTGATCAGCCGCGACTCGGACTTCTCGGGCCACCCGCGGGTGGCGATGACGAACCAGTCCCATCGCGAGTGGATCTACCGGCAGGCCTTCCACATGGGCCGCCACGTGATCGGGTACGAGGTCCAGAAGGTGCGGGCCGCCGTCGACGCGCTCCGCGCGGCCGGGGCCGCGAAGGTCGGCGTGGCGGGGTACGGCGAGGGAGGACTCGTCGCGTTCTACGCCGCCGCGGCCGAGCCGGGGATCGACGCGGCGCTGATCAGCGGCTCCTTCGGCCCCCGCGAGGAGGCCTGGAAGGAGCCTCTCTACCGGAATGTCTGGTCGCTCCTGCGGGAGTTCGGCGACGCGGAGGTGGCGGCCCTGATCGCGCCGCGCGGTCTCGTGGTCGAGCACGCCCGCGGACCCGAGGTCGGCGACCCCGGGAAGCCGCCGCCGGGACGCCGGCCCGGCGCCGCGGTCGGCCGCCTCACGACCCCTCCCTTCGAGGCGGTCGAACGGGAGTTCGGGAGGACCGCCGACCCGTTCCGCTCCCGCCGTCTGGTGCGGGCGGAGACGGGGTTCGGATCGCCCGAGGCGGTCCGCGCGTTCGCCTCGAAGCTCGGCGTGGAAGCCCGGATGGACCTGTCCGCTGAAGCGCCCGCCGACCGTCGCAAGCGGTTCGACTCGCGCGCACGGCAGGGACGCCAGGTGAAGGAACTCGAAACCCACGTCCAGGCCCTCCTCCGCGGCGCCGACCGTACCCGGGACGATCTTTTCCTCGGCACCACTTCCCTCATGAAGGGGATGGAGAGCCGGGGCGAGCGCTTCCGGATGCACCGCGTGAAGACGCGCGACGCCGAGACCTTCGCCCGCGAGACGGAGCGCTTCCGGACCGCCTTCTGGGAGGAGGGGCTGGGGAAGATCGACGACCCGCTCCCGGACCCGCGGCCCCGCACGCGGAAGATCTACGACCGCGAGAAGTGGACGGGATACGACGTGGTCCTGGACGCGGCGCCGGAGTTCTTCGCCTGGGGCGTCCTCCTCCTGCCGAAGGATCTCAAGCCCGGCGAGCGCCGGCCCGTCGTCGTCTGCCAGCACGGCCGGAACGGGCTCCCGAAGGACACGATCGAGGGGGATACGTGGGCCTACCACGACTTCGCCGCGAAGCTCGCCGAGCGGGGCTTCATCGTCTTCTCGCCCCACAACCCGTATCGGGGCGAGGACCTCTACCGGATGCTGAGCCGCAAGGCGAACCTCGTCAAGGGGTCGCTCTTCTCCTTCATCCTCCACCAGCACCGCCAGATCCTCTCCTGGCTGCGCGTCCAGGCGTTCGTCGATCCCGACCGGATCGCCTTCTACGGCCTCTCCTACGGCGGGGAGAGCGCGGTCCGCATCCCTCCGATCCTGAAGGAGTACACGCTCTCGATCTGCTCCGGCGATTTCAACGACTGGGCGCGCAAGGTCGCCTCGACCGACAACGATTACAGCTTCATGTACTCGATCGAGTGGGAGATGCCCTACTTCGACCTGGGGAGCACGTTCAACTACGCGGAGATGGCGTACCTGATGGTCCCGCGGCCCTTCATGGTCGAGCGGGGCCACCACGACGGCGTGGCCCCCGACGCGTGGGTCGCGTCGGAGTACGCGAAGCTGCGCTGGCTCTACGGCCAGCTCGGATTGGGCGAGCGAACGGAGATCGAGTTCTACAACGGCGGCCACACGATCAACGGGGAGAAGTCGTTCGAGTTCCTCCACCGCCACCTGAAGTGGCCGGCGCGTTAGCCCTTGGGAGCGACGATCCGGACCGAGGCCGCCCGGAGGACCCGGTCCCCGATCATCCAGCCGCGGCGGACCTCCTCGAGGAGCGTGCCGCCGGGCTCGACGGCCACCGCCTCGTGGAAGGCGGGATCGAACGCCTTCCCCGCCGACTCGATCGGCGTCACCCCTGATTTCGCCAGCACGCGGAGGAACTCCTTCTCGAGGAGGCGCATCGCCTCGAGGAGCTTCGGGTCCTCGAACTTCGCCAGCGAGAAGCCGTCGAGAGCGCCGAGCAGCTCCCGGATGAAGCCCTCCAGGGCCTGGCGCGTCCAGTCCTGCTTGTCGCGGCGGACGCGGTCCTGGTAGTTGAGGAAGTCGGCCTTCGCCCGGCGGGCGAGGTCGAGGTACTCGTCCGCCTTCGCCGCCTGCTCGCGCAGCGCGGCCAGTTCCGCCTGCGCCGGATCAGCCGGGGCCGGGGCGGGTTCCTTCGTTTCCTGCTTCTCGTCGCTCATGATCCGAAGAACTTCTCCCAGATATTCTTCTTTCCCGAAATCTCCTGCTCGATCCTCCGGAACTCCTCAAGGAGCTCCTCCTGGCGCTTCGTCAACTTCGTGGGTACCGAGACGACGAGCCGGACGATCTGGTCCCCGCGACCGTGGCCGTTCACCCCCGTCACTCCGAGCCCCTTCATCCGGAGGA
>CAZSCC010000283.1:0-9521 GCA_964604905.1 uncultured Planctomycetales bacterium
CCTGGCGGCGGCGGTCCAGATCGATCCGGGGATGATCGAGGAGTCGCTGGCGAACCGGGTGGTGATCGCGACGCCGACGACGCTGGTGGCGCTGCTGAAGGCGGTGGCGTACGGCTGGCGGCAGGAGAAGATGGCCGAGAGCGCTCGCGAGGTGGCCGATCTCGGGAAGAAGCTGCTCGACGCGGTGGCCGTCTGGGCGATCCATCTCAAGCGCCTGCGGAGCGCGGTGTTCGACATGGTCCAGACCTTCAATAGCGCTCAGGGCTCGCTGGAGCAGAACGTGCTCCCCAAGGCCCGGCGGATGAAGGAGCTGGGCGTGCAGGGGGAGAAGGAGGTCCCGCTGATCGAGCCGGTGAACGAGGTCCCGCGCGCGGTGGAGTTCCCCGAGGGGAAATAAAAATGGCCCCCGGCGCGACGCGCGCGCCGGAGACCCCTTTTAACCGCGCAGCTCCCCTTCGACCGTACGGACATGCACCCGCTTTCGGACCGCCTGCTCCCCGGACGCGACCGGCGGCACACGAAAGAAATCGGTTACCGTTGCTCCCTTCCGGGCCTGGCGGGGTTCGCCGCTCTTAAGTTGCACCGGGCGCCCGGATCGACGCCACGTGCCCGTGCGCTGAACACGCCGGACGGCCTCGGGGAAGCGGTCGACCCCTCTAAAGCGGGTTGAGGCACCCTTTCGGGCGAAGGCACCGCTACTTCCCCGGTCCAGCGCGGCAAGGAGAGTCTAGCCACAAAGGCGCAAAGACACAATCGAATCTGTTAGACTTCGGCCATGGTCGAGGAGACCGCGATCGGCGGGCCGGCGCGCGAGTTCCCGCGGACGCGGTGGACGCTCATCGCGTCGTCCCGCGAGAGCGCCGAGGGGCGGCGCGCCGCGATGGAGGAGCTCCTCAGGGCCTATTGGAAGCCGCTCTACACCTACGCGCGGCGGAAGGGTTTGAACATCGAGGCCGCCAAGGATGCCGTCCAGGGGTTCTTCGCCCGGCTCTTGGAGCAGGACTTCCTGGCCGCGCTCGATCCGGGGAAGGGACCGCTCCGCGCGTACCTGAAGGCCTCCCTCGCGAACTTCCTGGTCAACCAGCACGAGAGCGCCGTCGCGGAGAAGCGCGGGGGCGGCCGCGTCGCCGTCGCACTGGATTTCGACGTCGCCGAGCGCGACCTCGAGCGCGTCCCGGACGCGCCCGACGCGGCGTTCGACCGCGAGTGGGCGGTCGGCGTCATGGAGCGCTCGACGGAGAGGCTGCGGCGCGAGTTCGAGGGCGGCGATCGCAAGGGGCCGTTCGAGCTGGTGCTCCGCTTCCTCGGGTTCGGCGCGGCGCCCTCCTATGCGGAGGCGGCGAAGGGGGCGGGCATGAGCGTCGTCCAGCTCAAGGCGTTCCTGCACCGCGCGCGGCGGCGGTTCCGCGAGCTCGTGCGCCAGGAGGTCGCCGACACGGCGGGCGATCCCGACGCGGAGCTGGGCGAGCTCTTGAGGGCGCTCCGCTCGTGAGCCTGAGCGGCGCGTGCGCGAAGTGCGGGACCTCGAATCCGACGGGGCGGCTTGGGGTCTGTCCGGGCTGCGTGCTCGAGGAGGAGGAGGGGCCGCTCCTCATCGCGGGCGGCGCGCTCGAACTCCAGGAGCAGGTGGGCCGCGGCGGGATGGGGGCGGTCTACCGTGCGCGGCACCTCAAGCTGGGTCGCACGGTGGCGGTCAAATTCCTCCCGCTTGATCTCGCGGAGCAGGAAGAGTTCCGCACGCGGTTCGAGCGGGAGGCGCGCGTGCTGGCGATGCTCAACCACCCGAACATCGTGACGGTCCACGATTTCGGGGAGGAGGACGGGCAGGGGTTCATCGTCATGGAGTTCGTCGAAGGGCAGCCGCTGACGGCGCGCCTCCCGATGCCCGCGGCCGAGGCGCTGCGGGTCGCGCTGCAGGTCTGCGATGCCCTCGAGTACGCGCACCGGCAGGGCGTGGTGCACCGCGACATCAAGCCGGAGAACATCCTGATCGACGCGGCGGGGCGGGTGAAGGTGACCGATTTCGGGATCGCGCGCATCGTGAAGGCGGAGGGCCCGCGGTGGACGGTCACCACGCCGGACATGGCGCTCGGGACGCCGCACTACATGGCGCCCGAGGCGCAGAAGGGCGCGCCGCCCGATCCGCGGATGGACGTCTATGCGCTGGGGGTGGTGCTCTACCAGATGGTCACGGGGAAGATCCCGCAGGGCGATTTCGCGCCGCTCGACGGGCCGCTCGACCGGGTGGTGCGGAAGGCGCTGGCGCCCGAGCCGTCGCGGCGGTACCAGACGGTCGCGGAGCTGCGGGCCGACCTCTCGGGACCGCCGCCGCCGGCGCTGGGGATGGGGGCGCTTCCGCCGGAGGAGAAGGTGTTCGAGCGGGCGGTGGCGATCTTTCAGGCGATCTCCTGCGCCGTGGCGCTCTGGGCGTTCCTGGTCTCGATCACCCCGAAGGTGCTTGCGGCGAGCGACGTCATGCCGCTCATCTCGATCGGCAACGAGACGCTTCCGGACGGCCGGATCGTCTCGCGCGCGCGGTTTGAGACGTGGCCGACGTTGGCGGCGCTGGCGACGTTCGCCCTGGCGATCACGTGCTACGGATTCCTGCGGCGCCACTGGAGGAAGTCGGGCCTCGAGCGACCTTCGGGGGAGCGGACGCTGCGGGAGTCGGTCTGGGTGTTCGGGGCGGGGGTGCTGGCGATGATCGTCTACGCGATCCGGCTGTTCCTGGAGAACGGGGGTCACCGGTGGGCGTCGGTCTATGTCCCGATCCTGGGGGGGTTGATCGAGGTGGCGGCCCTGTTCCTATTCTGGATGACAGTGCTGGAGGGGTGGCGGACATCCCGGCCGCTGTACCGTGAGCCTTTCCTCTGGCTCGGCTGCGCCCTCGCGCTCTATCCCCCTGTCCACCAGTTACTTCTGTTTCTCCGCCACTGGCACCCCGCTTAGCAACAAAACGCACCGTCTGTTTTGTTGCGTTTCTGGAGCAACCGCTCCCTTCCTTTCCTGTACAGAGGGGCGGCCCGGGGAGACCGGGCCGAGAGACGAACGAACCAAGGAAGGAGGCTGGCGATGAACTACACGGTCTGGTCGTACCTGGCCTACCTCGCGGCGAGCGTGGGCCTGACAGTCTGGGTGGCCCAGACGCTTCACAAGAACGGGCGC
This sequence comes from uncultured Planctomycetales bacterium, assembly GCA_964604905.1. Classification (GTDB taxonomy): domain Bacteria; phylum Planctomycetota; class MHYJ01; order MHYJ01; family JACPRB01; genus JACQFK01. The sequence continues at coordinate 3,166 of CAZSCC010000283.1, forward strand.
ATCTTCCTGGTGGACAGCTTCGAGGGGAACGAGAAGCTGGCCGATTCGGTGAACCACCTGCTGGTGGTGGGCTTCTACCTGATCAACGTGGGGTACGTCTCGCTCGCGCTCAAGTACGGGAAGAAGCCGACCGACACGGTGGAGGCGATCGAGTCCTTCAGCACGAAGATCGGCATCGTCCTCCTGGTCCTCGGCGCGATGCACTTCTTCAACATGTATGTCTTCACCCGGATGCGTCGGCGGGCGATGCTGCGGAACGAGCCTCCTCCCGTCGAGCCCCAGGGTCACCTGAGGGCCCAACGGGTCTAGCAGCCCGGCTCCGGGAGGCGGGGGAGCGCCCCCCGCCTCCCCCCCCGAAGGAGGCGATCGATGAAGAGATTGACGGTCCTGTACGACGCCCAATGCGGGTTCTGCGTCAAATGCCGGTGGTGGTTGGCGGCCCAGCCCAAGTTCGTCGAGATGGAGTTCCTCCCCTGCGGTGGGCCCGACGCGGCCACCCGCTTCCCCGGCCTTCTCAACCCGGGCGAAGCCGAGGAACTGGTCGTGGTGAGCGACGAGGGGGGCGTCTACCGGGGCACGCGGGCCTGGATCATGTGCCTCTGGGCGCTCCGGGAGTACCGCGAGTGGGGGCTCCGGCTCTCCAACCCGGCCCTCATGCCCTTGGCGAGAGGGGCTTTCGCCCTGGTGAGCGCCTCCCGGAAGAAGCTCTCCTCCTGGCTCCACTTCGCCCCGGAGGCCGAGGTGGCCGAGGAGTTCCGCCGGGCCGATCCCCCGAGGTGCGCCGTGTAACTGTTAACGAAATCGCGGCGCGATTTCGTTAACAGTTTCAGGCCACGAACAGGAAATCCTGCCCCTCCGCCAGCGACTCCCGGACCAACCGCGCCCGGATCAGCTCGCGGGCGCCGCGGGCGCCGACCGCCCCCAGCACGAGGCCGCGTCGATTCGCCAGCCCCTCTTCGGGGGACACGACCTTCGCCCGCCCGTTGGCGATCGTGCGGCCGACCTTCTTGGGGTCGATGTCGATCACGTGCGAGACGTCGATGCCGGCGCGGAGGAGGTCGCGCGTCCAATCGCGGCCGATCGGGCCGGCGCCCCAGACGGTGATCGGGCTCCGGCAGAGGGGGTGGCGCTTGAAGTAGTGGAGCTTGGCCGCGTAGAACGCCTTCTCCGAGTACATCGCGTGGGTCCGCGTGAGGCGCTTGTCGCCGTCCCGCCAGGCGAGGAGGCGCTTGGGGAGCTTCTCGAACCGCGCGCCCCGCTCCCGCATCCGGTGGAAGAGGTCGTAGTCCTCCGCCCACCCGGGGTCGTGGTAGCCTCCCGCGCGCTCGAAGATGTCGCGGCGCATCAGCACCGACGGATGGGAGAGCGGGCTCTCCACGAAGAAGTTCGCCTCGATCTCGTCGTGCGAAAGCAGACGGTTTTGCCACTCGACGTACGCCCGCATCCCCTCGGCCGTCCGGCCGATGAGGCGCACGCGGGACGAGACGACGTCAACGTGCGGGGGCGCGTCGAGCCGGGTGACCTGGAGGATCAGGCGCCGGGGGTGCATCACGTCGTCCGCGTCCATCCGAGCGAGGAGCGAGGCGTTCGCCATCCGCTCGGCCGACCGGAGCGCCTCGACGTGGCCCGCGTGGGCCCCCGACAGGACGCGGATCCGGCGGTCCTTCTGCGCCGCCTCGTCGAGGATCTCCAGCGACCCGTCGCTCGAGCCGTCGTTCACCGCGATCAGTTCCCACTCCCGGAAGCTCTGCGCCTGGATCGACCGGAGCGCGGGCCGGAGCGTCTCCGCGGCGTTGTAGACCGGCATCAGGATGGAGATGAGAGGCATTCTTGCGACGTCTATAGTATCATAGGAGATAGGAGCCCATGAAGACCCCCCTCGCGCTGGCCCTCCTGGCCCTGTGCGACTTCTCGGCGCGCAAGCCGTTCGCCGACCCCTCGAAGTTCGAGCTCCTCCGCACCCTCGCCGCCCGCTCGTCGAGCCTCAGCCCCGCGGGGAACCTCTACGCCCTCTACGTGGGAAACAGCGTTACGCTCTTCGACGTCCGGACCGGCAAAGAGACCTTCCGGCTCGCCGGCCACAACGGCAACATCCACGACTCCGGCTGGAGCCGCGACGGCCGCGTCTACGCGACCAGCGGCTACGACGGGACTGTCCGCGTATGGGACGTCGCGACCGGACGTACCCTGGCCACCCTCGCCGCGCACGCGGGGTATGCCTGAAGCGTCTCCGTCTCCCCCGACGGGAGATTCGTCGCTACCGGCGGTAGCGCGGACAACCTGGTGAAGATCTTCGAGGTCTCCACCGGCCGGGAGGCCCGCAGCATCCAGGCCCCTCCCGGCGCCACCTACACCCTGGGCTACACCGGCGACGGGAGGTACCTCGTGGCCAGCCACGCCGATGGGACGCTCCGCGCGTGGAAGAGCGACTCGGGCGAGGAGGCCAAGAACCTCTCGCCCGCCGCGGGCTACGTTCACGCCTACGCCTTCACCCGCGACGGGAAGCACATGGCCTATCCCGCGGCCGACGGGTCGCTCCAGGTCCTGGAGGCCGGGAGCTGGCGGGACACGGCGACCCTCGAGGGCCACCCGGGCGGGACGAGCTACCTCGTCTTCGACCCGAGCGGCCGCTTCCTGGCCTCGACCGGCGCCGACGGCACGGTCAAGGTCTGGGAGATCGCCTCGCGCAAGATGGTCAACGCCCTCGCGGCCGGCGTCGGCCCCAACTCGCGCCTCGCCTTCGCGTCGGACGGCCAGTCGCTCGTGGTGACCGGCACCGACGGCATGCTCCGCGTCTTCGGCCGGAAGAAGTGACCCCGTGAAGAACGCGCTCCTCCTCCTCGTCCTCTTCGCGGACGTGAACGCCCCCGTGCGCGGCTTCGATGCTACGCGCGCCGACCTGCTCGGCGAGATCGAGGCCGGCTCGCGCCGGGTCTTCTCCGTGGCCGTCTCCCCGGACGGCCGCACGATCGCGGTGGGCGGCGAGGAGCGGACGGTCCGGCTCTACGCGACCGCGACCCGCCGCGAGGTCCGCACGTTCGACACGGGCGGAGGCTCGGTCTACAAGGTCGGCTTCTCGGGCGACGGGCGCCATCTCCTCGTCTTGGGCGTCGGCGGGCGCAACCTGCACGTCTTCGAGCTCGCGGAGGGCCGCGAGGTGGCCACGATCCAGGGGGCGACCGCGTCGCTCCACGGTTTCGTCGCGAGCCCCGACGGCCGCACGTTCGTGGCGCACGTGGCGGGAGCCTACCGGACGTACGACTTCGCGGGCCGCGAGACGGGGCGGGTACTCCAGCAGGTCATGAATGGCACGTCCTCTCTGGGCGTCGCGTGGTCGAAGGACGGCAAGCAAGTCGCGACGCTCCAGCAGAACTCGCTCCGCGTCTGGGACACGGCGGGCAGCCGCGAGATCCGCTCGCTCACGGGGGGGGACGCGCGGTCGTTCTTCGGCCTCGCGTTCAGCCCCGACGGGCGGAGCCTCGTCACGGGCAGCCAGTCCGGGCTCGTGCAGGTGTGGGACGTCGCGGAGGACCGCGAGGTCCGCTCCCTCACCGGCCACTCGAGCGGGGTGACCGCGGTGGAGTGGAGCCCCGACGGCCGCTGGATCGCCAGCGCCGGCCGCGACGGCAGCGTGCGCCTCTGGCGCGCGTCGCAGGGTGTCGAGGTCCGCCGGTTCGAAGCGCACCCGGGTCATGCCTACTCCCTCGCCTTCTCGCGAGACGGTCGGATCCTCGTGAGCGGCGGAGGAGACGGAAAGGTGAAGCTGTGGGGAGGGGCGCGGTGATCGCCCTCATGCTCGCCCTCCCTATCCTCCTGTGCGCCGACGCGAACGCCCCGGCGAAGCCGTTCGACCCGCACGGGATCGGCCTCCTGCGGACGATCGCGCCGGGCGGCGATCCCAATGGGGCCGCGTTCACGCCGGACGGACGGCGCCTCGCGGTCGGCGTGGGCAACGGCGCGGTGATCTACGAGACGGAGCACTGGCGCGAGCTGCGCCGACTGGAGGGCCATCCCCAGGGGGTCCTCGCGGTCGCGTGGTCGCCCGACGGGAAGACGCTGGCGGCCGGCGGCCTCGAGGGCGCGGTGGTGCTCTGGGACGCGGCGACGGGGGCGCTGCTTCGCAAGCTCGAGGGTCATACCTCTTACGTGGGCGCGCTCGCCTTCAGCCCCGACGGGAAGTCGCTCGTCAGCGGGTCGCACGACGGGGCGGTGCGCGTCTGGGACCCGTCCACGGGCGCCGAGCGGGGCGGGCCGGGGGCGATGCCGGCGGCGGCGCTCAGCGTCGCCTTCTCGCGCGACGGCCGGCGCTGCGCGATCGGCCTCGGCAACGGCGAGGTCCGGGTCTGGCGCGCCGAGCCGTGGGAGGAGGAGCGGTCGTTCGCGGCGAAGGGCGGGGGCAACGTGCTCGCCGTCGGCTTCACCCGCGACGGCTCCCGCGTGGCGGCCGCGACGGAGACGGCGCTCACCCTGGGCGAGAGCCATTTCGAGATCGCGACCGCCGGCCTGGGATGCCTCCGGCTCACCCCCGACGAACGCTATGCCGTCGTCGGGGCGAGCGACACCAGCGTCCGCGTCCACGACCTCCTCCACGGCGGCAAGGAGGTGGCGCGGCTCCAGCATCACACGGCAGGGCTGTCGGGCCTCGCGATCCGGCCGGACGGCCGGGTCCTGGTCACGATCGGCCACGACCGGCACCTCAAGATCTGGGGCCGCGTGCCCGGCGGCACGCCCAAAGTCCGTCCCAAGGGCTTCTGCGGCATCCGCGTGCAGGCCGACGCGCTCGGACGGGTGGTGGTCGCCGACGTGATCGCCGGGACCGCCGCGCAGGCCGCGGGACTCCAGGCGGGCGATTCGCTCAAGACGGTCGGTGGCGCCGAGGTCCGCAGCACGGCGGAGGCGATCGACCGCATCGGGAGCTACTTCGAGGGGGACGAGGTGGAGTTCGGGACCGAGCGGGGAGGCGAGTCGCGGGTCCTGAAGTTCAGACTCGGGAAACGGCCCGACGACCTGGAGAACTAGCCGGCGTCCAGGCGCTTCTCGACCAGTGGTAGAGGTACTGCTGCGCGTAGCCGGCGAGATCCCCCCACCGCTCCTGCGCGAAGGCGCGGATCGCCCGGTCGGGGACGCGGCGGCCGCCGAAGTACATTTCCGTCATCACCTTCCGGATCCACGTGTCCACGGGGAATGCGTTCAGGCGCCCGTAGGCGAACAGGAGGACGCAGTCCGCGACCTTCTCCGCGACGCCGGGCAGGACCATGAGGGCGTCCTTCGCCTCTTCGGTGGAGAGGCATTCGATCTCCTCGAGGAGCCCGCCCCGGACGAGTCGGGCGGCCTGGACGAGGTAGGCGGCCCGGAATCCGAGCCGCAGTCCGCGGAGCTCTTTCTCGTCGACGAACGAGCCGGGTCCGGGGAAGTCGTGCGATTCGAAGTCGCCCAGCCGCGAGAGATTGCCGTAGACGCGGGCGAGGTCGGCGATGTTCCCCGCGATGCGGGGGATGTTGGAGGCGATCGAGAGGATGAAGGCGGCGGTGCACTCCCAGGGATCCTGCCGGAGAAGGCGGAGGCCCGGGTAGGCGTCGAGCGCGGGCCGGAGCTTCGGGTCCCGGCGCAGGGCGGCGTCGATCGCGCGCAGGTCGTGGTCGAGCGAGAAGAACTCGCGGGCGAATTCGGGCGAGGCCCCCTCGACGCGGAGCGCCCCGCCTTCCTGCCGCGCGCCAAACAGGGCGAGTCCCGTGTGGACCGTGTAGTCGCCCTCGCCCCGGCGGGTCCAGCGGAAGAACTGTCCGCTCTCGAGCGTGTGCTTCAGCGAGAACCCCGGCCGGATCATGATCCGGGACATTGTGGGGACGGGCCCGGGGCGGTGTCAACCGAAAAACCCGTTTGAAACCTTTTGTCTTGCGCCCTTCTTTGTGGTGTAATCCCGGGCCGTGAAGAACCTGTTCATCACGTCCACCCGCCACAACGAGGGGAAGACGGTCGTCACGCTCGGGATGACGTCCGCCTTTTCCCAGCGCGTGCGGAACATCGGATTCATCAAGCCGGTGGGCAAGGGGTCGGTCGAGTTCGCGGGGGAGAAGCTCGACCATGACGTCGCGCTGATCAAGGAGGCGTGCAAGATCCCCGCCTACGTCCGGGACATGGGGCCGGTGGTCTACGACGGGTTCCCGACGGCCTGGATCTCGCAGGAGGGGCGCGAGGCGGTCCTCGAGAAGATCAAGCAGGGCTACGCGCGTGTCTCGGCCAACAAGAAGCTGGTGGTGATCGAGGGGACGGGGAACGCCGCGGCCGGGGCGGCGTTCGGGCTCTCGAACGCCTTCATCGCCAAGATGCTCAACGCCAAGGTGGTGCTCGTGGCC
>CAZSCC010000284.1:0-7999 GCA_964604905.1 uncultured Planctomycetales bacterium
GCGATCACGATCATCAGCTCGATGAGGGTAAACCCGCCGCGTACTGCCTTCATAGCTCTTCCCGGTCCCCAATTCCTTCCCGCAAGCAAAGAAACCCCCGGGGCGTCGCCCCGGGGGTTTCAGATTCTTGCACTTCTAGGCGTCCAGCATTAGTCCATCTTGCCGTAGTCCGCAAGCACGCTGACGTCCGTGGGCCAGATTTGGGGGTCGTTCGCGGCCGTCACGAAGCCGGCGGTCTGGGGGTACCGGGAACCCGGGGGATTGGCCGAGCCGGAGCGGACGGTGGCGATGCACTGCCGCTTGAACATCGTGTTGCCTTCGTTGATGATGAACAGGTTGCGGCCCGATCCGAACGAGTCGGGGAAGGCGCCGAAGCCGAAGCCGCCGTTGTTATGGTTGGTGCGGCCGCTGCCGTCCGTATCCTGGAGGTAGCTGGCTGCCGTCCCCGAGGAGGCGTCCGACGACATGGCGTAGTACCAATAACCCGACTTGGGTCCGGACCTGAGATAAATCGAGATGGTCGATGTGCCGGGCGAGAAGCCCGGTGTAGTGAGCGTACCCGTACCAACCGTGTTGGTCGTGTCCGCCGCGGCGATCGAGACCTCAATCAGCTTGACGGCATTGACCGACGAGGTCCCCGGGGGGAACGCGGTGAACAGGCCCGCCACGTCGTGCGTCCAGAAATCATTGGCCCGGTTGCCGTCCCGGTCGTTGGACCGGAAGTCGGCCTCGGCCGTGGCCAGGGTCTTCAGCGAGGCCGAGGCGTTCCGTTCGTTGGAGGCGCGCTGGCTCTGCAGAAGGCCCGGAATCGCGATCGCCGCGATGATCGCGATGATCGCGATGACGATCATCAGCTCGATCAGCGTGAACCCTTTGAATCCCTTGCTACGTCTCATCTTATGTTCTCCAAAAAAAATATTGCAACTCGTTACCCGTATAGCCCCCAAATCCGCCGGTCCGGCCGCACCTCCTTTGGCCCCTCTAGGCCGAATCTTGCTGGCACAATATACAGCAATTGGCATGCCAGTCAAGCCCTTCGGCCCGCCGTAAGTGCTTGAGGAGTAGGCGATAGCCCATGCTGTATGCGTCTGTCTCCGGTTGCAGCGTAGAGTGACGCTTTTTGTCACCCACCTTGGGTGAGATGACAGGAATTGTCAATAATTCATGGGTCAATTCTCGAGCCTGCCCTGGATTGACGCACGCCCTCCGAAGCTATAGAGTCACTCTCCATGCCGAGGGCTTTCATCCTTTCCGCCTGCCGTACCCCCATCGGAAGATTCCTGGGTGCCCTTTCTGAAGTTTCTCCACCGGAGCTTGCCGCCGTCGCCACTCGGGGCGCCCTGGAGCGGGCTGGAATTCCGGCTGGAGAGATTGATGAAGTGATTGTCGGTTCCGCAAGGCAGGCCGGCAACGGCCCCAATATCGCCCGGCAGGCGGCGATCAAGGCCGGCGTACCCGATCGAGTGCCGGCCTTCACGGTCAACAAGGCTTGCGCCTCCAGTCTCAAGGCCATCGCCCTCGGCGTCCAATCGATCGCTGCGGGGGATTCCGGTCTCGTCCTGGTCGGCGGCGTGGAGTCCATGTCCCGGGTTCCGTTCCTGCTGGATCGGGCCCGCGGAGGCTATCGACTGGGAAGCGGCGAGGCCGTCGACGCGATGTACCGGGACGGCTTCTTTTGCCCGCTCTGCGGCGAGGTCATGGGAGCCACCGCCGAACGGTTGGCCGAGCGATTCTCGATCTCCCGCGCGGAGCAGGATTCGTATGCGGTCTTGAGCCAGCGCCGCTGCGAGCGCGCCCGCAAGGAGGGGCGGCTCAGGGAGGAGATCGTGCCCGTCCGCGCCGGCGATCGGACGGTGACCGAGGATGAGACGCCCCGGGAGGGTGTGACGGAAGCTTCCTTGTCGGGGCTCCCGCCGGTCTTCAAGCCGGGGGGAACGGTGCATGCGGGCAATTCGAGCACGCTTGCCGACGGGGCGGCCGCTCTGATCCTGGCTTCCGAGGAGGTCGTTCGAACCCGTGGACTCCGCCCACTCGCCGTCGTCACGGGCTGCGTCTCGGTCGGGCTGGATCCGGCCGAAATGGGACTCGGGCCCGTGCCCGCGCTCCGTGCCCTCGAAAAGAAGGTGGGATGGGGTCCCCAGCAGGCCGACCTGGTGGAACTGAACGAGGCGTTCGCCGCGCAGGTGCTGGCGTGCGACCGGGAGCTTCACCTCGACCGCGACCGATTGAACGTGAACGGCGGGGCGATCGCCCTGGGCCATCCGGTGGGGGCCACCGGGGCGCGCCTGGTCACGACCCTGCTCCACGAGATGCGTCGCCGGGACGCGCGGCGCGGCATCGCCACGCTCTGCGTCTCCGGGGGTTTGGGGATGGCGGTTTCGTTCGAGAAGCCCTGAGACGCGATCCTTGTAGTCACGCGGTTTTCGGGTATGATCGTCGGCCTATGATCGACTTCGATGCCTTCCAGAAGGACGTGGCCAAGCTCGAAAAGCAGGCGGAGGCGGCCAAGAAGGCCGATCCGGCGGCCATGAAGGAGTTCGCGGTGGGACTCCGCGACATCCTGATGGCGTTCCTCAAGGACCGGCGGGAGCCGATCCGCCCCGGCCAGATCTTCAAGGACGCGGCCGCCAAGAACATCGTCCCGGGCGACATCGCCCCGCGCGGCGACGCGCTTCTCATCCGGTGGGCCGGTAACGTGACCCCCCAGGACCCGCAAGTCATCAAGGACGACGCCGCCAAGCTCGCCTCGGTGGCCGAGAAGACCCTCCCTGTCCTCAAGGCCTACAAGAAGGAAAAGTAGGCCGCGCTCATTTCAGCTCGTAGAACGCCCCCACCGAAGGGCAGAGCAGCCTTCGCTCCAGGCATTCCCGGAGCGGTTCCGACCGGTAGGAGGCGTTCAGGACGCGGATCCCCTCGCGCCTCAGGGCGGCGATGAGTTCATCGGCATCCGCCGGCCGGAGGGTGACCACGCGGGTATCGAACGCGGGGCCGTAGAGGGCATAGGACTTGCGGCCACCGGGAGCCAGACAGCCGACGACCTCCTCCCGCGCCCTCTCGGCGGCCCGCTCGAACCGTCGTTCGCGCCATCCCTGTCGCACGAGCGACCCCAGCTCTCCCACCGGGAATTCCCCCGGCACCATCGTCCCGACGAACTGCAGCAGGAGGCAGACTCCAAAGATAATCCGCAAGGGCCGGAACTCCGCCGCCAACCGGGCGGCCGCCATCGCCAGGAGGGTGGGGAAGAAGAGGACAAAGCGCATGAACCAGGGGTCCGATTGCACGAGGAGGAACACCGACAGGAGCGAGACGAGGAATCCCGCCGCCGGGCCCCGCCAGCGGGCCTCCGTCTTGAGCGCGAACACGAGTCCCGGCAGGCCCGCGGCGAAGACGAGGGGACCCCATCCGGCGGTGCTGAAGAGCCACGCGCTCCAGGGTGCGATGTGGTCGTAAATCCGGCTGTCGATCGCCCGGCGCACGTTCTCCCGGAGATTCGCCACGTCCGGCCCGACGCGCTGGAGCCGCACTCCGTCGGGGCTGACGAATCCCGCCGCGGTCACCGGATGGACCGGGTTTCCATACAGGAGCGCGTTACGCGCGTACCAGAATCCACCGATCGCCGCCGCCAGCACCGCGAAGGCCAACGCCAGACGGGGAGCACCAATCGGGGACGCCGGCTCCCGTCGCCGCAGCCATGCCAGGAGGATCAGACCCGGCAGGGCATACCCGAAGACCGGCTTGACCCCCAATCCCAGCGCCACCGGCAGGGCGATGAGGAGCGGATTCGCGCGTGCCGCGATGAGCGCCGCTGTCGCGATCAGGAGGGCGGCAATGGGGCCGTCGTTCAGGCAGGAGGTCGCCTGGAGGAGCATCCCCGGCGTACACGCCGCCCCGAGGGAGGCCAGCATCGCGGCGCGCCCGCTCAGGCCGAGCGTCCCGGCCAGGGCGTGGGCCGCCGCCAGCATCAGCAGGAAGAACTCGACGCCCGCCAGTTCGATCAACACGTCGTGACGGAGGAAGACCACCCACCAGGTCTCCACCAGTTCGAAGCCGGCGGGAAAGGTCGATCGCGTGTCGGCCCCGTGCTCGAGGGTGAACCCGCCGGCGCGGACCCACTCGGCGATCTTGGGAAGGTGGTAGCTGAGCGCGTCTCCTGCGTAGGGAGCGAAGAACCAGACTTGGAGGAGCAATCGCACGAGCAAGGCACCGAGGAAGATCCCTGGGAGGATCCCCAGCCGGGGCCACCGGAACGGCGGCAACGCCCGATGCTCGCCCATCCCCACGAGACCCGCCAGGAGCAGCGCGCCGATCGCCCCCACTCCCCACGGAGTCAGGACCCGGGCGAGGCCCGCCCCCACGACGAGCGCCGAAAGGATCAGGAAGCGGAAGATCAGAAAGAGAGTGAGGTCGAGAGAGTTCCTGCCCGTTCGGACCCGGCGGAGGGCCGCGTGGGAGGCGAGGAGCACCGCTGCGTTCGCCACGAGCATGCAGACGAAGCCGGCGATCACCAGGCGAACCTCAGCGTGTCGAGGGTGTGGGGGAGCTGTCTCGACAGGTAGATCCCCAGGAGGGCAATCGTGACCAGGACCGTGACGGGCGCCCAAGCCTTCGACTGCCGGGCAAAGATCGTAAAGATCCAGTAAAGCGAGGTCCAGACGACCCAGTCGCGCCAGAGCGTCACGATCTCGTACGCCCCCAGCCGCCATCCCAGGAGCCCGAGGGGAAAGAGAAACTCCCAGGGGAAGCGCCGAGGCGCCGGGGGCGGTTCAAGGGCCGGTACTGCGTCAAGATTCGTCATGGTCTCTCATAAAACGATCCCACGGTGCGCCGGAGCCGTCCTCTGCTGACTGCTTCAGTTATAGCGGCGTCCACGCGATTCGCGAGCAGGACGCGCACGTTTTCGCGTTCCATAGCCGCCATCAGTTCGTCGGCCGATCCGGCGCGCAGATACACGACTCGCCTGGAGAAGTCGGCGCGGTAGAGGGGGTAGGCCCGGATTGCGTCCCCGCCGTAACATCCCACGACGTCTCCCGGCGTCTCCACCGGGGGCGACGAGTCAAGGGACCGAACCCTCCATCCCATTTCCGCCAGGGTCCGTACACCCCCGACCGGCATTTCCCCAGGGACGAAGGTTCCCAGGAATTGCGCGAGGAGCGCCGCCATCGTGACCAGTGCCGTCCGTGGGCAGCCCTCCAGCAATCGGGCGACCGCCACCGCCAGGAGTGCCGGAAAGAAGAGCGTGAATCGTAGATACCACGGGTCCGACTGCACCAGGAGGAGGACGCAAACCAGCGCGGCGCCGAAGCCGATGGCGGCTTGGCGCAGGCGACGGTCCTCCCGAAGCACCAGGACGAGAGCGACCGTCCCGAGGGCAAAGGGGACGGCCCCCCAGCCGGAGATCATGTCGCACTGCGCGCCGTAGGGGAGGGTCGAGTCATAGATCCGGGTGTCGACGAGCCTGCGAAGGTTCTGTACCAGGGAGTCGAGGCTGGGTCCCAATCTCTGAAGCGTCTTCCCGGTCAGGGCCTGCATGCCTTCCGTTCCGACCGGGTGGATCGGATTCCCGAACTGAAGGAGGTTCCGGACGTACCAGGAGGCTCCGATGGCCAGCCCGGCGGCGCCGGCGGAGGCCGCCCAGCGGGAAGGGCGGGATTTCTCCTCGCTCGGACGGGGAAGGAGGACGTGGAGCAGGAGGATTCCGGGCAGCGCGTACCCGTAGGTCGGCTTCACGCCCACGCCGAGGCCCACGGCAAGGAGGATCAACCCGGGGTGCGCCCGCGACAGGACGAGCGCCGCTGTGGCGACGACCAAGGCGGCGGCGGGGCCATCGTTCAAAGCCGTCACCGCCTGGAGGAGGAGCGCCGGGGTCATCACATAGAAAAGTCCCGCCCACATCGCCGCACGCGGGGCGAGGCCCAGCTCCCGAGCCATTGCATTCGTTGCGGCGCCAGCCAGGAGGAGGAACTCGATTCCCGCCATCTCAATGAGCACGTCGTGCCGGAGGAAGACGACCCACCAGGCCTCGACAAGCTCGAATCCCGATGGAAACGTGGAGCGGCGGTCGATCCCCCACTCACCGGTGAAGCCGCGGTGCTGGATCCATTCGCCGATCTTCGGCAGGTGATAGGCCAGCGTGTCGGGCTGATGGGGTGCGAAGAACCACACTTGGAGCGCGATCCGGAGGGCCACCAGGGCTCCGAAGACGAGCACGAAGGAGGAGAGATCCGGCTTGCGGATCCGGGGAAGTTTCCGATGTTCGCCCTCCCTGATCAAAAGGACCAAGGCGAGGGCGGCCGCCCCTCCCATGATCCACGGAGAGAACAGGCGCGCGGTGCCTGCGAGGAGAACGACGGCGGAGACGATCGCCAGCCGCAGGAGGAGGAACAGGAGCAAGTCGCGATGGGCCTGTCCCGTCCGGACCCTCCGCAGGACGGCATGGGCTCCCAGAAGCGTGGCGGCATTCGCCACGATCAGGGAAAGGAGGCCCAGCATCATGGTCATGGGGTCATCGGAGGTCTTGAGAGACGAGGAAGAAGCCCGGATCCAGCCCGCGGAGTCCGCCGGTCCGGACGGCTTCCTCGAGGACTAGCCTCTGCCGACGCCACTGGGGAGAGGAGAAGAGGATCCGGGCACCCGTTCGGCGGACGCGGTCGAGCAATTCCGAGGGCGAGTCGGCCGTGACGTACCGCACGGAGCGCGAATAATCCGATCCGTAAAGCCGATAACTCATTCCCAGATTGTCCCCGAAACAGGCAACCGCTTCCTCGGGGGCCAGTTCCGGAGGTGGACCCGTCTTGAGTCGATCCCTCCATTCCCATGAGACAAACGTCCCGGCGAACTGCAGGATCAGGCCGGCGGCGCAGACGGGAAGTACGCTCTTCCAGGACTCCGACGCGCGCGCGACCGCGAGAACAAGGATCGCCGGGAAGAAAAAGACGAACCGAAGGAACCACAGGTCGAGCTGCACAAGGGCAAAGACCGAGAGCAGGGACACACCGAAGGCCGCTCCGACGACGCGCCAGAGCCGGTCCGCCCGCAGGGCGAGGATCAGGGCCGGAAGCCCGCAGGCGACCGCGACGGGCCCCCATCCCGCGATGGCGCTGGCCGTGGAGCCGAAAGGGCGATGCGAGTCCATGAGACGGGCATCCAGGAGGCATTGGATGTTGTACTGGAACGAAGAGAGGCTCGGGCCCATCTGCTGCCATAGGCTTCCACTCGGCCCGTAGAGTCCTCCGAGGCCAATGGGATGGGTCGGATTGCCGTACCAGAGCAGGTTCCTGAGATACCACGAGGCACCGGCCAGCGCGGTCGCGATCGCGAACAGAAGTGCCCCCCTCGGGGAAGGGATCGAGAGCGCGGGACTGCGGCGGACGGCGAACGCAAGGAAGGCCACCCCGGGCAGGGCGTACGCGAAGGTCGGCTTCACGCCGATCCCCAGCCCGATCACGCCCGCCACCAGGGGGAAAGGGGCGCGGGCCGCCACGAAGGCCAGGGCAGTCAGGAGGAGCGCTGACACGGCGCCGTCGTTGAGGCAAGAAGTCGCCTGCAGATGGAAGGAGGGGACCATGACGAACAGAAGGGCGGCCCCATAGGCGGTCCGCGGCGCGAGAGCCAGGGTCTTCCCAAGGGAGTGGACGGCGGCGAAGGCCAGCAGGAGAAACTCGATCCCCGCGATCTCGATCAGCGCGTCGTGGCGGAGGAAGACCACCCACCAGGTCTCGATCAGCTCGAAGCCCGCGGGGAAACTCGCCCGCTCATCGGCCCCCAACTCGCGCGTGAACCCGCCCGCGCGAATCCACTCGGCCACCTTGGGGAGATGGTACGTGAGCGTGTCTCCCACGTGGGGTGAGAAGGCCCCTACCTGCCAGGCCAGGCGGATCGCTACGATCGCCGTGATCGCAAGGGCGACCGGGCCGGCCTCGAGACGCGGGAGGCCGGGCCAGGGCCTGTGCGCGCGGACGGCGAATAGGTAGATCAGCACCGCCGCCCCGGCCAGCCCAAG
>CAZSCC010000285.1:0-10776 GCA_964604905.1 uncultured Planctomycetales bacterium
CCAGCTCCCCGCGGCCCTGCTCGGGCGAGATGTAGTAGGGGGTTCCCATCGACCGGCCCAGCTGGGTCAGGGGCTCCTTCTTCTCCTCGGACGCGATCCGCGCCAGGCCGAGGTCGCAGAGCTTCGCCGTCCCGTCGCGCGTGAGCATGATGTTGTCGGGCTTGATGTCGCGGTGGATGATGCCGTGGCTGAAGGCGTGGTGCAGGGCGCGGGCGATCTGGGTGGCGATGTTGACCGCGCGCTTCTCGTCGAGCGCGCCGCCGCGCTTGAGGAGCTCGCCCACTGTGGGCCCGTCGATGTACTCCATGGCGAAGTAGTGCACGCCGTTGGAGTCGCCCACGTCGATGCCCTGGATGATGTTCGGGTGGTTGAGCCGCGCCACCGCGCGCGCCTCGCGGAGGAAGCGCTCGCGGAACTTCTCGTTCTGGGAGTACTTGGGGGCGAGGACCTTGATGGCGACGATGCGGTCCATGGAGATCTGGAGGGCCTTGTAGATCGACCCCATGGCCCCCTGGCCGATCTTGGTCAGGATCTTGTACCCCTGGATCGAGGTGTGGCCGCCCCGCAGACCCTGGTACTTGAAGATCTCCTTCACCTGGCCGTCGGTGACGTACCCCTTGGCGAGCATGATCTCGCCCAGCTTCTTGGGGGCGACGCCGAGATCCTTCATCTTTTCCTGGAGGCGAAGGCACTCGTCCACCTTCTCGAGGGTGGTGAAGCTGAGTTTGATGGCGATGGCACCGAAGTGTAGGTTCTCTTGATGGTCCGGCATATCGGAGGCTGCAGCCCTCAGCCCATTTTAGGGGGGGATGGGGGGAACGCAAGGGATATTGTCCGAAACCGCATCCCTTGCGGCTCGGGGACCCAGCGGATAGAATCTCGCCGCGATGAAATATGATTTCAAGGCCCTCGAGGCCAAGGGGCAGACCCGGTGGGCCGGGCAGGCCCTCTCCCGCACCCCCGACGCCCCGAAGAAGAAGTTCTACGTGCTCGAGATGTTCGCCTACCCCTCGGGCGACATCCACATGGGCCACTTCCGGAACTACTCGATCGGCGACGCCGCCTCCCGCTACCGCATGATGAAGGGCTTCGACGTCCTCCACCCCTTCGGCTGGGACGCGTTCGGCCTTCCCGCGGAGCAGGCGGCGATCAAGAACAAGCTCCACCCGGGGACGTGGACGCGGAAGAACATCGAGACCGGCAAGAAGACGCTCCAGCGGATGGCGATCTCCTACGACTGGGAGCGCGAGGTCCGCACCTGCGAGCCCGACTACTACCGGTGGACCCAGTGGCTCTTCCTGCTCCTCTTCAAGAACGGCTGGGCGTACCAGGCGGCGAGCCGGGTGAACTGGTGCGAGGAGCACGGCATCCTGGCCAACGAGCAGTGCCAGGACGGCAAGTGCTGGCGCTGCAATCAGGAGGTCGTCAAGAAGCCGATCGAGAACTGCTGGTTCTTCAAGTACTCCGCAATGGCCGACCGGTTGCTCAACGATATCGACAAGCTCTCCGGCTGGCCCGAGTCGACCAAGACCCTCCAGCGCAACTGGATCGGGAAGTCGGTCGGTTGCGAGATCGACTTCGACTTCGAGGGGAAGAAGCTGACCGTCTTCACCACCCGGCCCGACACCACGTGGGGCGTCAGCTTCGTCGTGATCGCCCCCGAGCACCCCCTGGCCGCCGGGATCGCCGCTCCCGAGGTGAAGGAGTACGTCAAGAAGGCCGCGCAGAAGAGCGAGCGCGACCGGATGATGGAGGGGGACAAGGACGGGGTCTTCACGGGGAAGTATGTGACGAACCCTCTCAACGGAGAGAAGGTTCCGCTCTGGGTGGCGGATTACGTGCTCGCCCACTACGGCACGGGCGTCGTCATGGGCGTCCCGGCCCATGATACGCGCGACTACGCGTTCGCGAAGAAGTACGCGCTCCCCGTCAAGATCGTCATCTCGGGGGGTCCCGCGGCGTACGAGGACGCGTACGTGGGCGAGGGATCGATGATCGACTCGGGCGAGCTGACGGGGACGCCGTCCCCCTCGGGGATCCCGAAGGTGATCGACCACGTCGCGAAGAAGGGGAACGGCCGGGCGAAGACCCACTTCAAGCTGAAGGACTGGCTGATCTCCCGCCAGCGCTACTGGGGCTGTCCGATCCCGATCATCCACTGCCCGAAGTGCGGCGCGCAGGCGGTCCCCGAGAAGGACCTCCCGGTCGTGCTGCCGGAGATCTCGGAGTTCATCCCGAAGGGGCGCTCGCCGCTCGCCGACCATCCCGAGTTCATGAACACGGCGTGTCCGAAGTGCGGGGGCGCCGCGCAGCGCAACCCCGACACGATGGACACGTTCATGTGCTCCAGCTATTACCTCTACCGCTACCTCGACGCGAAGAACGCGGCCGAGCCGTGGCGGAAGGAGGAGGCGCGGAAGTGGCTGCCGGTCGACCTCTACATTGGCGGCGCGGAGCACGCCTGCATGCACCTCCTCTACTTCCGGTTCATCGCGAAAGTGCTCTTCGATGCCGGGTGGGTGCCGACGGATGAGCCGGTCGTGAAGCTCTTTCATCAGGGCATGGTCGCCGACGAATATGGCGAAACCATGTCGAAGAACAAGGGCAACGTGGTCGCCCCCGGCGAGATCATGGACCGCTGGGGCGTCGACGTGGCCCGTCTCGCGATGTTCTACTTCGCCCCGTCGGACGCGGAGATCAAGTGGAAGGAGGACGGCCTGAACGGTGCCCACCGCCTGGTGACGCGCCTCTGGGACCTCTACGAAGAGCTGGCCCCGAAGGTGAAAGGAGTCGCCGGTCCGTCGTCGGCCTACAAGCCGCTCCGGCAGGCGGCCCACGTCATGCTGGCGCGGATGACCGACGCCTGCGAGAGCGGGCTCGATTTCAACACCGCGATCGCGACCGTCTACAAGCTGCTGAACGCCTTCGACGCGGCGAAGCCCGACCCGAAGACCGACGACGAGCGCCGCGCGATCGGCGGGGTGCTCGGCATCCTCGCCCGCGTCCTGGCCCCGCTCGCCCCGTTCCTGGGCGAGGAGTTCCACGAGATGCTGGGCGGACAGGGGAGCGTCTTCCGCGCCGCGTGGCCCGTCTACGATGCCGATGCCGCTCAGTCCGACACGATCGAAATCCCCGTGCAGGTCAACGGCAAGCTGAAGGGAAAGTTCACGGTGGCGGCGGGCGCGTCCGACGAGGAGCTCAAGGCCCAGGCCCTGGCGCTCCCGGCCCTTGCGGGGATCACGCCCAAGAAGGTGATCGTCGTGAAGGGGAAGCTGGTCAACGTCGTGATAGGATGAAGTAAGTCGCTTACTTGATCATATCCTTGGGGATCTCGAGTTCGGGGCGCGCGCCCTTCGAGTCCCACGCGACGAGTTCCAACGTGAGCCGGCCGAACTGGCGCTTGATCAGGCCCCCGAGGCTCCGCTTGTTCTCGATCACCACCGAGAACGGCACGTCCTTGTGGTACCAGTCGGTGAGGACGCTCTTGCGGCCGCCGGGGTAGTTGAGCGTCGTGGTGACCCGCGTGGCCGTCCACGTCTTCCCGGCCACCGTGATCGAGTCGACCTCCTCCTTGAACTCGGCCTGGGCCCGGCTGGTGTCGCGCTGCGGGGCTCCCTCGTCCTTCTTCCCGTCGCGGGGATAGAGCTTGGCCGGCATGGCCGAGCCCGCCTCGCCTGCCCAGCGCTCCAGGAGCTTCGCGTTCGTCCGGTCGTACCTCGACTTGATCACGAAGGGTCGCGGGTCGGCCGGGACCGTATTCTCGATCCAGATCGAGGTCGCGTCGTCGTCCACCACGGCGTACTTGACGTAGTCGGGCTGGGTCTTGCCCACGAGCCGCACCGCGTACATCGACTTCTCGCCCCGCTTGAGCTTCGTGATGTCGAAGGCGATCTGCGAGGCGATCCCCATCTCGAACTTGAGCTCGTCGGGCGCGTCTCCCGGCGGCGGCTGGGTCGACGAGGGGGCGCATCCGGCGAGGGCGAAGAGGGCGCAGGCGAGTCGTTTCATGGGCGACATCCTAATGGCGTTTCTTCCGCTCTTCCATCAGTTTCTTGATCGTGGCCTCGTAGCCGCGGTCGCTGGGCACGTAGTACGCGTGGCCCTCGACGTTGGGAGGACGGTGGCCATGGCTCACGACCGCCCCCGGCCGGTCGTGCGCATACTCGTATCCCATCCCGTATCCTGACGCTTTCATGAGACCGGTCACTGCATTGCGGAGGTGGAGCGGGACGGGCTCGTTGGGGAGCTTCTCGACGTCCCCCTGGGCCGCCTTGTAGGCCTCGCCGGCCGCGTTCGACTTGGGCGCCGTGGCCAGGTAGACCGTCGCCTGGGCGAGCGGGTAGAAGCCCTCGGGCATGCCGATGAAGTGGACCGCTTCCTTCGCGGCGACCGCGACCATGATCCCGCGCGGGTCGGCGTTCCCCACGTCCTCGCTCGCGAAGATGACGAGCCGCCGGGCGACGAAGAGCGGGTCCTCCCCGGCTTCCAGCATGCGGGCCAGCCAGTAGAGCGCCGCGTCGACGTCGCTCCCGCGCATCGACTTGATGAAGGCCGAGACGGTGTCGAAGTGCTGGTCGCGGTCCTTGTCGTAAAGGAGGACGCGCCTCTGGGCCAACTCCTGCACGCCCTTCGCGGTGACCTTCTTCCCGCACATCTCGAGGAGATTGAGCGCCGTGCGGGCGTCGCCGCCGGCCAGGTTCGCGACCGCCTCGAGCGCGCCCTCCTCGACCTTGACCTTCTCGTGCTCGCCGGCGCGCTTCAGGATCGCGAGGACCTGCTCCGGCGTATGGGGCTGGAGCGTGAAGACGCGGCAGCGGGAGAGGAGCGGGGCGTTCACCTCGAAGCTCGGGTTCTCGGTCGTCGCGCCGATCAGGACGACCGTCCCGTCCTCGATATGGGGGAGGAACGCGTCCTGCTGCGCGCGGTTGAAGCGGTGGATCTCGTCGACGAAAAGGAGGGTGCCCTTCTTCTCGCTGCTGCGCCGCCAGCGGGCCTGGTCGATCGCCTCCTTCACCTCCTTGATGCCGCTCGTCACGGCCGAGAACTGCTGGAAGTGGAGGCTCGTCTTCGTGGCGATCAGGCGGGCGAGCGTCGTCTTCCCGCATCCGGGCGGTCCCCAGAGGATCATGGAGGGCGGCCGGGCGGCGAGCTTCGTGATCGCCTTGACGACTACTTCCTGGCCGACGTACTCCTCGAGGGTCTGCGGCCGCATCCGGTCGGCCAGCGGCGCGGGGCCCCTGGACTCGAAGAGGTCGCTCACACCCAGAGCCCTCCTCCCACGTCGATGACGGCGCCGTTCACGTAGGAGGCCGCCTCGGAGGCGAGCCAGGCGACCGTCTCGGCCACGTCCTTCGGTTCGCCCATGCGTCCGGCGGGGACGCGGCGCGCGGCGTCGGCGACCTCGGTCTGGGTGTAGGCGTACGTCCGGATGAAGCCGGGGTTGACCATGTTGACGCGGATCCCCCGCTCGGCTTCGGCCTGGGCGAGCGACTTGATGAAGACCGTCAGGGCGGTCTTGGCCATCTGGTAGGCGACGGCGCGCGGGTTGCCGCGGACCGTCTGGGTGACGGGCCCGCCGATCGTCACGATGGCGCCGCCGCGCTTCCTCAGGAGGGGGAGCGCCTCCCGGCAGCAGAGCCAGGCGCTCCGGAGGTTGCTCTCGAAGATCTCGTCCCAGGCGTCGAGCTTCATCTCGCGGACGGGCGTGTAGAAGAAATCCCCCACTCCGCAGACGAGGAGGTCGAGACGCCCGAACGCCTTCTTCGCCGCGGCGACGACCTTCTTCGCCCCCTCGGGGGTCGCGACGTCGGCGCGCACGTGGAGGTCGCCGGGCCCGCGGACGGCGGAGCGGCCGTTCGACACCACGGTGAAGCGGTCGCGCTGGAGGGCGCGGACGATCTCCGGCCCGATCCCGCGGTTGGAGCCGGTCACGACGGCGATGCGGGTCACGCGGTGAATCCTAGACCAGGTCCACTGAGTTCATCTGGAATGAATTCACCACAAAGGCACGAAGGACACAAAGGAATCTTGTTCCCGTGCCCGTTCAGCGCCTTTCTTTCGTGCCCTTCGTGACGTCGTGTCGAGTTCACTCCCCCTTGTGGCGGACCAGGAGCTCGCAGATGCGATCCTGCACCCGGTCGGCGCCGGCGACCGAGGCGCCGTCCTCGCCGTTGGCGAGGATCGAGAAGACGAACGTGTCGCCGCCCGCCGAGTCGGCGTACCCCGAGAGCGTCGAGACGCCCGCCACGTGGCCGGTCTTCGCGCGCACCTTGCCCTTCACGTCGGCCGCGAGCATCCGGCTCTTGAGCGTCCCCTTCTTGTCCCCGTTCGAGGGGAGCGAGTCGAGGAAGGTCTTCGCGTTCTTGTGCTGCCTCATGTAGAGCAGGAGTTTCACCAGGTCGGCCGGCGCGCAGCGGTTCTCGCGCGTGAGGCCCGAGCCGTCGGCCTGCGAGACGCTCGCGAGCTTCGCCTCTCCCTCCAGGAACTCGCGCGCCGCGGCCAGGCCGTTCTCGGTCGTCCCCCGGCCCTTCGCCTTCCAGCCGAGCGTCCGGAGGATCATCTCCGCGTAGAAGTTCTGGCTGGGCTGGTTGCAGGTCGCGAGCGTCGTCGCCAGGTCGCTTTCCCAGAAGGCGAGCTCCCGGTATCCCTTGCACTCCTCGAGCAGCTGGGGCGATTCCTCGATCTTCCCGGCGACCTCGATCCCTTCGCGAGCGAACGTCTCCTTCAGCGCGGTCGCGAAGAACAGCGTGGGATCGTGGATCGCCACCCAGTGCGTCATCTTCCCGCCCACGTCCCCGCGCAGGGTGATCGTGTTGGTGCCGGGGGCGCGGGTGAAGCCGAAGGGCTTGGCGGGTTTCGCGGCGCTGCGGGTCTGGTTGACGATCCGGACGTAGGCGGTGTCGGGCGCGATCGTCACCTTCGCGGGCTCGCCTTCCGCGGCGGGCTCCAGGGTGAGGTCGATACAGTTGTCGTTCAGGGAGAAGGCGCCGAAGGGGGCGCTCCACCACCACCAGAGGTCGTAGTTCTTCCAGCCGGGCTGGAGGTGGGCGTCGTCGAAGATGGCGCCGTGGAGGACGAGGCGGGCGGCCTTCTTCACGCCCGCGGCCTTGAGCTTCGCGGCCCAGGCCTTGAAGATCGCGGTCGGGTCGTCGTCGTGGAAGCGCCCGCTCAGGTTGGGATCCCCTCCGGCGAAGACGTGGAGCTCGTCTCCGACGGTGCCGATCGAGGTGCGGAACTTGAAGTCGGGCCCGAGGCGGACGAGCGCGGCGGAGGTGGTCAGGAGCTTGGTGTTGGAGGCGAGCATCATGGGCTCGCGTTCCAGGGAGGCGAAGAGGGTCTGGTTCTGTTTCACGGAGAAGACGTGGACGGCGAGCCGGGCGTTCTTCGCCTTGAAGCCCTGGACCAGGGCTTCGATCTGGTCGCGAAGGGGCTTTTCCTGGGGTTGCGCGGACAGGGAGCCGAGCAGGAGGAGCGCGATCAGGGCGGTGCGCACGGCCATACTATATAACACCGGCGCGCGCTCCACATCTTTCGGACGGTTTCTAGTTGACGCCTCCCCCGGCCGGGCCTATAAATGAGCATTATGGCTGGGGGTCCCGTTCCAAAGGGGACAAAGGCGGCGGCGCCTGCACAGGGCGCCGGAATGATGGGTAGAGGCGATCTAGGCCGTCAGAAACCGCTGGGCCAGGTCCTCAAGGAGATGGAACTCGTCAACGAGGGCCAGATCCAGGAGGCGATCTCGATCCAGCGCAAAGAAGGCGGCGTCATCGGCGAGATCCTCGTCAAGCTGGGGTACGTCGCGCGGGAGGAGATCCTCCTTGCGCTCGCCGCCCAGATGGGGATGGAGGTGGTGGACCTCTCCGAGATGGAGATTCCGCCCGAGGTCATCAACAAGGTCCCCACCACGATGGCCAAGTCGTACAACGTGGTCCCCATCAAGTTCGAGAACAACGTCCTCACGATCGCGATGGCCAACCCGCACGACGTGAACATCCGCGACGACCTGCGGCACACGCTCCACTGCGAGGTCGAGGGCGCCGTGGCGAGCGAAGAGGCGGTGATGGCGGCCCTCGAGAAGTACTACGCCCACCGGCAGGAGAGCCTGGGCACGGTGCTCGGCTCGATGGAGGAGGGCGATCTCCAGTTCGAGGAGCTCAAGGACCAGAAGAAGAAGGGCTCCGCGTACAACGTGGACGAACTCGTCAACTCGGCGCCGGTCGTCAAGCTGCTCAACCTGATCCTGGCGACGGCCATCAGGGCGCAGGCGTCGGACGTCCACTTCGAGCCGTTCGAGAGCGAGTTCAAGGTCCGGTACCGCGTCGACGGCGTGCTCTACGAGATGGAGGCGCCGCCGCTCCACCTGGCCACGCCCATCATTTCGCGCATCAAGGTGCTCGCGAACCTGGACATCAGCGAGAGCCGGCTCCCTCAGGACGGGCGCATCCTGCTGAGCGTCAGCGGCCGCCCGGTCGACCTCCGCGTCTCGACGCTGCCGACGATCTTCGGCGAGTCGGTCGTGATGCGCGTGCTCGACCGGAGCGTCGTCAAGCTGGACCTTGAGAACGTCGGCCTCCGCGAGGAGGAGATGAGGATGCTCAAGAACCTCATCAACCTCCCGCACGGCATCATCATCGTGACGGGTCCGACGGGCTCGGGCAAGACGACCACGCTTTACAGCTGCCTTAATTTCGCCAACGACATCCGGTGGAAGATCATCACCACCGAGGACCCGGTCGAGTACGACCTGGACGGCATCGTGCAGTGCCAGATCAACGAGGACATCCACGTCAACTACTCCATGCTCCTCCGGTCGATCCTGCGGCAGGATCCCGACACGATCCTGGTCGGCGAGGTGCGCGACCTGGAGACGGCGCAGATCGCCGTCGAGGCCGCCCTCACGGGCCACCTGGTCTTCTCGACCCTGCACACGAACGACGCTCCCAGCGCGATCACCCGGCTCATCGACTTGGGGGTGGAGCCCTTCCTCATCTGCGCCTCGATGGAGGCCATCGTGGCGCAGCGGCTGGTGCGCAAGATCTGCCTGGGCTGCAAGGAGGAGATCTCCCCCACGGAAGAGATGCTGATGGAGATCGGCCTGACCGAGGCCGAGACGAAGGGGAAGAAGTTCTGCTGGGGGCGGGGCTGCGGCAAGTGCAACAACACGGGGTACAAGGGCCGCATGGCGATCTTCGAGATGATGCTGCTCACGGAGCGGCTCAAGGAGCTCGTCATGAAGAGCGCCTCGACGGAACAGATCCGGCACACGGCCCGGGAGCAGGGGATGCGGACGCTCCGGGAGGCGGGGCTCCTGGGCATCTTCGACGGCCACACGTCGATCGAGGAGGTGGTCCGGGAGACGCTCTTCGGCGCCTAGGAGCGGGGTAATTCAATATTGAATCGGGCGGGAGGGATTCTCTTGAATCCCGCCGAAGGGCTGTGCTAGAATTTTCGTGCGCTGGGGGCCAGGGCTCCAAGCACGGGAAATAGGGGCGGAAGTGCTGACCAGGTAGGAGGCCGTATGCCCACATTCTCCGTCGAGGCGATGGACAACAAAGGGAAGCGCATCAAGGCCGATATTGATGCGTCCAGCGCGAACGACGCCATCGCCAAGCTCAAGCAGAAGGGCTACAAGCCCATGAACGTCAAGGAGAAGGCCGCCTCGGCCGCGGTGGCCACGCCTCCTCCGACGCCCGCCGCGGCCCCTCCCACGCAGAGGGCGGCCGCCGCGGCCCCCCCGATCTCCGCGGTGCCCACGGGCGGAAAGCAGGGGCGCAAGGGCCTTTTCTTCGCCGGCCGGGTCAAGCACAAGCAACTCACCCAGTTCACCCTGCAGCTTTCGGTGCTCATGGACGCGGGCCTGCCCATCGTCCGCAGCCTCAAGATCCTGGGCAACCAGCAGAAGCCGGGCCTCCTCAAGAACATCGTGCTCGAGGTCGCGGAGGACGTGGAGACGGGCTCCTCCTTCTCGGAGGCCCTGGCCAAACACCCCAAGACCTTCGACAAGCTGTACGTCAACATGATCAAGGCCGGCGAGGCCGGCGGCGTGCTCGACGTCATCCTGCAGCGCCTGGCGGTCTTCATGGAGCGCATGGAGGCCCTGAAGCGCAAGATCATCGGCGCGTCGATCTACCCGGCGGTCGTCATCACGATCGCGTTGGCGGTCGTCCTGGGGATCATGAAGTTCATCGTCCCGAAGTTCCGCGAGGTGTTCACGACGGTCAAGGTCGAGATGCCCGCCCTCACGGTCATGCTGATGGGCATCTCGAACTTCATCGAGAGCTTCTGGTACATCATCATCGCGGCGCCGTTCATCTTCTGGTTCATCATCAAGGCCTGGGGCCGGACGAAAGGCGGGCGCCTCGCGATCGATAAGATGAAGTTGAGCGCTCCGCTGGTCGGCACGATCATCAAGAAGTCGGTCATCGCCCGGTTCTGCCGCACGCTCGGCACGCTGCTCCAGTCGGGCGTCCCGATCCTGGAGGCCCTGTCGATCGTGAAGAACGCGACCGGCAACGAGGTGGTCTCGAACGCCATCGGGACGGTGCACGACTCGATCCGGGAAGGCGAGTCGATCGCCGAGCCGCTGGCCGCGTGCGGCGTCTTCGACGATATCGTCATCAACATGATCGACGTCGGCGAGGAAACCGGCGAGCTGGACAAGATGCTGCTGAAGATCGCGGACAACTACGACGCGGAAGTCGATGCGTCCGTCAGCGCCCTCATGAGCATCCTGGAGCCCATGCTGATCGTCGGCCTGGGATTCACGGTCGGATTCAT
>CAZSCC010000286.1:0-4313 GCA_964604905.1 uncultured Planctomycetales bacterium
CCGAGAGCCCGTGATCCGGAAGCCCGCGGGGGCGAAGACCAGCTTCCAGCGGGCGGCGCTCGCGGAGTGGATGACGGACGTCGACTCGGGCGCGGGACGGCTCCTCGCCCGCGTGATCGTCAACCGCCTCTGGAAACACCACTTCGGAGAGGGCCTCGTCCGGACTCCGAACGACTTCGGCGCCCAGGGCGAGCCGCCCACGCACCCGGAGCTGCTCGACTGGCTGGCCTCCGAGCTGATTGCGCGCGGGTGGCGGCTCAAGGAGCTGCACCGCCTGATCCTCCGGAGCGCCGTCTACCGGCAGGGGACCGGCTTCAACCCGGCCGCGGCGAAGGTCGACGTCGACAACCGCCTCCTCTGGCACCGCCGGCCGCTGCGGCTGGAGGCCGAAGCCCTCCGCGACTCAATCCTTTCGGTGAGCGGCCGCCTGAACCCAGAGATGTACGGGCCGGGCGTGAAGGTCCCGATCCCGCCGGAGCTGATCATCACGCGCACGGAGGGGGAGAACCATTACCCGAAGGATGTGCCCGACGGCCCCGCCGTCTGGCGGCGCAGCGTCTACATCTTCATCAAGCGGTCGGTGCCCTTCCCGATGACGGAGGTCTTCGACGCACCCTCCCCGAGCGGCAGCTGCGGCCGCCGCATCCCGACCACCGTGGCGCCCCAGGCGCTCCTCCTGATGAACGACGCTTTCGTCCGCGCGCGGGCCGTTGATTTCGCCGCGCGGGTGGCGGCAGACCCCGATCCGCTGGGCCGGGCCTACCTCCTTGCGCTGGGTCGCCTGCCGGCCGGGGACGAGCGGTCGGCCTCCCGGGATTTCGTCACGACGCATGGCCTCGTCAATTTCTGCCAGGTCCTGTTCACCTTGAATGAGTTCGTCTATGTCGACTGACAGCGGCTGCTGCTCCCGGCGCGACTTTCTCTCCCGGGCGGGCTCGGGGTT
Source organism: uncultured Planctomycetales bacterium (assembly GCA_964604905.1). Lineage (GTDB taxonomy): Bacteria > Planctomycetota > MHYJ01 > MHYJ01 > JACPRB01 > JACQFK01. The sequence continues at coordinate 944 of CAZSCC010000286.1, forward strand.
CGGGCTCGTCGCGTTGGCGGACCTGCTCGGGGCGAACGGGCTCCTTGCCGCCGAGTCGGGCGCGCCGCACTTCGCGCCCCGCGCGAAGTCGGTGATCTGGCTCTACATGGAGGGAGGGCCGAGCGGCTTCGATCTATTCGATCCCAAGCCCGGCCTCGAGCGCGCCCACGGGAAGAAGCTCGAGGGCGTCGAGGTCTTCTTCGGGAAACCCGGGCCCGTGATGAAGTCCCCCTACGCCTTCCGGCAGCACGGAAAAAGCGGCGCCTGGGTCTGCGAGAAGTACCCCGCGATCGCGGGGTGCGTCGACGACATCGCCTTCGTCAAGTCCGTCCATTGCGAATCGAACAGCCACGCGCCGGCCATGTTCCAGATGAACACCGGCGTCATCCGGCCGGGCTTCCCCAGCGCCGGGGCGTGGGCCACCTACGGCCTGGGCTCGGAGAACCGCAACTTCCCCGGCTTCGTCGTCATGGGCAACCGGATCGGCGCCAAGGGCGGGGCGCTCAACTGGGGCTCGGGATTCCTTCCCGCATCGTACCAGGGGACGATCCTGCGCTCGCAGGGGGCGCCGATCCTGAATCTCAGCCGTCCTTCCGACCTGCCGGCGGCGGGCCAGCGGGCCCAGCTGGACCTGGCGGCGCGCCTCAATGGGGCCCACGCGGTGCGGCACCCGGGCGAGGAGGACCTCCAGGCGCGGATCGAGAGCTTCGAGATGGCCTACCGGATGCAGTCCGAAGCGGTCGAGGCGGTCGACCTGTCGACGGAGCCGAAGGAGACGAAAACACTCTACGGCCTGGACCGCGAAGTCACCCGTCCCTACGGGGAGAAGCTCCTCCTGGCGCGCCGGCTCGTCGAGCGCGGCGTCCGCTTCGTCCAGGCCTACTGCGACGACCAGTGGGACGCGCACGAGAACCTGAAGAAGAACCACGACGCGCGGTGCGAGGAGACGGATGTCCCGATCGCAGGCCTGCTCAAGGACCTGAAGCGCCGCGGCCTGCTGGACTCGACCCTCGTCGTCTGGGCGGGCGAGTTCGGCCGCATGCCGGTCTCCCAAGGGGGCGTGGGGCGCGACCACAACCCCCACGGCTTCCTAGTCTGGATGGCGGGCGGCGGCATTCGGGGCGGCACGAGCCACGGGCAGCTGGACGATCTGGGCTACAAGATCGCCGCCGACCCGGTCTCGATCCCCGACCTGCACGCGACGATGCTCCATCTCCTCGGTCTCGATCACAAGCGCCTGACCTGGCTCCACAACGGCCGCCGCTACCGGCTGACCGACGTCTCCGGCGAGGTGATCCGCCCGATCCTGGCGTGAGGGCCGGTGGACCCGCGGAAGCCTGGGTCCAGGCGCAGTTCAAGGCCGCGACTTCCAGTGAGGCATCGAACCCGCAGCCTCCCCGTGCAGGGCCATTGAAAGCGATCCCCGATAGGCCACCGCGTACTACAACCGCGGTAGAGCGCGAAGTCTACGGAGAGTTATCGATGGGGCGATCTCTGATCTGGCGAAGGCGATTGAGGTCAGCCCTTCCGATAGTCCCGGACGATGATCTGGACGAACGCAGTGATCCGTGCCCTCCCCTGAAGGAGAATCCGAACGAGGGTGGCGTTGTCGAGTGCCCTGCGGGCCAGAACCTTGGAGGGTCAAATCAACCTTCGATACCGAATGATAGGGCTCGTTTCTACCCTTAGCCCGGGTTAGTTCTCCCGGAGCACCGGGATCTTCGCGATCCCGAGGGGAGTCCGGCTCTTCGGGGCGCTCCGGCCGCTCGACTTCAGCAGCTCCAGAAGCGCCTGGAGTTCCTTCCGCTTGGCTTCCTCTCTGAAAAAGAGGTTGCTGGTCTCACCCGGATCCTTCTCCAGGTCGAAGAGCTGCCCCGTCGCCTCGGGAGCGGTTTCCGGAAGGGCGTACTGTTTCATGGGGCCCTGGGCGTAATTGTTTCCTCCCGACCCCCGGTGATCGAGGTACTTCCATCGGCCCTGCCTGATCTGGAACTCGCCTCCGAAGCTCTGGGTGAGGAGATGGGGCCGGATGGATTCCGTCTTGCCCTGGATGCCGATCATGGCCGGAAGCATGTCGAAACTGTCCGTCGCGGCGGTGTCCGGGAGCGTGTACCCGACCATCGAAGCGAGGGTGGCGAAGATGTCGGTGGTGTTGGTCATCTGGTCGGAGACCTGGCCCTTGGGGATCCGGCCCGGCCAGCGCGCGAGGAACGGAACCCGGTGGCCGCCTTCCCAGGCGTCCCGCTTCACGCCCCTCCATCCTCCCGAGGCGTCGTGCCCGTAGTCCTCCCGCATCCAGTGGGCATGGAGGGTTTCGGCGCCGTTATCCGCGTTGAACAGGATCAGGGTGTCCTCGTCGATCCCGAGTTTCTTGACGAGATCGAGCATCCGCCCCACGAGGACGTCGAGTTCCCAGATGAAATCCCCTCGGGGCCCGGCTTTCGTCGCTCCATTGAACTCGGGAGCCGGCAGGACGGGAGCATGGGCGATCTGGGTGGAGAGGACCGCGAAGAAGGGCTGCTCCGGCGTTTTCCTGCGATGCTCGGTGATGAACGCGCGGGTCTTCTCGTAGAAGAGCAGGTCCGCTTCCATGAAGTTGTATCCCGGAGCCATCCACCCCTCGTCGTTGTCCCACCTCCACTTGCCGCCGGGGTTGGGCAGGCTCGACGACGTGTGGCGCTGGCTGGCGGGGACGGGGACCCTGCCGTTCTCGATGTAAATGTAGAGAGGGTCGGTGTTGGGGCAGTTCGGGGTGATGAAGGATTCGTCGAAGCCGCGCTTGTTGGGACCGTCGGCGAGGGGCGTGGACTTTTCGTAATCGATCAGGAGGGAGTTCTCGAAGCCTCCTCCGAGCCGTTTCCCGTCCTTGTCGAGCCAGGTCAGTCCCACGTGCCATTTCCCGAAGATGCCGGTCCGGTATCCCTTTTCCTTGAGCATGTCCCCGAGCGTGAGCGTTCCCGGCTTCAGGAAGCTCGGCCCCCCGGGTCCCTCGAAGGCCCCTCCGCCCCGGCCGGTCGAGCGGTAGATCTGCTGGCCGGAAAAGAGCCCGTATCGCGAAGGGGAACAGACGGTCGAAGGGCTGTGGGCGTCGGTGAAGCGGATGCCTTCGGCGGCCATCCTGTCGAGTCGCGGCGTCTTGTTGGCGCCCCTGGGGTTGTAGCAGGAGAGGTCTCCGTATCCCAGGTCGTCGGCGTAGATGAGGATGATGTTCGGCAGCCGGGAGCGGTCCGGGGGGTTCAGGGGTCCGCACCCGATCGCGCCGAGAAGGAGGCCCAGGAAGATCACGCCCGGCCGCTTCATCATGATCCCGGGCCGATCCGCCTCCATCTCTCCAGAGCCGCGCCCGGGAACCCTCACTTCTTCGGCGGGG
>CAZSCC010000287.1:0-1922 GCA_964604905.1 uncultured Planctomycetales bacterium
CCCTGGAGGGGTCCGGGAGGGGAGCGACCGCTCGTGGGTCGGTCCCGCCGCCTCCGGGTGCTGGACTCGGCGCGGTCCCGCCGGAGGACGCCGTTCAAGCGGCCTGAGCTCCCGAGAACGACGTTTCAGGACCCTGGTTGACAGTTCTCCGATCTCACCTACGATCGAATTGGGTTTGTTAACGCCCCTTGGAGGGAGCGGAAAGGACGGATTCTCATGAATGAACATAAGCAGCTTTCGCTGGTCGGGACGCCCGAGTCCAGACAGGGACAGACCACGACACCGGGCCTCGACCGCTACCCCGCGCTCGCGGAGGCCGGACCCATCCTGGGCATGTCGGGGCCCGCGCTCCGGAAGAAGTTCGACCGCGGGGATTTGCCGCGGAAGTTCCTCCTGCGCGTCGGACCCAGGACGCTCCGGGTGGATATCGTGGGCCTAGTCAAGTTCCTGAAGGGACAGGCGAATCAGTTGTCAGCTTGATTACTTAGCGGCACAGCCGCAGAAAGGAGACCGGATGGCATCCATTTGGAAGGATATGAGGACGCGAGGTCGTCCCACCTGGTGCATCCTCTACAAGGGCCTCGACGCAAAATGGCACCGCGAGAGGACCGATGCCCAATCCAAGGAGCAAGCCCAACGCGTGCTCAGGTCCCGCCTCTCGGAGATCGCGGAGGCGAAGGAGAAGGGCCTGCTGACGCTTGAGCGACGCAAGCTCGTGACGTTCGAGAAGTTCGTGGACGAAGAATACATGATCGCCCAGGCCCCTCCGGTACGACGGGAGAGCACCCACGAACGGGACAAGATGCTCTATGAGAACGTCAAGGGCACCTTTGGCCCAATGCTCTTGGGGGCAATCACCACCGGAGATATCGAGAAGTACTTCGCAAAGCGCAAGTCGAGCAAGACGTACCGGGGGACCCCGCCCTCCAAGGCTCAGATGAACCGAGAGCGCCAGTTCCTCGGGTCCGTCCTTGGCATGGCAAAGCGGTGGGGGTTGATCGACAGGAACTTCGTCGAAGACGTGAAGAAGCTCCGGGAGGACAATTCACAGGACCGGGTCCTCTCCCCCGACGAGGAAAAGGAGATCCTGAAGGCGTCCCCCATGTTCCTCGTCCCGATCATCATCGTGGCGACGAACACCGGAATGAGGCTGGGTGAAATCCTCGGCCTCAGGTGGGCGGAGGTCGACCGCAAGGACGGCGAGGCCGTGCAAGGCGGCTTCATCCGGATCGGCTCTGAGTCCAAAGGCCACCGGGCTAGGCATGTCCCGATCAACGCGGTCCTGAAGATGACTCTCGACGCTCAGAAGCCCGTAGCGAGCGAGGATGGGTTCGTGCCGTACGTATTCGTGAATCCCGGATTCAAGAAGGCGTACAAGGTCACGTCCGTCTCAAAAACGTTCGCCGTCGCCGCGAGGCGGGCCAACGTCGAAGGCGTGAGTTTCCATACTCTCCGGCACACCGCCGTCTCCAGGATGGTCGCGGCCGGGATCCCCGACCGGATCATCATGAAGATCGTCGGCCACACCACTCCCAACATGGTGAGTCGCTACGCTCACCTGGCGCCTGACAGCCTGAAGGGCGCAACCGATTGCCTGGGCGGAAAAGATCGTACACCGGTCGTACAAAAAGCCCCGTCCCGGGCGGTCGGAAAAGGCCGTTCGTAACCCCCTCGTTGCGAGGGGGATTGGAGGTGGCGGTCGGATTTGAACCGACGAATAACGGTTTTGCAAACCGTCCCCTTAGGCCACTTGGGTACGCCACCTTGGGGCCCAACAGTTTACAGCGAGCCGCCTTCGGCGCCAAGAGTTGTCGATCGGTGTACGATTTCACCGAGCCCGAGTGGCGTTGACAGGGTCTGCTTCCCCTCTCGCTCTCTCCAGCGGGAAGTGTGCCCTGTAGTCCATCCTCGTCGGACGCTCA
>CAZSCC010000288.1:0-16389 GCA_964604905.1 uncultured Planctomycetales bacterium
GATCCGCTGGCCGCTGCGGATCGCCGCCTTAGGGATCGCGGCCGCCGGACTTGCCTGGCGGAACCATAGGGCCCGGAGGAACGCGACCCCCGACGGCCAACGCCTCCTTCAAATCGGCCTCCCCGCCGCGCTCTTCCTGGCGGTCGCGATCCCCCTCATGGCGTTCGGGGCGCCGGACAACCGGTATTTCGCACGGGATTTCAAGAAGGACCGCCTGCAAGGCAAGGGATCCGGAGTCTTCACGCTCCTGGCCTACGGGCCGATGGAACATGACCTGGACATCATCTTCAAGAAGCCGCTCTTCAAGAAGCCACCGGAGCAGTCGGTCCGGTTCCGCGACACCCAGATCCATCTGCTGGGCACCGACGACTCGGGCCGCGACGTGCTGGTCCGGATCATCTACGGCACGCGGATCTCCATGACCATCGGAGTCGTCGCGGTCTCGATCTACATCACCATCGGGATCATCATCGGCGCGGTGGCCGGCTACTTCGGCGGGAGGGTGGACATGGTCATCTCCCGGGTCATCGAGATCGTCCTTCTCTTTCCCTCCTTCTTCCTGATCCTTACCCTCGTCGCCCTCATCGGGCCGAGCATCTACATCATCATGGTGGTCATCGGTCTGACAGGATGGCCGACCATCGCGCGGCTCACCCGGGGAGAATTCCTGAAGCAGCGCTCGATCGACTACGTCGCGGCGGCCCGAGGGCTCGGAGCGTCCAACCTCCGGGTGATCTTCCGTCACATCCTGCCGAATGCCCTCTCCCCCGCCTTCGTCGCCGTGCCGTTCGGCATCGTAGGCGCGATCATCACGGAGGCCTCCCTCTCGGTCCTGGGCTTCGGCGTCCGGCCGCCCGCCCCCAGCTGGGGCTCGATCCTTCTTATCGCCACGTCGAACTATGAGAAGTGGTGGCTGACGGTGTTCGCGGGGCTCTCGATCTTCCTCACGGTCACGGTATTCAACGTTGTCGGAAGCGGCCTCCGAGACGCCATGGACCCGAGATTGAAGGGAACCCAGTAGCCTGATAGACTGGCCCGACTTCATGGGAAACGAGAACGGCGAGATCCTGCTCGACATCCGGAACCTGAAGACCCACTTCTTCACGGACGACGGAGTGGTCCGCGCCGTCGACGGCGTGTCGTTCCCCATCTACAAGGGAAAGACCCTCGGCGTCGTGGGCGAGTCGGGTTGCGGGAAGTCCGTCACCGCCCTCTCCACCCTCCGCCTCATCTCGGCCCCCGGGCGCATCGTCGCGGGACAGATCCTCTTCGAGGGCGTCGACCTCACCCGGCTCCCTGAGGGTGAGATGCGATCCATCCGCGGCCACAAGATCTCCATGATCTTCCAGGAGCCCATGACCTCGCTCAATCCGGTCTTCACCGTCGGCTACCAGATCGCCGAGGCGGTCCTGCTCCACCTCGGGAAGAACAAGGCCGAGGCGCGAGAGCACACCATCCAGATGCTCGAGAAAGTCAAGATCCCCTCGGCGCGCACCCGCGTCGACGAGTACCCCCACCAGATGTCGGGGGGCATGCGCCAGCGCATCATGATCGCCATGGCCCTCGCGTGCAACCCGCAGCTCCTCATCGCCGACGAGCCCACCACCGCGCTCGACGTCACCATCCAGGCCCAGATCCTCGACCTCATGCGCGACCTCCAGAAGGAGTTCGGCATGTCCATCATGATCATCACCCACGACCTGGGCGTCGTCGCCGAACTGGCCGACTACGTCGCCGTCATGTACGCCTCTAAGGTCGTCGAGTATGCCCCCGTCAAGGAGCTCTTCGCGAATCCGCTCCACCCGTACACCCTGGGCCTCTTCCGCTCGCGCCCGTCGCTCGCCTCGAAGAAGTCCGACAAGCTCAACGTCATCCCCGGGACGGTGCCCAATCCGCTCCGCTTCCCCACCGGGTGCAAGTTCCATCCGCGCTGCCCGTCGGTGGTCGACGCGTGCAAGGTCACGGAGCCCGGGTTGCGCGAGATCAGGCCGGGCCATTGGGTGGCGTGCGATGTGGTGAAGGGATGAGGAAGAATCAAGGATCCCAAATCACGAATCAGCGGGCCGCGGCGCCCCTATTCGTGATCCGTGATTCCCGATTCGGGGTCCGCCATGGTTGATCTGATCACCGTCCGACACTTGAAGAAGTACTTCCCCGTCAAGAAGGGGGTCTTCTCCAAGACCGTCGCCCACGTGCGCGCGGTCGACGACATCTCCTTCACGGTCGGTCCCTCCGAGACGCTGGGCCTGGTCGGCGAGTCCGGATGCGGGAAGACGACCGCCGGCCGCTCGCTGCTCCGGCTCATCGAGCCGACCTCGGGCGAGGTCCTCTACAACGATGCCAACTTGCTGGCGGCCTCCCCCGCCGAGATGCGGCGCCACCGCCGCGACCTGCAGATCATCTTCCAGGACCCCTACAGCTCGCTCAACCCGCGCATGACCGTCGGCGCCATCGTCACCGAAGGGCTCACCGTCCACGGCATCGGCAACAAGAACGAGCGGCTCGACCGCGCGAAGGAGGCACTCCAGCGCGTCGGCCTCGATCCGGGGTACATCAACCGGTATCCGCACGAGTTCTCCGGAGGCCAGCGGCAGCGGATCGGCGTCGCGCGGGCGCTGGTGCTCAACCCGAAGTTCATCGTCTGCGACGAGCCCGTCAGCGCGCTCGACGTCTCGGTCCAGTCGCAGGTCGTGAACCTGCTGGTCGAGCTCAAGGAGAAGTTCGGGATCGCGTACCTCTTCATCTCGCACGACCTGTCCGTCGTCCAGTACATCAGCGACCGCGTGGCGGTCATGTACCTGGGCGAGATCGTCGAGACCGCAAAGAGCGAGGACCTCTACGTGCGGCCGCTCCACCCGTACACGAAGGCGCTCCTCTCGGCGGTGCCGGTGCCCGACCCCGAGCGCAAGCGCTCGCGCATCATCCTCCAGGGCGACGTCCCCTCGCCGCTCAACCCGCCGGCGGGCTGCCGGTTCCACCCGCGCTGTCCCGTCGCGGTCAAGGGACTCTGCGACACTCAGGCGCCGAAGACGATCGACTACGGCGGGCACAAGGTGGCGTGCCACGTGGTGGAGAAGGAGATGGCGGGGACGGCTACCTCGGGAACGTGACGATAGAGACGAAGCTCTGCTCGAGGTTCTTGTTGTCGCGGTCGTTCACCACGATCCGCAGCTCGATCCGCACCGCCTGGGGCAGCTTGTTCTTCTCGCGCTTCGAGTTCCAGTCGGGCATCCACTTCTCGCCGTTGTAGAACTCGAGGTGGAAGTGGCGCACGCGGTCGTACATCTCCATCAGGTGGCCGCCGCGAAGCGGCTCGTTGTCGATGAAGTAATCCTCCCGGCGGTAGAGGACCCCGACGGTCGCGTCGGTCCCGGGCCGGCCGTCGATCACCTGGTAGCCCACCTCGTTCACGGAGTGGAAGGCAGGGTCCTCGCCGTCCTTGCGGGCGCCGTAGGCCATCCGCGCGGTGACGAAGTCGATCCGATCGCGGTCGCCGGTCGAGCCCTTCCGCGGGAGGGCGACGAACCACTCCGCGTCCCTGGCCGGCAGGAACGCGCCCTCCAGGTCCTCGCGGATCTGGGACAGAATGGCCGGCCCGATCTCGCTCCCCTGGTTGATCTCCTCCACGCGGTGGGCCGCCTCGACGGTCGAGACGACGGCGCCGTAGATGATCGACATCATGACCGCGAGGAGCAGGATCGAGAGCATCAGCTCGACGAGCGTAAACCCGTTTTCGCGGCGCGTCACTTCGGCGCTCCTCCCGGAGGACCCGGGGGCTGCGGAGTCCCCTCGGCCGGGGCGGCGGGCTTCGACTCGGGGACGGGGAACATCGCCTCGAGGAGGATCGGCTCGCCGAGGCCCTCGGTGGCGACCTTGAGGCCGAGGCGGAAGATCTCCTTGGGCTTCTGCGGCGTGGGGGTCGACAGGGGATCGACCGTCTCCACGGGGACGCGGACGACCATGTATTCCCACGTGAACCGCGCGTAGGGCTCGCCGAGTTCCCCGAAGTCGCCGGACGACGACCCGCCCTGTCCCTGCCAGAGCGCCTTGTCCAGCTCCAGCTCGCCCAGCTTCTGTGAGGCGAGGAACCAGGCGATGCGGACGTCGCGCGAACGTCCTGCGTCGCGCACGATCTCGACGCGGCGGTCGAGCAGCACGACCGCCGTGAGCGCGATGATCGCCAGGGCGATCACCACCTCGACGAGGGTGAATCCGACGTCGCTACGGGCCCGCGTCTTCAAGCAGTTCCTCCGCGTCCTTCCGCTCCTCGTAGAAGGAGACATAGCCGGTGAAGCCGTTGAACCGGACCGCGGCTCGACGGTCCTCCTTGTTGCGCAGGTTGACGATCACGTGGGACGACGACCCGAAAGGGGACAGGCGTGTCCGGGTGCGGCCCCGGTCGACCTTCTCCTTGGCGCCGAAGATGACGTCCCAGAACTCGACTCCCTCGGGGAGCGTGCGCTCGAAGACCGGCTGGTACTCGAGGCCGCGCGGTTCGACGTCGGAGGCCCCCTCCTCCTTCTCGCGTGGAAAGGCGACCAGGAGCCAGTAGCGGCCTTCGGAGAGGTCCATCTCGACGTAGACGTCCTTGCCGGTGGAGGCCGCGCGCGCCTGGGCGAGCTTGAGGGCGGCCGCCACTTCGCGAGCCGCGGCCCGAAGCCGGTACTTGGGCACGAGGAAGTCCAGCCGGGTCGCCGTCAGCGCCACCATGACCCCGACGATGACAACCACGGCGATCAGCTCGATGAGGGTGAACCCCCGCCTCGAACTGTTCATCTTGACACCCGGTGCCCAGATCAACACTTCCGAACTGTTGATCTGGGCACCGGGTGTCAAGATGAACACTTGGCTACCGCTGCTGCTTCCGGAAATGGATGTCGGCCGCGGGACCCTCGCCGCCCTCGCGGGTGTCCTCGCCCAGGCTGTAGAGGTCAAAGGGGGCGGCGTTGGAGCCCGGCACGCGGTACAAGAACTCGTGGCCCCAGCCGTCCATGGGCGGGTCGGTCAGGTATCCGCCCGACGGCCACTCCTTCGGGTCGATGTAGGGCGGCATCCGGAAGAGGTCGATCACGGCCACCGGGTACTTGTTGTGGTTCAGCTTGAACATCTCGAGCTGGCCCCCCACCTGCTTGAGGATCGCCTCCGTGGCCTTCATCTTCGCGATGTCGCCTTTCCCCGAGATGTTGACGATCACGATCGTCGCCAGGATCCCGATGATGACGATGACCACCATCATCTCGACCAGCGTGAAACCCCTGTCGCGCCGCGTGTTCATGGCCAGCTCCTAGATATTGGACATCTGAAGGATCGGCAGAAGGATCGATAGTACGATAAACCCGACCACGACCGCCATGATCACGATCATGAGCGGCTCGAGGAGCGCGGTCATCTTCTGCGCCGCCACGTCGACCTCCTCGTCGTACGCCTCCGCCGTCTTCTTGAGCAACTCCTCGAGGCGCCCCGACTCCTCGCCCACCCCGATCATGTAGCCCACCACCGGAGGGAAGACCTTGCTATTCTTGAGCGGGGTGGCGATGTCCGCCCCCTCCGCGACCTTCTGGCGCACCATCTCCAGCGTCTCAGCCAGCAGCGCGTTGTCGACCACCCGCTTCACCACCCCCATCGCCTCGAGCACCGGCAGTCCGCTCTCGAGAAGCGTGGCGAACGTGATCGCGAAGCGCGAGATCGCCGCCTTCTTGATCAGGTTCCCCACGACGGGGATCCGCAGCTTCATCGTGTCCGTCCACAGCCGGCCCGCCGGCGTCTGCCGCGCCTGCCAGTAGGCGTACGCGATCCCGATCACGCCCGCGAGCAGCAGCCACCAGTACCGGCCCATGAAGCCGGAGACGAGGACCAGGATCTCGGTGGGCAGCGGGAGCGCCGCCTTCCCCTGCTTCTTGATGACTTCCAGGATCTTCGGCACCACGTACGTGAGCAGGATCGCGACGACACCGACACCGATCACCAGCATGATGATCGGGTAGGTGAGCGACGCAACCACCTTCGCCCGCGTCCGGTTCTGCGAGTGCAGGTAGTCGGCTACGCGGAAGAGGACCTTGTCGAGGTTCCCGCCCGCCTCGCCCGCGCGGACCATGTTGACGTAGAGGTCGTTGAAGTAGACGGAGTGCATCGCCATCGCGTCCGAAAGCGAGCCGCCCTGCGAGACTTTCTCGCGGATCCCCATGAGCGAGGTCTTCATGTCGCGGTGCTCGGTCTGGTCGATGATCGCGGTCAGCGCGCCGATCATCGGGATGCCCGACCCCAGCAGCGTCGCCAGCTGACGGGTCAGCATCGCGACCTCCTGCGGCCGCCGGCGCCGGAACAACCGGAAGACCGGACGGGCGGCGGCGCCGCCCCTGGCCTCCTCCACCGACGCCAGCTCGGTGACGTGAAGCCGCCGCCCCTTGAGCTTGAGGCGCGCGTCCTTGGGCGAGTCGGCGTCGATGATTCCGCCGTCGGGGCCGCCGTCCTCCTTCAGCGCCTTGTAGGTGTAAACCGGCATGGCCTACAGCGTGTCCATCTGCGTGACGCGCAGCACTTCCTCGGGCGACGTCTTCCCCGCCACCACCTTCCGCGCGCCGTCCATCCGCAGCGTCCGCATGCCGCGCTTGATCGCGTCGGACTTGATGAACGTCGACCCCACCCGATTCATCGACTGCTCGCGCACGACGTCGTCGATCGTGAAGAGCTCGAAGATCGCGGTCCGGTCCTGGTAGCCGGAATTGAGGCAGTAGGGGCAGCCCCTCCCCTTCATGATCTTCCCGTTGGGCAGGTCCTTCATCGTGAGCCCGATCCCGGCCAGCTCGCGCTCGGTCGGGACATGCTCGGTCTTGCATTGCTTGCAGAGGAGCCGCACCAGGCGCTGCGCGACCACGCCGATCACCGAGCTCGAGACGAGGTACGGCTCGACGCCGAGGTCGAGCAGGCGGGTGATCGCCCCCGGCGCGTCATTCGTGTGGAGCGTCGAGAAGACGAGGTGGCCCGTGAGCGCGGCCTGGATGGCGATCGTCGCGGTCTCGATGTCCCGAATCTCGCCCACGAAAATGATATCCGGGTCCTGCCGGACGATCGAGCGCAGCCCAGAGGCGAAGGTGAGGCCCTTCTTGTTGTTCACCTCGATCTGGCTGATGCCGGGGAGGTGGTACTCGATCGGGTCCTCGATCGTCATCACGTTGTACTCGATCGTGTTGATCTTCTTGAGCGCGGCGTAGAGGGACGTGGTCTTGCCGCTGCCCGTCGGGCCCGTGACGAGGACGATCCCGTGGGACGCGTCGACGAACCGCTTGAAGATGTCGATCTCCTGCCCCTCGAGGCCGAGCTCCTCGAGGTCGTAGAGGCGGGCGCTCTTGTCGAGGAGGCGCATGACGATCCGCTCGCCGTAGATCGTGGGGACGCTCGAGATGCGGATGTCGACGTCGCTGTCGCCGAGCTTGACGTTGGAGCCGCCGTCCTGGGGGAGGCGCCGCTCGGCGATGTCCATCTTGCCCATGATCTTGATGCGCGAGAGGATGGCGTCCTGAATCTTCTTGGGGGGCGCCATCATGTCGTAGAGGATGCCGTCGATGCGGTACCGGACCTGGAGCTTGTCCTCGTAGGGCTGGATGTGGACGTCCGAGGCGCGCATCTTCAGCGCCTGGAAGAGGATCATGTTGACGAGCTTGATGATGGGGGCCTTGTTGGCGATGTCGAGGAGGTCCTGGGTCCCCTCGATCTCCTTCTCGAGGCCCTTGAGGTCATTGTCGTCGAACTGCTCGAGCATCTCGTCGACGACGTCGGCCTTGGACTGGTAGGCACGGTTGATGAGGGCTGTGATCTCGGCGCGCGTGGCGAGGACCGGCTCCACGATGCGATCGAGCATCGCCGAGAGCTCGTCGATCGGGTGGGTCTCGAGGGGCGCGCAGGACGCCACGCGGACCGTCCCATTGACCTCGCCGATGGCGATCAGGTTATGGTGGCGCGCGAACTGGACGGGGATCTTATCGACGAACTCCTGGGGGACCTGCTTTTCGACCAGGCGGTCGAGGACGGGGAGCCCCAGGCACTCCCCGAACACCCTAAGCATCTGGGCCTCAGTGAGATAGCCCGATGCCGCCAGGACCCGATCAAGCGGTTGATGGGTGGTCCGGGCGAGGGTGACCCACTCCTCGAACTTGTCCTTGACGTAGAGCTTCTCCCTCTCGAGGATCCCCCTGAGCCCGTCGATGAGCGCCATGGCTTCAAACTGTTGACGAAATCGCGGCGCGATTTCGTTAACAGTTATTTCTCCTCCTCCTTGCGGGCCGAACGGGGGGTCTGGTAGCGGAACGCCGACTCGGGCAGCTTGTCCGCCTTGAGGTCCACGGTCATGCCCTTGAGCGGCTCGCCCCGGAGACGCTCGATGTCGCTCTTGCGGTCCTTGGTCAGGTCCCGATAGTCGCCGAACCCGTAGTCGTACAGGATGTACGGGGTCAGGAAGATATAGAGCGTCCGCTTTTCCAGGCTCTCCTGCTCCCGCTGGAACAGGAAGCCCAGGAGCGGGATCTGCGAGAGCCACGGCACCGACTGCACCGACGTCGAGTGGTCCTGCGTCACGATGCCGCCGATCACCATCGTGCCGCCGCTGGGAATCATGATCTCCTTGGTGGTGATCTCGCGCGACGTCTTGGGCGGAGGGATCGCAGAATCGGCAGACTCCCGGGTGAACTTCTCGATCTTGACCGTGGTCTCCAGCCGCAGGTAGCCTCCCTCGCTGATGTGGGGCGAGATTGAGAGCGTCGTCTCCGCCGTTTCGAAGCGGCTGAACGTGCGCTGCGCGATCCCCGTGCCCGTGATCGTCTCCTGCAGCACCGGCACCTGGCTCGTCACCCTCATCGTCGCCACTCCGTTGTCATTCGTGGCCGCCTCGGGCTCATCGAGGATCGAGACCTTCGCCTTATCGTTCAGCGCCTTGATCATCGCGGGAATGTTCCCGATCCGGTCCTTGAACGCGAGCAGCGCGATGCCCGGGGTGTCGACGGGCGTGATGTTGAAGACGTTGTTCGTCGTGTCGGGAATGACGGCCGACTGGCCGAACGTGCTCCGCCCCCCCCCGATCAGCCGGTTCGTCGGGTCCTGCAGGTAATTGAGCTCGACGCCCAGGTCGAACTTGTCGCTGGTGTGGATCTCGACGACGGTCGCCTTGATCAGCACCTGCGGCCGCCGCTGGTCGAGCCGGCGGATGACCTGCTCGAGGGTCTTGTAGGTGTTCCGGTCGGTCACCATGATGACCGAATTCGACCGGATGTCGGCCACGATCGTCGGTTCAGAGCCCGTGAGCTGCGACCCGGCCCCGCTCCCGCCGAACTGCGACGCCCCGCTCCCGCCCGTGGCGGGTAGCGTCGCCCCCTGCGGCCCCACCTGCTGGCCCGGCCGCACCGCGCCAAAGCTGCCGCCCGTCGGGACCCCCTTGTCGTCGATCGTGATCCGGTACATCGCGTTGAGCGTCCGCGCGATGTCGATCGCGTTCGTGTGGCGCAGGTGAGAGACATAGATGCCGCTCGTCTCGAACTGCGTCTCGTTGTCCAGCTTCCGCACGATCTCCTCGAGCTGCGGAAGGCGGTTGGGCTCGGCCAGCACGACGACCGCGTTCGTCCGCTTGTCCGCCACCACCTTGACGGACTCCGCGCCCGGCACGCCCGGGACGCCCGCCACGCGCGGCTGGGACTGCCGGCCCACCAGCGTCTGGACCAAGCCGTTCATCATCTGCTCGATGTCCTGCGCGATGGCGAACTTGAGCGGGATGACTTTGAGCTCGATGTCGGGCTTCTTGATGTCGAGGGTCCTGACGATCTCCTCGAAGCGGCGGATGTTGAAGTCGAAGTCGGTCGCGATGATGATGCCCGCCTCCTCGATCGCGAGCACGTTCTGCGGGAACGTCGCCATGTTGATGAGCGCGGCCTGCACGTTGCGCGGGTTGACGAACTGCAGCTGGAAGATCCGCGTCACGAAGCGGTCCTCGGGCGGGGCGATCGGGCCCCGATCGACGGGGACCGCCGCCTTCGTGGCCACGGGCGAGGGCTTGATCTTGTAGATCTCCTCCCCCTTCTCTCCCGCCGGGACGAGCACGAGATCGCTCACCTGTAGGATCGACTGGTAGGCCTTGAAGAGGAGGACGGGGTCGTCGGCGATCGGCTTATCGCTCACGAAGTGGATCCGCTTGTTGCGGAGGCCCAGGTCCTCGGTCCAGAGGATCGTCTTCTTGGTGATCCGCTGCACCGCCACGGTGAGGTCGTGCAGGTTCACGTCCTGGAGGACGCCGCCCAGCTTCTTCTCGTCCTGCTTCGGCTGGGGAGCCTGCTGTGCGAGCGCGACCGTCCCCGCGAGGCAGCCCAGGACCACGATGCCGGCGATGCGATTCATAAGCCTCTCCTACTTGTTCTCGGAATCCCGCGTGGACGGCTGCCCGCCGAAATCGAACGTCCCCTCCTGCCCGGCGGACACGCGGAGCCGCTGGCGGTGGGAACCGTCGAGGTCCGCCTCGCCCTCGGTCACGCGCGCCACGAGGCGCCGCGTGATCTCCTCGCGGGGAGACGGCAGGACCGGCGTCTTGCCCTTATCTTCCCGCGCTCCTGCCACCGTGCCCCGCACTTCCCGGAGGCCGATCTCCACCTGCCCTGCCCGGAGCGTCACCGTATTGTTCGCCGTGTCCGAAAGCACCAGTTCCCTCGACCCGCGGAGCGCCGCGGTGATCCGCCCGCGGGACAGGACGATCTTACGCCCCGAGATGAAATCGAGCGACGTCTCCGGCCCGACGTGCAGTTCTCCCGGGCCCAGGTCGAGGAGCGCGATCCCGCCCTGCTGGGCCACCAGATGGTCTCCCGGCCGGACGAGGTCGCGCGGCGCCACGGGACGGCAGAGGCCGGTGGAACGATCGATCACCTCGACGCGGCCCGTGACGCTCGCCACGCGGAACTCGAACCCCCGATCGGTGCTGAGGAGCGCCCCCGCCACGGCGACGAACAGACCCGCCGCCGCGGCCCAGCGGAGCCACCCGCGACGGGAGCCCCGGGCCGCCGGCTCGCGGAGCATGGCCCGCACGGCCGCCTCACGGCGCTCCGTGGACGGGAGGACGCCGCCGGCCCCCCGGAGCGCGGAGAGGGTCGACGCGAGCGACCCCTGCGCGGCGCGGCACGGCTCGCACGCCTTCACGTGATCCGCCACGCGGCGGGCCGGCCCCGCATCGAGATCGCCCAGCGCGGCCTCGGGGAGCAGCGTTCGGACTTCGGCGCACTCCATGATCAACCTCCTTGCGCGGCGGACCGTCGGTCGTCCGCCCCCAGCGCTTCCGCCAGATCCTGCAATGCCTCGTGGATCCGGAATTTCACGGTGCCCACGGGCGACTTCACGATCTTCGCGATCTCGGCATACGGCAGCCCCGCGTAAACCCGCAGCACCAGCGCCTCGCGCTTCGCGGGCGTCAGCGTCCCCAGCGCGGCCACCACCCGGCGCCCCTCCTCCGTCCCCTCCGCCCTCGCTCCGGGCTCCGCGATCCCCGAGGCCAGGACCTCCCGGAACGAGATCACCTTCCCGCCCTCGTCGTCGGCGGGCCGGTCGAGCGGCGTCTCCCGGTGGCGCCGTTTCGCCTTTAGCCAGTCCAGCGCCAGGTTCCGCGCGATGGTGTAGATCCACGTCGTCAGCGACGCCTCGGGCCGGAACTCCCCGAGCGTCCGGACCACGCGGACGAAGGTATCCTGGAAGAGGTCCTCCGCGACGTGCCGCTCGCCCACGAACCGCAGGATGAAGCTCAGGAGCGGCTTCTCCAGGCGCTCCACGAGTTCCCGGTACGCGGCCGGGTCACGCCGGGCGCAGCGGTCGAGCAGGTCGTCTCCCACGGCATCCCTCGGGTCTGACATCCAAGGACCTCCTTTTAACGATGGCACCCCGGAAGAGTTGGCTCCCCTACATAAATCGGCAGGGATCGCCCGTTCCCCGGCGTCTAGATTACGGACCCGGAGTGTGCTACAGTGGGGGTCGATATGCCTCGCCCAACCCGTACCCGGCAGGGGAGCGCCGCCGCGGACGACGCCGCGCTCATCGAGCGCAGCCGCCGCGGCGAGACCGAGGCCTTCGAGTCCCTGATGGCGAAGTACGCGAACCTCGTGGGCTCGATCGCCTACAACATCATCGGCGATGTCCACGTGGCGAGCGACATCACCCAGGACACCTTCCTCAAGGTCTACCGCAACCTCGGCAACCTCGAGGACCCGCGCCGCTTCAAGGGCTGGCTCTGCTCGATCGTCCGGACCACCTGCGTCGACTGGCTCCGCAAGGAGCGCGTCCGCCCGGCCTCGCTCGAGAAGATCGCGGAGGACGGGGTCGAGCCGCAGGGCGAATTCCTGGGGGCGGTCTTCAAGCAGACGTCCACCGAGGTTGAGGAACTGCGGGAAAAGGTCCTCCACGTGGTGAACTCCCTGCCGCGGATCTACCAGCAGATCATCCTCCTGCGCCACCTGCGGAAGATGACCTACCGGGAGATGAGCGATTTCCTCGGGCTCCCCATCGCCACGATCGAGTCGCGCCTGTACCGGGCGCGGCTCATGTTGAAAGAAAAGCTCATGGACCTCTACGTCTAGAAGGAATACCCGAATGGCCTGCGGCGACGACATGAAGACCCTGCTGTCCCGCTACGTGGACGGCGAGCTGCCCGCGGAGGATCGCGCGAAGGCGGAGGACCACCTCCTCTCCTGCGAGCCCTGCCGCGAGCTCGTGTCGCTCTTCCAGAAGAACGAGAACCTCCTCGCCAGCGCGCTCTCGACCGACGCGTTCGGCGAAGCCGTGATCGAGTCGGTGGTCCGGAGGATCGAGCGCAGCGGTCCTCCCGAGGCGAAACCCGTCGAGGAGGGCGTGATCGAGTGGGTCCGCTCCCGCCCCTGGCTCCAGCTGGCCGCGGCGGTGCTGCTCGTCGTCGGGCTGCTCGGGATGATGAGTTCCTCCCACTCGCGGCAGATGGCCGCGCTCCAGGAGACCTCGAACCGCGCGAACGCGTTCATCGCGAAGCAGACCGAGGAGCAGAAGAAGTCCGAGAGCGAGATCCAGGCCCAGAGAAGGGCGGCCTCCGACCTGGCCGAGCAGCTCGCCCGTCTCGAGCGCCGGCAGCGGGCGGAGGACGCGTTCCGCCGCGCTCCCGAAGGCTCGCTCTACGGGTATCTCGAGACCGAGCACTACCTGGTCGTCAAGGCCTCCTTCGAAGGCAAGGGATACACGGGATTCAACGTATGGAGGCGCGGCGAGAACGACAAGCCCGACGCGTTCGGGCGGCTGAACGACAAGGTGCTCGCCACGCCCGAGTACACGGACCGCGCGGTGAAGCCAGGGCAGGGCTACGTCTACCGCTTCCAGGCGATCCGCCCCAACGGCGAGATGGTCGACTCGATGCCGCTCTACATGCGGCTCCCCTTCGCGGGCGACCTCTCCCCCGAGAAGACCGTGCGGATCTACTGCGAGAACCTTTCGGCGCCCAAGGACCTCGGAGTCTTCGTGCTGGAGCGCCTGATCAACGGCAAGCCGGTGAACGCCCGTTTCTACGTCGAGCTGGGGCAGCCCATCGGCGGCCGGGCCGAGGTGGGGGGCGCGGTGGTCGACTTCTCCACCGACTTGGTCATGACCCGGATCGAGAACGACACGCAGCCTCTGACGATCAGCTACACCACCCCGGTGCTGGACGATCAGGGCAAGCCGATGATGGACCGGATCGTGGGGGACGTCTTCGTGCCCACGTACCGCCAGTACGACGTCTCGATCGGCAGCCGCGAGAACCGCCGCGCCATCCTCAAGCTCACGGGCACCACGAGCAAGGCGACGGAGGAATCCCTCTGGAAGGGCTCCTTCATGCGCGTGCGCGCCCGCGGCGAGTAGGCGCTCACCGGGCGGCCGGGGGATGCCGGGTTATCCTCGGGCCAGCCTTCCCTCAGACCGTCCCGTTCCTCCTGGCGACCTCCGGAAAATCTCTGCTGATCACCGGGCATCCCGGCCGCCCGATGATCACTTCGAATGCAGTTCGAAGACCCCTTCCCAGGCGGCCGGCGGCGGGGTGACGAGGAACTCCCGGGCGCGGGAGACGTAGTTCTCGCACGGCTTGTCCGCCGGCTTCAGGGCGAGCGCGCGACCGAAGGCGTCGATCGACTCCTGCCACCGGCGCGCCTGGTAGAGCTCCAGGGCCGCCGCGTAAGCCTCCAGGAAGCCCGGGGGGAACGGGAGCGGCGCCTCCGCGGAGCCGATCAGCTCGTACACGCGGACGGGCAGCCTCTTCCCCACCACCCGGATCTTGTCGAGCTCGCGCACCCGGAACTGGTCACGCACCAGCGCCAGCGTCGATTCTCCGATCATGATGTAGGTGTCGTACAGCTTGTTCGCCCCCTCGAGGCGCGAGGCCAGGTTGATCGCGTCGCCCATCGCCGTATAACTCGACCGGTCGACCGCGCCCATGGTCCCGGCCTTCACGTCCCCTGAATTGACCCCGATGCGCACCTGGATCTGAGGGAGGCCTTCGCGGGCGAACTCCTCGTTCAGCGCCTTCAGCCCCACCTGGCAGTCGAGCGCGGCGAGGCAGGCGTTGCGCGCGTGGTCGGCGGACGGCACGGGCATGCCGAACAGGGCCACGACGCCGTCGCCGACGTACTTGTCGATGTAAGCCTCGTGTCGTTTGAGCGCCCGGGTCGTCCGGTCGAGCATGCGGTTGATGAAGGGGAAGAGCACGTCCGGCGTCATCTTCTCGGAGATCGTGGTGAACGCCTTGACGTCGGAGAAAAAGAAGGTGCCTGACATGTTGCGCGGCTTGGAGATGAACTCCGGGTGCTCCATCAGGATCTTCACCATCTCGGGGCTCGTGTTCTTCTCGAGCTCACGCTGGAGCTTCCGCCGGGAACGCTGGGTGACCAGCAGCTTGAAGGCGACGACGAAGAGGAACGTGGACCAGCAGGTCGCGACCGGTCCGGCTCCCGAAATCAGGATGGATGGGCCGGTGAACAGAGCCCAATAGACCCCCGTCGCCGCGACGCTGATCATGACGGTCGACAGGAGACTCCCGACCGTGCTCCAATGGGTCACGGCCAGCGAGACCATCAGTCCCAGGGCGAAGAGAAACGACAGATCCACCCAGGCCGCCCCACGCCGGATGAACTGCCCCGTCAGGATCATGTTCGCGACATTGGACAGGACGTCCACGCCGGGCGTCACCCCGAGCGGCGTCGCATGCAGGTCGGCGCTCGAGGCCGCCCCGATGAAGCAGAGCTTTCCCTCGACCAGTCGCTTCAGCTCCTGCTCCCGGAGATACGGGGCCCAGAAGCCGTCGAGCTCCGTCTGCCGGCGGTCCCGTGCCTCCTTCGTCCTCTTGGCGAGCTGCTCCTTGCCTTCGCTCAGGAGCTTGGGAATGGCCTTGTCCGACTCGGCGATGTCCAGAACCATGGCCTCCATGATCTTGGCGCGCACGACGTCGAGCTTCGCCTCGATCGCCCGCACCTCCCCTTCCTCCCTCTCCTCGGACCCCTTGAGGATCTCGGCGAGCCGGTTGCTCCGGGCCACGTAGCCCGCGGCGTCGAACACCTTCCGCTCGTCCTCGTCCAGCTGCTCGAGGACCTTCCGGGTGTTCTCGTCCAGATGAAGGTAGCGATCCTCGTAGAAGCTGAAGATCCGGACGAAGGGGACGTGAGCGAACCAGTCGCGACGGAGGGCCGTCGTCCCCGCCCAGTTCACCAGCACCCTCCCCTCTTCGTCCACCGGGATGGCGACCGACCGCGTCAGAGTCCCGTCCTTCCTCGCCTCGATCTCCACCCTCCCGGGCTTCGCGACGACCGAAGCAAGCTCCCCCGGCTCGACCCACGCCCGTATCCCCGCGACGAATCCCAGGTAGAAGTGCGGCCGCCCGTCGCGGCTGAAGTAGCACCACGGCCGCCGGAGCACGCCCCCTGGATCCTGCTCCACGTTCACCGCGCCTCCCCCGGCGGCTACGGTCAGGAAGGGCCAGAGCGGCGGGATGATCCCCTTCCCTTCCCGGGGCCGCCCGGGCGGCCCCTCGACCTGGAACGGGGGATACGCGGCCTCGAGGAGCGGCACCGACCGGGCCGTCCAGTAGGCGTGCTGAAGATAGCGCAGGCCCTCGGGTCCGGCTTTCGACGCACCGTCCTTAAGCACCGACGCGCAGAACTCCGCGAACGAGAGACCCGGATCGGAGGCCACCGTGCGGATCGCGAGCTCGGTCAGGACCCGGTTCCGCAGGACCTCGATCCCCACCTCGAATTCCCCCACCGCGACCCCGGATCGTTTCGACAGCTCCTCCGTCCCGATGGAAAGTTCCCGCCCCAGCGCCGCCGCGACCGAGGGGTGGCGGGCGAGCAAGAGGCCGACCGGATCCTTCACATCGAAGCTGTAGGCCAG
>CAZSCC010000289.1:0-6839 GCA_964604905.1 uncultured Planctomycetales bacterium
CCCACGTGGTCGACCATCCGTACTTCGCCGTGACCGGCCCCGACGGCAAGTTCACGATGAAGAATCTCCCCCCCGGGAAGTACACGATCGAGGTCTGGCACGAGAAGTACAAGCCCGTGACCCAGGAGATCGAGGTCAAGGCGAAGGAGACCAAGACCGCCAACTTCGAGCTCACCGACAAGCAGTAGATCCCGTCAAACGCCCACCCGATCGCGCGCGGCGGAAAATGCTTGCATCAGATATGGATCGGGCGCGCCGGAGGGAGTATCATTAGGGGCCGGCGCAAGGAGGGTCGCGAGGCATGAGGCTGGGGAAAAAACGCAAGACGATCCGCAGGCTTGCCCAGCAGGCCCGGGAGCGCTCCCATCCGACCGAGAAGGTCCTCGACGGCATCCTCGTCGAGCCCGCCCCCGAGCACTCCGCCCTCGCGGGCAGGTCCACCCGGATCGAAGCCACCGCCGATCCCCTGCTCGAACCGCTCGACGGCCCTCCCCTGCGTTCGACGGAGCTCTCGCCCCAGGACGAGACGGTCCAGGCGCTCGCCATCACGGCGAAACCCGTGGACCCGAACGAGGAGACCGAGGGCGCGCTCGACGCCGACATCAAGGAGCCCGACGCGCCCGACAAGATCGGATTCGCCTGCGCGTGCGGCGCACGTCTCGTCGCGACGAAGAAGGCCTATGACAAGCGCATGCGCTGCGGCAGCTGCCGGACCCTGATGCTGGTCAGCCTCGTCTGGGATCCCAAGAAGGGCGCCTACGAGATCGTCCCCTTCCGCGTGGAGCACCTCCCGGACCTCGGGGTCTGAGGGCGCCTGCCCCCCGGCTTTGTACGGATGTGGAGGAAACTCCCCCTCGGCACCCCCCGTACTTTAGAGTAGAGCGGGATTCAGCCAGGTTCGATAGGGGCGATGAACGGTGTATAGACTCCTCCTGGCCGCCACGGCGCTGTTCCTGGCCGGTCCCCTGCTCCTCGCGCAACCCCAGGAGAAGCCCGCCCCCGACCTCAGTCCCGAACAGATCGAGTTCTTCGAAAAGCGCGTCCGCCCCGTCCTGGTCGAACGCTGCTACTCCTGCCACAGCGAGCAGGCCAAGAAGCTCAAGGGGGGCCTCTACCTCGACACCCGCGAGCGCACCCTCAAGGGCGGCGACTCCGGCCCCGCCCTCCTCCCGGGCAAACCCGACGAGAGCCGCCTCATCAAGGCCGTCCGCTATGCCGACGAAGACCTCCAGATGCCGCCCAAGGAGAAACTGCCGGCGGAACAGATCGCCGACCTCGAGGCCTGGGTGAAGATGGGCGCCCCCGATCCGCGCAAGGGAGCCGTCGCGAAAGGCATCGACCTCGAGAAGGCCCGCTCCCACTGGGCGTTCCAGGCCCCCCGGCCCGTCGCGCCTCCCGAGGTGAAGGACAAGGCCTGGGTCGCGACCCCCATCGACGCCTTCATCCTGGCCGGGCTTGAGGAGAAGGGACTCAAGCCCGCCCCGCCCGCCGACAAGCGGACCCTCCTCCGCCGCGCCACCTACGACCTCACGGGCCTGCCGCCCACCCCGCAGGAGATCGACGCCTTCCTCGCCGACGACGCCCCCGACGCGTTCGCCAAGGTCGTCGACCGACTGCTCGCGTCGCCCCGCTACGGCGAGCGCTGGGGCCGCCACTGGCTGGACGTCGCCCGCTACGCCGACACGAAAGAGTGGGTCGTCGACGAGGAGCGCCGCCTCCCCTTCTCGTACACCTACCGCGACTGGGTCATCCAGGCGTTCAACGACGACCTCCCCTACGACCAGTTCCTCCTCCAGCAACTCGCCGCCGACAAGCTCCCCAGCGCGTCGGACAAGAAGACCCTCGCCGCTCTCGGCTTCCTGACCGTCGGCCGCAGCTTCCTCAACCGCCAGCCCGACCAGATCGACGACAAGATCGACGTCGTCTGCCGCGGCCTCATGGGCCTCACCGCCACCTGCGCCCGCTGCCACGACCACAAGTACGACCCCATCCCCACGAAGGACTACTACTCGCTCTACGGCGTCTTCGCGAGCTCGACGACGCCCAAGGAGCTCCCCGTCATCGCGACTCCCCCGAATACTCCCGAGTACCTGGCCTACGAGAAGGAGATCCGCACGAAAGAGGGCGAGATCACCACCTTCAAGATGGGCCGCCACGCGACCCTCGTCTCCACCTTCCGCTCGGCCGAGACGATCGCCGACTACCTCCTGGCCGCGCGCGAGGCCAAGGGCGTCGCCCAAGAACAGCCCCGCCGCCCCGATCCCAAGAAGCCCAACCCGATCATCCTCAACCGCTGGATCGCCACGCTCAAGCGGGCCGCCGAGACGCGCGACCCCGTCTTCGCTCCCTGGATCGCCTACGCCGGGCTCCCCGAGGCGGAGTTCGCCGACCGCGCCCGCGACGTGCTCGCGGAGATCAAGGACGTCAACCCGATCGTCCGCGAGACGCTCGGCGAAGCGCCAGCGTCCCTCAAGGAGGCCGCCCAGCGCTTCGGCGCGCTCCTCTCCTCGTTCAATCGCGACACCGCGATGCCCCACCCGAGCATGGAGGCGATCCGGCTCGCCGTCTGCGCCCCCGAGGCGGCGCCCAACATGTCGCTGGAAGAGGTCGACCAGTTCCTGAACCAGGACGACAAGGGCAAGCTCCGCAAGATGCGGAAGGACATGGAAGGCTCCCAGTTCCACCCGGGCGCTCCGCCGCGCGCGATGGCGCTCGAGGCCGCCGCGACGCCCACTACGCCCAAGGTCTTCATCCGAGGGAACCAGGGCACGCCCGGCGAAGAAGTGCCCCGCGCGTTCCTGGGCCTCCTCTCGGGCGAGAACCGCGTCTCCTGGAAGACCGACGGCCGGCTCGAGCTCGCGCAGTCGATCGCCTCCAAGGACAACCCCCTCACCGCGCGCGTCTGGGTGAACCGCGTCTGGCTCCACCACTTCGGCGCGGGCCTCGTCCGGACCCCCAGCGACTTCGGCACCCGCGGCGAGCGGCCGACCCACCCCGAGCTCCTCGACTGGCTCGCCCTCCGCTTCATCGAAGGAGGGTGGTCCACGCGCAAGCTCCACCGCCTGATCCTGCTCTCCAGCGCCTGGCGCCAATCGACCGAAGGGGCCGCGGAGACGGTCAAGGCCGATCCGCTCAACCTCCGGGTCGGCCGGATGAACCGCGTGCGCCTCGAGTTCGAGGCCCTGCGCGACTCGGTCCTCCAGGTCTCCGGCAAGCTCGACCCGGCGATGGGCGGCCGCGCGGTCCACCTGACCACCGAGCCCTGGTCGGGCCGCCGCACGGTGTACGGCTACATCGACCGCCTGAACCTCGCCAACATGTTCCGCGTCTTCGACTTTGCCGTGCCCGACATGCACGCACCCCAGCGGTATGTCACGACGGTCCCGCAGCAGGCGCTCTTCCTCATGAACAGCCCGTTCGTCATGGAGCAGGCGCAGGTGCTCGTCCGCCGCCCCGAGGTCTCCGGCGAGAGCGACCCCGAACAGCGGATCCAGCGGCTCTACCGCGCGGTCTACGGTCGCGCGGCCACGGCCCGCGAGGTGACGCTGGGCCTCGCCTTCCTCGGCCTGCCCACCCACGAGCCGCTCGCGCAGCTCCCGGCCTGGCAGTACGGATTCGGCGCGTCGTTCACCCCTCTTCCCCACTACACGGGGAGCGCCTGGCAGGGCGGCCCCAAGCTGCCCGACCCGAAGGCCGGGTGGTGCATGCTGAATGCGCAGGGCGGCCACGCGGGGGCCGACCCGCTCGTCCGCCGCTGGACCGCGCCGCGCGACGGCGTCGTGGCGATCTCCGGCACGCTCGTCCACAAGGAGAAGGCGGGCGACGGCGTGCGCGCCCGGATCGTCTCGAGCGCCCACGGCGAGCTCGCCTCCTGGACCGCCTGCCGCCTCGAGGCGGAGACGAAGCTCTCGGGGCTCGATGTGAAGCGCGGGCAGACGATCGACTTCGTGATCGAGAGCCGCGCCGACGCCAACAGCGACGCCTTCGCGTGGGCGCCGACGGTCAAGATGGCGGCCCCCGACGAGGAGTGGAGCGCCCTCGCGGGCTTCGGCGGCCCCGCGGAGAAGCTCCCAGAGCCGCTCGCCCCGTGGGAGAAGTACGCCCAGGTGCTCCTGGAAGCCAACGAGTTCACGTTCGTGGACTAAGTAGGTCCAAGTGAAACAGTAGAAATGAAACTCACCACAAAGCCACAAAGAACACCAAGAAGACCCTTCTTGGAGATCGACAATCAAAGAGTTCTTTGTGTCCTTTGTGACTTTGTGGTGCAGTTCATCCTTACGAATTCACCTCGCCTAGCTCAGGAAGAGGACCCCGCATGACCCAGCCGCCGGACGGAAGATTCCTGACGCGGCGCGAGCTGCTCTGCCGCGGCGGCATGGGCATGGGCGCGCTCGCGCTCTCAGGCCTCATGCAGCAGGCGCTGGGCCAGGAGACCACGGTCCACAATCCGCTCTCCGTGAAAAGCCCGCCCCTCGCCGCCAAGGCGAAGCGGGTGATCCACATCTTCGCGAACGGCGGGCCGTCCCACGTGGACACGTTCGACCCCAAGCCGGCGCTCGACCGGAACGCCGGTAAGCCCCCGCCCTCGAGCGCCCTCGCCGCGAACGCGAACAACAAGACGGGCGTCTGCTACCCATCGCCCTTCAAGTTCCGCAAGTACGGGCAGTCGGGCGCCGACGTGAGCGATCTCTTCCAGAACCTGGGCGGCTGCGTCGACGACATGCTCATCATCCGCTCGATGCAGGCGGACGACCCGAACCACGAGCCCTCGCTCCTCCTCATGAACTGCGGCGAGCCGCGCCTCTCGCGGCCGAGCATGGGATCGTGGCTCGCGTACGGCCTGGGCAGCGAGAACCAGAACCTACCGGGCTTCATCGCGATGTGCCCCTTCGGCTACCCGATCTACCAGTCGCAGAACTGGCAGTCGGGCTTCCTGCCGGGCATCTACCAGGGGACCTACATCGATTCGCAGCACACCGAGGTGGAGAAGCTGGTCGAGAACGTGCGGAACAAGCGGGTCTCGATGCGGGACCAGCGCGAGCAGCTCGACCTGCTCCGCCAACTGAACGCGGACTACCAGGCGCGGCGCCAGCAGGACGCGCAGCTCGAGGCGCGCGTCCAGTCGTTCGAGCTCGCCTACCGGATGCAGATGGACGCGCTCGACGCGTTCGACGCGACGAAGGAGCCTGAGTCCATCCGGGCGATGTACGGCCCGGGCGTGCAGGCGCGGCAGCTCATGATCGCCCGCCGGCTCCTCGAACGGGGCGTCCGGTTCGTGCAGGTCTGGACGGGCCGCGAGCAGCCGTGGGACAACCACGACAACATCGAGACCGGCATCTCGAAGCTGGCGCGAGAGAGCGACCAGGCGCTGGCGGCGCTGCTGCGCGACCTCAAGCAGCGCGGCATGCTGGACGACACCCTGGTCATCTGGGGCGGCGAGTTCGGCCGCACGCCGACCGCGCAGGGCGCGAACCCCAAGGCCTGGGGCCGCGACCACCAGGCGAGCGGCTTCACGATGTGGATGGCGGGCGGCGGCGTCCGCGCGGGCCACGTCCACGGCGAGACCGACGAGTTCGGCTTCAAGGCGTCCAAGGACATCGTCCACGTCCACGACCTGCACGCGACGATCCTGCACCTCATGGGCTTCGACCACGAGAAGTTCACGTACCGGTATGCGGGCCGCGACTTCCGCCTCACCGACGTGCAGGGCCACGTCGTCAAGGAACTGCTGGCGTAACGCCGACTCCGGCCCGCAGGCCCAAAGAGCATGAAGTGCGTCTACTCCGTGGCCGATCTCGTCCAATCCATCCTGCGGCGGTCGGGCATCGACTCTCGCCTTCAGAACGAAGGATCGGCCCTCTACGGCATCGGCCTCCCCGGCCCCGTGCTCCTGGAGATCATGGTCCGCGAGGAGGACTTCGGCCGGGCGGCCACCGCCCTCCAGGACGCCCTGCCTCACGAGCCTTCCGCGCCCAAGGGAACCGGGCCGGGAGCCTTCGAGAGGAACGTCGCGCGATCGGCCAGGCTTCGGCGCTGGCTGTGGATCGCCATCCTGGTGATCCCCGGAATGGTCATGACCTTCGCGCTGGGGCTTGCGGGAGACTGGAAGCCGGCCGCCCGCATCGGAGCGCTCCTGGCCGCCCTGGCCGCGGTCGGATTCCTCGTCAATCGGGCCGCGCGGCGCGCCCGCAGAAAGCGCTCCGACCCGGGGGCATGACCTCCCCGTCGCGAGCAAAAAAGAAAGGGCCCACTCTTCACTCGAAGAATGGGCCCCGGGTTTTTCTGTCCCCGCCTACTTGATCGGCGAGTAGTCGGTCGGGGTGATGAACTGGGAGATCACCTTCGCCGCGAGCGGAGTCCCGTCCGCCTCGCTCTCCTTCTTCACCTTCTGCCAGTCGGGGTCGGCGGCGAAGGCCTTCCAGGAGGCGGCGCGCGCGTCCTTGGAGGGATAGGCCAGGATGTAGATGAGCGTGTGGTCGGCGTTCTCGCCCGACGCGGCCTGCCAGTAGCCGACGAGCTCCATGCCGTGCTTCACGAAGAGCTTGTTCGTGTGGTCGCGGAAGCGCGAGTGGAGCGCCGCCATCTTGCCGGGGCTCGCGACGTAGGTCCGCATCTCGAAATAGCGGGTCTTGTCCTGTTCCTTCTTCTCGTGGCCCAGCGCCACGACGCCCGCGAGCGCCGCGGGAACGACGGCCAGGAGCGCGATCAGCTGCCATCTCATGGGTTTCTCCTCTCGTAAGGTCCGTATCTCTAACGCCGCAAGACTTGTCCCTGGGAGCCCCCTACTATATAAAGAGGCCTTCCCGGAGGCGAGCATGTTGCGCGGGTCCCTGATCGCG
>CAZSCC010000290.1:0-16069 GCA_964604905.1 uncultured Planctomycetales bacterium
CACGGTCTTCGCGGTGTCCAGCAGCGGCTCCTGCGGCACGAAGCCGATCCTCGTCCCCGGGTTCCACCAGACCTTGCCGTCGACGTCCGTGTCGACCCCCGCCATGATCCGCAGCAGCGTCGACTTTCCCGCGCCGTTGCCTCCGAGGATGCCGATCTTCGCCCCGTGATAGAAGGAAAGGGTGAGATCCTGGATCACCATCTTCTTCTCGTACATCTTCTGCAGATTCTCGATCTGCATGATGAAGTGAGCCACGCGGATGCCCTCCTGAGTGCCGCGCATTATAGATCGGGGATTGATAATCTCCAGCCCATGCGGTAAAATTCTCGCGTTCGGGAAGTTCGGTTTGACGGCTGCCGAGACGCACGTTCGCGCGCTTCCGACCTCCCTTCCCAATGTTCCAAAGAGGCCAAACGGGAGGCCCCCCCCGTCGAGAGGACCCTACTTTTTAGTGGGAATCCGCCGTTCCGGAGGATATAAGGTCTAGGCTTTACAGCCCCAAGAAGACGTCATGGACAAGGAAAAACCGCTCAGCCCTGAAGTCGAAAAGCTCATCGAGGAAGGCAAGAAGAAGGGCTCGCTCACCTACGACGAGCTCAACAACGTCCTGCCCGAGGACATGGTCTCGCCCGAGGTCCTCGACCAGGTCCTCCAGAAGCTCGACGAACTCGGCATCGAGATGGTCGAGTCGGGCGGCCCCGCCGGCACCGCCGCCGCCGCGGGCGAGTCCGACGCGTTCGACGACGACGAGGCCGCCCCCGAGCCCGCCGTCGAGATCGAGACCCGCCGAACGGCCACACCCGCCGCCGAGCGCATCGACGACCCCGTCCGGATGTACCTCACCCAGATGGGCCAGATCCCGCTCCTCTCCCGCATGGACGAGCTGCGCCTGGCCCAGAAGATCGAGATCACCCGCAAGCGCTTCCGCGCGAAGCTCTTCGAGTCCCCCCCCGCCGTCGTCGAGGCCATCCGCATCCTCGAGGACGTGAAGAACGGCGAACTCGCCTTCGACCGCACGCTCCGCGCCGACAGCACCGTCGACGTCTCCAAGGACAGGGCCCTCGACCGCCTCCCCGGCGTCATCGACTCGCTCCGCCGCACCGTCTTCGACTGGCAGGAGTGCCACGAACGCGTCCGCCAGCCCCGCTGCTCCGCGCACGAGCGCGAGAAGCTGCGCCGCCGGATGAAGGACGCCCGCCGCGCCTGCGTCCTCGACCTCGAGAAGATGAACATCCAGCCCAAGAAGCTCCGTCCCATCATGGAGCGGCTGGAGGAGGTCTCCCGCGAGCTCGACCAGGTGGTCCACCAGATCGACGCCTTCGAAGGGGGCGGCGACCGCGCCAAGCGCGACCAGCTCAAGAAGGAGCACGAGGCGATGCTGCTCACGACCCTGGAAGGGTCCGACGACCTCCGTGCCCGCGTCCGCGAGATCCGCGACCGCTTCCAGGACTACGAGGACGCCAAGCGCAAGCTCTCCAGCGGCAACCTCCGCCTCGTCGTCTCGATCGGAAAGCGCTACCGCAACCGCGGCCTGTCGTTCCTGGACGTGATCCAGGAGGGCAACACGGGCCTCATGCGCGCCGTCGAGAAGTATGAGCACCGCCGCGGCTACAAGTTCTCCACGTACGCCACGTGGTGGATCCGGCAGGCGATCACCCGCGCCACGGCCGACCAGGCGCGCACGATCCGCATCCCGGTCCACATGATCGACGCGATGTCCAAGCTCCGGAACGTCTCGCGCAAGCTCGCCCAGCGCCTGGGCCGGGAGCCCAGCCTGGAGGAGATCGCCAGAGAAAGCCGCATCTCGCTCGAGGAGACGGAGCGCGTCCTCAAGATCGCCAAGTACCCCGTCTCGCTCGATCGCCCGCTCGACGACGGTGAGGACTCGCAATTCGGGGACCTTGTCGAGGACCGGACGGCGGACGACCCCGTCCTGGCCGCGACGCACGAGATGCTGAAGGAGAAGATCGAGTCGGTGCTCTCCATGCTCTCCTTCCGCGAGCGCGAGATCCTGAAGCTGCGCTACGGCATCGGGACGGGCTACACCTACACGCTGGAAGACGTGGGCAAGATCTTCAAGGTCACCCGCGAGCGCGTCCGGCAGATCGAGGCCAAGGCACTGCGCAAGCTGCAGCACCCCATGCGCGCGCGGCGCCTCGAGGGCTTCCTCGACGGCCGCCAGGGCAAGGGCGAGAAGCAGCCCGAGCCGGCCGGCGTCTAGGATTCACCACAAAGACACGAAGAACACGAAGACCCTCTCCCAGAATTCCAAGATTCGTCCCCACACCGCCCGCAGGCCGCCGATCCGACCCATCCCGAATCGCCGACCGGCGTTAAATCCCCATGCAGGAGCGTTGGTGGTCCCTTCAGAAGGGCTCGGCCCGCTTTGGAGTGTCGGAGCTTCAGGTCCGGAAGGCCCTGCTCTCGGGCGACCTGGTCGGAATCCCCTCCGCAAGCGGCGAGGACTGGCTCGTTCGCGAATGGGATCTCCTTCATCTCCAAGTCGGCCCGATCGAACGCGCGACCCGACCTCGAGGTCGTTCCGGGCTCACCTTGAGGTTGTTACTGGGCCTCTTGATCTCCCTTGGGGCGATCGCCCTGGCGGTTTCGTGCGCGGGGAGATCAAGTGGATGTGGTTCGAAACCAGCCACCGAAGCGATGATCATGCAAGTCTCCAGCATGCTTGAGCTCTTTTTCATCGACCACGGCAGGTATCCCAACAGCCTTCGGGACCTGGTCACGAGGCCGGACGACGTCCCCCTGCAGGACTGGCCCTCCGGAGGCTATCTGAGCGACGAATCAGCTCTGCAGGACGGCTGGAACCGAGAATGGATCTATCATGTGCCGGGATCGGAGGGTCGACCCTACGATCTCATCAGCCTGGGCGCGGACCCGATAGATCCGAAGGATGATCTCCGAAACCGACCCTCGTTACCTTTCGGGAGATAGTTCCCTCCCGCCTCAGGCAGCGGGGCATCTCTCCCGCTCGGAGATCTCGGCGAACACGGCGCCGGCCATCTCCTCCCCGAAGAGGACGCGGAAGCAGGGCTCGCAGGCGCCGATTCGGCTCTCCGGCCACGGACTCACCCGCGGCTCGCGGCGCCCGCAGAGGACGCAGGCGCCCTCCGTCATCCTCGCCCGGTGGACCCCGCACAGGGCGTCCGCCTCATCCATCGACCGGCACGCCGGGTCCACGGCCAGCGACGCCGGCCGGACCCCGTAGTACCCGCACGCCGCGCAGATCGAAGTGCGTTCCATCGAGCCTCCCAGGTTGTGTGCGCCCCATCGCGCACCCAAGGAGTTTCGCTCGGAAGTATGTCAGAAAAGGACGCATTTGCGGCCGCGAGCGGCGCGAAACAAAAAAAGGGCCCGCTCGTCAGAGCGGGCCTCTTCTTTGTGTTCTTTGTGCCTTTGTGGTGAATCCTACGCCAGGTCCGTCAGCCTCCCCGTCGAATCCCCGAACTTCTCCTCCTTCAGCCCCATCCGGTCGAGGATCGACAGGTAGAGGTTGCAGAGCGGAGTGTTGCGGGGGTGGCGCACGTGGCGGCCCGTTTGGACCGTGCCCTGCGCGCGGCCGGCGAAGAGGACCGGCAACTCGTCGTGGTTGTGACGGTTGCCGTCGCCGATCGAGTTGCCGTAGAGCGCCATCGTGCTGTCGAGCAGCGTGCCGTCGCCCTCCTTGATCGAGCGCAGCTTCTCCACCAGGTAGGCGAACTGGCCCACGTAGAAGCGGTCGATCTTGGCGATCTTCTCGAGCTTCTCCTGGTTGCCCGCGTGGTGCGAGATCGAGTGGTGACCGTCCCGCACGTCGATGAACGGGAACGTCCGGTTCGAGCCCTCGTTCGCCAGCATGAAGGTCGCCACGCGCGTCGTGTTCGTCTGCAGCGCCGCGACCATGAGGTCCGTCATCAGGCGAACGTACTTCGGGAACTCGCCGGGGACGCCGTCGGGGACCTCGAGCTCGGGCGGGAGCCGCCGCGAGGGGTCCCGCTCGGCCACCTGGATCTGCTTCTCGATCGAGCGCACCGAGTCGAGGTACTCCTCGACCTTGCGGCGGTCGGCCCCGCCGAGATCGCCGTTGAGCTTCTTCGCGTCCTCAAGCACGAGGTCGAGCACGCTCTTCTTGTACAGGAGCGCCTTCGCGCGGCCGCGCTCCTCGGCCACCTTGTTCGGGTCTCCGAAGAGGCGCTCGAAGATGAGGCGCGGGTTCACTTCCTTCGGGATCGGCTGCGTGGACGACTTCCAGACGATCGTCGACGAGTAGGCGCAGCTGTAGCCCGAGTCGCAGTTGCCGGCCATCGCGCCCTTGTCGCAGCCGATCTCGAGCGAGGGGAGGCGGGTCGTCTGGCCCACCTTCTCCGCGATCAACTGGTCGAGGGAGATGCCCGCGCGAATCTCCTTGCCGTCGGTCTTCTTCGCCTGCGAGCCGGTGAGGAACGTCGCCGCGCTCCGGGCGTGGTCGCCGGCGCCGTCGCCGTTCGCGCGCGCCTTGTCGTGGGTCAGCCCGGTGAAGACGTTGATCTCGTCCCTCACGTTCTGGAGCGGCTCCAGCGTCGGAGGGAGCGAGTAGGACGCGCCCGTCTCGCGGGGCGTCCACTTGGAGACGTTCACGCCGTTCGGGAAGAACATCACGGCCAGTCGCATCGGGGGCTTGGCGGCATCGCCGTTCGCGAACGCGCCGCGGGGTACCATCGCGTCCAGCGCCGGCAGCGCCATCGCCGTCCCGAGGCCCCGGAGGACCGTGCGCCGCGTGATCTCCCTAGCCATCTTTCACCTCGCTCGCCCGATTCCGGCGGTACTGGAAGGGCGTGCTCCTCACGATCTCCAGCACGAGCGCCGAGAGCCTGTACCCCTTATCGGCCAACGACTTTCGGATTCCCTTGACGACGTTGGCGTCGTAATACTCTACGCCCCGGCCCGTCGCGTAGGTGAGCAGCTTCTCCGTAAGGCAGCGCACGAAGTCCTCCTTCCGGGAGAGAAGGATCTTCTTGAGCTCGACCGGACCGTTGAACGACCGGCCGTCCATGAGCGTCCCCGCCACGTCGAGCGGGAGCCGCCCCTCCTTCTCGCGCCAGGCGCCGATCGGATCGTAATTCTCGAAGCCGATCCCGATCGGGTCCATCCGCCGGTGGCAGGCCGCGCAACTCGGGTCGGCGCGGTGGAGCTCGAGGCGCTGGCGGACCGTCAGCTGCTCCGCCCCCTCGGGCTCGTCCTTCAGCTCGCCGGCGTCGGGGAGCGGCGGAGGCGGCGGCGTCCCCAGGATCGTCTCGAGCACCCACTTGCCACGCTTGACCGGG
The DNA here is from genome assembly GCA_964604905.1 of uncultured Planctomycetales bacterium. Taxonomy (GTDB): domain Bacteria; phylum Planctomycetota; class MHYJ01; order MHYJ01; family JACPRB01; genus JACQFK01. The sequence goes on from CAZSCC010000290.1 coordinate 5,298, forward strand.
CTCGTCCGCGTCGGGTTCGACGTCACCGTCAGCACGCCCGCCATCGTGAGCACGCCCCCGCGGCGCGGATCGGCGAGCTTCACCCGCTGCATCGCCTCGCCCGTCACGCCCGGCAGGCCGTAGTGCTTCGCGAGCGGCTCGTTCACGTAGGTGAAATCGGCGTCGAGCAGATCGACCACGCTCCGGTCCTCGCGCAGGATCTCCTCGAAGACGAGCGCCGTCTCCAGGCGCATCGCGTCGCGGAGCTTGTCGTTCCACGCGGGGTAGCGCTTCGGGTCGGGCGAGGCGACGTCGAGCCGCCGGAGCTGGAGCCACTGGATGGCGAAATTGGTCGCGAGCGACGCGGCCCTGGGATCTTTGAGCATCCTCCCGACCTGCGCCTCGAGGACCGCGGGTTCGTGCAGCGCGCCTTTCGCCGCGAGCCCGAAAAGCTCGTCGTCCGGCATCGAGCACCAGAGGAAATAGGAGAGCCGGCTCGCCAGCTCGAAATCCCCCACCCGGTGCGCGCCCTTCGGGTCTCCGCCCTCCCGGTCGGGCTCGACGCGGAAGAGGAAGTGGGGCGAGACGAGCACCGCCTGGAGCGGGACCTTCATCGCGACCTCGAACGGGTCCCCCTGCCTCTCCGCGAGGTCGTAGAGCCGGAGGAGGCGGTCCAGTTCCCCCTCCTTGAGCGGCCGGCGGAACGCGCGGCGGGCGAAGGCCGCCAGGATCTCCGAAGCGGCCTCCTGCTTCGTCTTCACCGGCCCGGGCTGGGCGACGAAGATCTTTCGCTGGCTCGCCGGAGGCTCGGGGGGCTTCACGTCCACGGGCCCCACCAGCTCGATGTAGTCGACCAGGAGGTTCCGGTCGCGCTCGGCCGGCTTCTTCGCCTCGGGATTGTAGAAGTCGTTGACGAACGCCGCCGCGATCCGCCGCTTCCCCGCGCCGATCGTCAGCTTCTCCTCGTAGACCTGCGGATTCGCCCGCGGGGCGGGCACGTCGATCGTCTTCAGCTCCTGCGCGTCCAGCCGGATCGCCATCCGGGCGGGCTCGTTCCCCGCCGGGTCGCTGCAGGCACGGATGCGGACGAGGTACTGGCCCGCCTGCGCGACGTCGAGCATCCCGTACACCTCGCCGTTGGCGAAGAGCACGCGCATGCCGGTCTCGGAGTTCCCGCTGACCGTGCTCTGGAGGGCGTCGGCGTTGAGGCGCCGGGACTTCGGCTTCAGCCGGTCGGCGGAGGCGACGGCCTTGTCCAGGATCTTCTCCGCCGCGGCGAAGTACTTCTCCATCAGGAGGGGCGGAAGCGAGAGGACGTCGCCGATGTTGTCGAAGCCGTACCCCACGTCGTCGTGGGGGAAGTCGGCCGGATCGTAGTCGATCCCGACCAGGTCGCGGATCGTGTTGCGATACTCGACGCGGTTGAGGCGTCGGACGACGACGCGGCCGGGGTCGGGCGGCGCGGCGGCGTCGGCCCGGTCGAGCGCGGCCTCGATCCAGTTGGCCAGGAGCTCGCGCTCCTCGACGGTCGGCTGCTTCTTGCCCTCCGGCGGCATCTCGCGGCCCTGGAGCTGGTCCCAGATGCGCTTCCAGACCTTCCGGTTTCCGGCGATCGACTTCTCGTCCCGGAACTTCGAGAGGTCTAGTTCGGCCTTCTTCTTCGTGGGCCCGTGGCAGGAGACGCAGTACTTCGCGAGCAGGGGTTGGACGTGGGTCTCGTAGGCGACCGCCGGAGGCTCGTCGGCCTTCGTGCCGCCGCCTCCGCGCCGGAGGAGAAGCATCCCCGCCGCCAGGGGGACGACCACGACGGCCGAGAGAATCCAGAGGGTATGGCGCCCGCCCTTGATCATGACTACCTATACCTACGCGGGCGGAGGAGGCTCGGGGGGATCAGTCCGGGAGGGGATCGGGGCTGACGGCGAGGTCGTCCGCCCAGATCTCGAGCTTGCCGTCGGTGAAGTGGTCGAGCCGGAAGGTCGTGACGTCGCTCTTCGCGATGAACGAGAAGCGGACCCGGTGCCACTCCCGCGGACGGACGATCGCCCAGATCTGCGGCAGCTCTTTGGCCGTGGTCACGAACGGATAGTAGGCGATCGGCTTCCACCGGTCCTGGCCGGGGCCCTCCGGATAGGCGCCCACGCGGATGCCGCCCCAGGTGGGAGGCTTGAGGACGCGCTCGATGCGCACCCACGCGCCGACCTGGTAGGACTTCCCGGCGACCGTCCGGATCCGCTGGTCGAAGCCGCCCTGCCCCACCAGGCGGGCGCCGCCGCGGCCGGAATGGCCGGCCTCGGCGTCCACGGTCAGGACGCGGTTGCGCTGATTCTCCCGGTCGCCCCAGCCGGCCAGGTCGCCCGTCTCGAAGCCGCCGTTCCGGAGCGTCTCGGAAATCTCGATCGTGACCCGTTTGGGACGGAGCTCCGCGCCGGGCGAGGCGACCACGAAGCTTCCCGCGGCGAGATCGACCGCTTTCTTCTCCTTCCGGTCGGTCACGCGCACCGCACCCTTCTCCACCTCGACGCGCGTCTGGTCGGGCGCGGCCGCCACGGTGAAGACCGTGCCCATGACCTTCACCTCGGCGTGGGGGCAGGCGAGGACCATCGGGTAGCCCGCCGGCTGTGGGGCCACGTCCGCCTCGATCGTCCCGCCCAGGACCTCCAGGCGCTTTCCCGGGCCGGCCGGCGCGAGGCGGAGGCGCGTCTCGCCCCGGAGGTCCACCGTCGTCGCCTCGCCCGCATAGCGAAACCGCGCGGTGGCCGCGTCCTGCGTGCGGAGCGTGTCGCCCGTCCGGAGGCCCATCCCGCGCCCCGCGGCGATCGTCTTCCCGTCGCGCTCGACGAGGACGCCGGCGTCGGCCTCGACGAGCGTCGCGACCGGAGCCGGTCGTAGCCCCATCCACGCGGCGCCGACGGCGATCGCAAGGCACGCCGCGGCGGCGATCCACGGGAACGGACCTCGGCGGCGGGCGGGGACGGCCGCGATCCTGGCGTGCATCCAGCGGAGCGTCGCGTGCTGGTTCATGAGCCGCGCCAGCGCGAGGCGCGCCTCGGGATCTCCCTTGAGGAGCGCCGCCAGCTCGGCCTGCTCCGCTTCGTCGGCCGTCCCATCCAGGAACTTCCCGGCCAGTTCGATCGTGCGGTCACTCATGCCTCCTCCGGGAGCGACCGCTCGGCGCACTCGAGGAGCGCCCTGCGGATCCGCACCAGCCTCATGTTGACCGCCGCGAGCGATTGACGGAGCCGCCCCGCGAGGGCGGCGAGGGAGTCCCCCTCCTCGTAGCGCGAGCGGACGAGCACGCGGTCGGTCTCGGGGAGCTTCTTCACGCACTCGGCGAGCGCGCGCGCCTCGTCGGAAAGCCGCTCCTCTTCCTCGACCATCACGCCCGTCACCTCGTCGAGGATCTCCAGGGGCACGGTGGACTCTTTCTTGGAACGGAAGTGGTGGAGGAGTTCGTTTCGCGCCACGCCGAGCGCCCAGGGGAGATAGGGCGCGGACTTCCGGTAGTCGCCGAACTTGCGCCAGAGGACCAGCGTCACCTGCTGGAGGAGGTCCTCGGCGCGGTTGAAGTCGCGCACCGCCGCCAGGAGATAGCCGAAGACGGCGCGCTGGTGCGCGAGGTGCAGTTCCAGGAATTCGGTCTGGAGGTCCTTCGCCATCGTCGGGATTCTACTTCACGTAAGGGGGCTTTTCGCCCGTCTTCCGCCCCGGCGCGAGGAGCGTCCCCGCCTTCGCCTGCGCGGCGATGGCCTCCTCGTCGCCGACCATGTCGTCCTTGATCCGCTCGAACATCTTTCCGTAGGGGTTCTCGGAGTAGCCGCGCGCGGTGCGCGGCCGGTCCTTCATGTAGGTCGTCCACGCCTCGTCGAGCGCCTTCCCGAGCTTCCCGTGCGGCGCCTCGCCGGCCGGGATCGCGGCGATCTCGGTCGGGAGCCCCGGCCTGAGCCCCTCCTTCACGCGCTTGACGACGATCCGGCTCTCGCCGGTTTCGCTCCCCCGGATCCAGATGAACTGCCGGACGTGCCAGCGGAGGAAGTCGGAGTCCTGGAGGGCCGAGGGCGTCGGGCCCTCGATCCACGCCTGGGGGAGCCGCGCGTAGTTCGCGATGTCGTCGACGCCGGCGGGCCACATCCCCTGGCGACGGGTCGGCCATAGGAACCACTCGATCTTGAGCGCCGGCGGCGGCTTCTTCGCGGGGAACTTCGCCGCGATCTCGTCGAGGATCTTCGGCGTAAGGACCCGGTTGTAGCGAGAGGCGAAGGCGTCTACGCCGCCGTATTCCTTCAGCGGAGTTCCGTCGAGGTCCAGCACCGTCTGGCAGCCCGTGCCGGGGATCCGGCCCAGCTGGTCCTTGTACCGCTTCCCCTGCTCCCAGTCGATCTTGAGCCCGACGAAGTTATCGGCCAGCCGCGCGCGGACCTCGGGGTTGGAGAACACCCGGTTCTCCTCGAAGGCGTAGCCGGGTCAGAAGACGCCCTTGGGGCAATCGTCCCCCTTCTTCGTATAGGTGGTCCCGTCGGGGACGAGCGAGTAGCCCATTGAGAAGATCGGCTTCCCGGTGGCCTTGGCCATCTCGACCGCCTGGTCCATCGTGGGGACCCAGAAGAGGGCGTCGGACTCCAGGACCGCCTGAGGGACCCCCTTCTCCTGGGCGGCGATGAGCGACTGTGAGCACAGACCGGCGATCAGAATGCCGATATATCCCGGACGCCTCATGGACGATCCCTCCGAGGTTCGGTAGAACTCTCCGGAAGGGAGGCGCATTGAACTGGAATTCCGGGGGGGTTCCGATAGAATTGTCGTTCCGCCGGACGCCCTCCGGCGTATGCAAAACTGGGGATACCGGTCCGTTACTGTTTCGTTGGGAATCATGTTTATTGAGGAGGTAGCCATGGCTCTTCGCGTTCTGGTTCCGGCGTTTCTCATCGTGGGCGTCCTGATGGGCGCGGCGTCCGCTCCCGAGGTGAAGTCGATCAAGGAAGTGATGGCGCTCCACAAGGGCAAGGACTCCACCCTCGCCAAGGTGAACGAAGGCAAGGGGACGGCCGACGACATCAAGAACCTGGTCGACGCCTACAAGGCCCTGGTGGGCTTCAAGGCTCCGATGGGCGACGAGAAGAGCTGGAAGGAGAAGACCGAGGCGCTCCTGGCCGCCGCGAACGAAGTCGCGGACAAGAAGGCCGGCGGCGTGGACAATCTGAAGAAGGCCAGCGACTGCAAGGCCTGCCACAGCGTCCACAGGCCCGCGAAGTAGCTCGAACGGAATCACCGAAGCGGGCCGGCGGAACTCCCGCCGGCCCGCTTTTCTATTTCATCTCCTTCAGCGCGCGGTCCACCACCCGCTTCATGTACTCCCCCTTCTCCCCCGCCGCCTCCTTGAGCAGCGCCCGCGCGGCCTCGGACTTCGGCGCCAGCGCCTCGAGCACCAGCGCCGCGGGGTGGCGCACCCATTCGTTCTCGTGCTTCATTCCGCGCGCGAGGGCCGGCATCGCCTCGTCGCTCCGGCCGAGCGCGCAGAGCGCCTCCGCCGCCGAGATCTGCACGTTGGGCGACGCGTCAGTCAGGGCCTTCAGGAGCGCTTCCTCCGCGGGTTTCGCCTTCGCGCCCTGCGCCACGCAGGCGGTCGCGCCCCAGAACCGGACGGCGGAGTCCCCGTCCTTCAGGAGATCGAAAGCCTTCGGGTCGCCGCGGCTCGAAAGGTCGGCCGCCTCCATGAGACGCTCCAGCGGGTATGCCTTCGGGTCGGCGCGGACCGCCTCGTGCGGAGCCTTCGCGCCAAACCGCGTGCGCAGCTCGTACTCGGGAAGGAAGCCCAGGTCGCGGATCTCGAGCTGCCAGCGGCGGAGCTCGGCGCGCATCCTCTCCAGCGTCTCGCGCTGCGCCGCATCGTCCGCCAGGTTCCGGATCTCCCACGGATCGGCCTCGGTGTCGTAGAGCTCCTCGACGGGCTTGGGGCGAAAGAAGCGGTCCTGCACCTCGTTCAGCTTCCCCTCGTCGTGGAGGCGCTGCCATGCCTTCATGGTGGGCATCTCGTACATGTAGCCGATGAACTGCGCCCACGGGCGGTGGGGCATGTAGTTGCGGATGTACTTCCAGCGCTTGTCGCGCGCGCAGCGGAGGAAGTCGATCCGCTCGTCCATCCGGTCTCGGAATCCGTGGACGTACTCGCGCGGGGCGACCGCCGCGTCGCCGAGGAACGGCCTCCCCTGCATGTGGGGCGGGACCTTGACCCCCGCGAGGCTGAGCACGGTCGGGCCGAAGTCGACGAAGCTCACCAGGCGGTCCGTGGTCGATCCCGCCGCGCCGGGCGCCCAGCGCTTCCATTTCTCCGGGAACCGGACGACCATCGGGACCTTGAGACTCGAATCGTAAAGCCACCGCTTGCTCCGCGGCATCCCCGCGCCATGGTCTGAGAAGTAGAAGACGATCGTGTTCTCGGCGAGGCCGTCCTCCTCGAGCTGCTTCAGGACCGCGCCCACTTCCTTGTCCATGTAGGTGATCATGTCGGCGTAGCGTGCCCAGTCGCGCCGCGTCTCGGGAGTGTCGGGGTGGTAGGGCGGGACGGTCGCCTTCGCCGGATCGTGCCGCTCCTCCGGCGTGAACTTCTCCGTCCGCTTCTGGTAGGCCCCCTCGGCGAGCCGGATCTGCGACTCGTGGCAAGTGGTGAAGTTAAAGACGCTGAAGAAGGGCTGCCCGGGCTTGCGCTTCCGCCAGTGAGCCTGCCTGCCCGACTCGTCCCACGCTCCCTTGGGCACCGGGAAGTTGTAGTCGGTCTTCTCGTTGTTCGAGGCGTAGTAGCCCGCGTCGCGGAGGTACTCGGGGAAACATTTCACGTACGACGGCAGATCCCCCTTGCAGCGCATGTGATGGGAGCCCACCGACGGCGCGAACGTGCCCATGATGAGCGTCGACCGCGACGGCGCGCAGACGCCGATGGGCGCGAAGGCGTTCGTGTAGCGGACCCCTTGAGCGGCGAGCGCGTCGATGTTCGGCGTCACCGCGTAGGGATCGCCGAAGCAGCGGAGGTTCGGGCTGATGTCCTCGCAGGTGATCCAGAGGATGTTGGGGCGCGGGGCGGGGTCCTGCGCGGCCGCGCCGACGAGCAGCAGAGAGAGAGCGGCGAGTCTGATCATACGGGTCTAACAACCTCCGGCTACGGAAGGATGCGCGCGGTCTTGATGAAGTCGAGTTTCGGGAAGTCGCGCTGAAGATAGGAGTTCCCCTCCTTCTCGATCCGCTCCTGGTCGGGTTTCTCCCGGTCGCCGGAATAGATCTCGTCCACGACCGCCATGCCCTCGACCACCTCGCCGAAGGCCGAGAAGCCCATCTTGTCCAGGCGACCGTTGTCTTTATAGCTGATGAAGAGCTGGGTCGTCCGCGTGTCCGGCCCCGAGGTGGCGAACGTCAGGCGTCCGCGAGTGTTCGACTGCACGACGGGATCGTCCTTGATCTCCGTCTTGTCCCACTTCTTCGTGACCGCCGGGTCGCCGGCGATGCCGAACTGGACGACGAAGTTGGGGACGACGCGGAAGAAGCGGGCGCCGTCGTAGAAGCCGCTCGAGACGAGCTCGCGGAAACGGTCGGCCCCGAGCGGCGCCCAGGCGCGGACCACGCGGACGGTGACGTCGCCTTTCGTGGTTTCCAAGCGGACGCGGTACTCCCCGGACGGGGCCTTGGGCGGAAGGGACGTGTCCCTGGGAGGCGCGTCCTTATGGCCCTTCGTGTCCGGAGGCGGGGCCGCGCAGGCGGCAAGGGCCAGCCCGATCACCAACGCCAGCGCGCGGTTCATCCCACCAAAGTACGGAAGTGCCGCCCGCGAGCCAAGGATTTCCTCACACCTGCGGCTCCCACCCCTTCCGGTACTCGCGTCCCCAGTGGGCCAGCGCTTCCTTGTCCCCGACGATCTTGCGCTCCCTGGGATCGAACGCGATCGTCCGCCCCGTCTTGTAGGAGATGTTCCCCAGATGGCACAGCAGCGTGCTCTTGTAGCCCTCCTCGATCTCCGCGTTCAGCTTCCCGTTCCCGCGGATCGCGTCGGCGAAGTTCTGCAGGTGGACCGCATCGCCCGCGTTCCCCGATCCCTTCGCCACCTCCTTGCCCGACGCGTCGCTGATGGAGTGGCCCCCGCCCGAGATCGTCAGCGTCCCCTTCTCCCCATAGAACGCGATCTGAGGGGTCGGGTCGGCCGGGGTCTTCCCGCCCCAGCTCCGCTGCTCCCACGTGATCAGCGTCCCGTTCTCGAACCGGAACGTAGCGAGACTCGTGTCCGGCGTCTCCTGGTCGTCGTCGTAGCGAAGCTTTCCGCCCATCGAGCTCACCTGCACCGGATAGTCCACGCCGAGACCCCACCGCGCCACGTCGATCGTGTGCACCCCGTTGTTCCCCAGCTCCGCCGTCCCCCAGTGCCAGAACCAGTGCCAGTTGTAGTGTACGAAGTTGTCCCGGAACTCCCGCTCGGGCGCCGGTCCCTGCCAGAGCGCCCAGTCGAGCGGCTCCGGCGGCGGGACCGCCTTGCCGCGGCCGATGGACGGACGATCGCTGAACAGGTAGTAGCAGCGCGCCTGCAGCACCCGGCCGATCGCGCCCTGCTTGAGCGCGTCGATCCCCTCCCGGACTCCCGGCCAGCTGCGCCGCTGCGTCCCGTGCTGCACCACCCGCTTATATTTCCGCGCCGCCTGCACGAGGAGCTCGCCTTCCCGCGCATTGTGGCTGCAGGGCTTTTCGACATAGACGTGCTTCCCCGCCGCGCAGCCCAGGATCGCCGCCGGCGCGTGCCAGTGGTCGGGCGTCGCGATGACGATCGCGTCGACCGATTTGTCGTCCAGGATGCGGCGGAAGTCCTTCACCCCCTTGGGCGGGCGGACCTGCTTCGCCGAAACGTCGGCCACGACCGCATCCAGGTACTTCGAGTCGACGTCGCAGACGACCGCGACCTCGACGCCCGGGAGCTGGGCCATCCCGATCGCGAGCGACGCGCCGCGGCCGGGGTTCTTCCCCGAGTTGGAGCGCGAGCAGCCCATCACGCCCACCACGAGCTTTTCGTTCGCGCCCTGCGCCCGGAGCGACGGGGCGAGCCCCAGCGCCGCGGCCGAGCCCAGGAACGTCCGGCGGTCCATCGTCATCGCGTCACCTCCATCTATATATAAGGGCGTTCGCTTGGCGATTGGGCGCTCCGCCGCTAAAATGGCCGGATGCCCAAGGTCGTCGTCACCCGCAAGATCGCCGACGCGGCGCTCGACCTCCTCAGGGCCTCTTGCAACGTGCTCGTCGGCCCCGACGAGAAGCCCTGGTCGAGGGCGGAATACCTGGACGCCGTCCGCGGCTGCGAGGGCCTCCTGCCGGTCGGCCACACGAAGGTCGACGCCGAGATCATGGACGCCGCGCCCGGCCTCCGGGTGATCGCCAACTTCGGCGTCGGCGTGGACCACATCGACCTCGAGGCCGCCACGAAACGGAACATCTGGGTCTCGAACACCGCGGGCAGCCTGACCGAGACGACCGCCGAGCTCGGCTGGGCGCTCATTCTCGCGACCGTCCGCCGCATCGCCGAGGGCGACCGCTTCGTCCGCGACGGCAGATGGAAGGGCTTCGGTCCCTTCTTCTTCCTGGGGACCGAACTCCCCGGGAAGACGCTCGGGATCGTCGGCGGCGGGCGGATCGGCCAGGCGGTCGCGAAACGCGCGCCGCCCTTCGGCATGAAGGTCGTCTACTGGAGCCGCTCGCCGAGGCCGGAGTTTGATCCGACCGCGTACCGCGAGCTCGACGCCCTCCTTCGCGAGAGCGACGTCGTGATCATCACGGTTTCGCTCGCGCCCGAGACGCAGCACCTGATCGGCGAGCGACAGCTCGCGCTGATGAAGAAGAGCGCCCATCTCGTCAATATCGCACGCGGCCCGATCGTCGACGAGCCGGCGCTCGCCCGCGCCCTCGTCGAGGGCCGGATCGCCGGCGCGGGCCTGGACGTCTACGAGAAGGAGCCCGAGGTCCACCCCGACCTCCTCCGGTGCCCGCAGGCGGTGCTCGTCCCTCACATCGGGAGCGCGACGATCGAGACGCGGACGCGGATGGGGCGGATCGCCGCCGAGAACCTGCTGGCCGGCCTGCAGGGCCGCGTCCCGCCGCTCGCACTCAACGCCGGGGAGGTCCGCCGATGAGGTCCGCGCTCTGGGTCCTCGCGCTCGCCGCCTGCGCCGCGCCGCGGCAGGAGGAGGCGAACCCGCTCGCCGGCGTGATCGATTTCCACTGCCACTCGGGGCCCGATGCGCTCCCCCGCTCGGTGACCGACCTCGAACTCGCGCGGATCGCGCGGCGCGCCGGCCTCCGCGGGATCGTCCTCAAGAACCACTTCACGATGACCGCCGACCGCGCGTCCCTCGCCATGAAGGAGGTCGGCGGGATCGAGGTCTTCGGCGGGATCGCCCTCAACCGCGCCGTGGGGGGCATCAACGCGGAGGCGGTCCGGAAGATGTCGCAGTTCGAGGGGAAGCGCGGGAAGGTCGTCTGGCTTCCCACGTTCGACGCGGAGAACCACGTCAGGGTCGCGAAGGAGACTCGGCCCTTCGTCGCGGTCGTGAAGGACGGCGCGCCGGTGCCGGAGATGGCCGAGCTCTTCAAGGTGATCGCGGAGAACGACCTCGTCCTCGCGACCGGCCACTCCTCGGTCGACGAGTGCCTCATCCTGATCGACGCCGCGAAGAAGGCGGGGGTGAAGAAGATCCTGGTCACCCACGTGCTGGCCGACCCGGTCGACGCGACGGTCGAGCAGGCGAAGAGGCTCGCCGACGCGGGGGCGATCC
>CAZSCC010000291.1:0-2156 GCA_964604905.1 uncultured Planctomycetales bacterium
GTGACCCGTTTTTCACGGGAAAAACACTCAGGCCGCCACGCGCGCGCGCTTGGCGGTGTGAGGCGGTGGGTGCCCTTGGTCGCCCGGCGGGCCCCGGTCGCTTCAGTCCTCGCTGGCGCGTCGGGTTGGGCGTGAGCCGCAGGTGTGGTTGGCTCAGTCTCAAACGGTGCGATCGATCCCACACCGATCGATCTAATCCTACCCGTGCGGGGCCGTGCCCGTGCGGAAATCCTTGCTCGAACTTTCCGCAAGGAAAGGTACGCAGCCAGCGGTGGCCAGCAATGGTGCCGACGGAGGGGCCAGGCAAGGATAGTTCGGGAGGGGCCACGTTTCGGCCCAATCGAGGTGCCAAGCTCCCTAACCAGCCGAAGCACCGGGGCGTCGGTCGACGCTCTTCGCGGCACACGTTACGGTTGGTCGCCGCGACTCGATGGGGTGACTGGTGGTTTCGCCTGGACACAATGGTTGACCACACTGACCGGTGAAAGTCCCACGCCGTCTCCGGGCAACCGGGGCAACCCCGTCCTATAAGGATGCCGAAAGGGACGGGCGACGCGGCGGTGCGGGGAACGGGCCCAACGGCCCCCGCTTCGGGGATGGCAGCAGCTCCGGAGTAGCCATCGTGGTGAAAGGAGCTTCCGTATGCGAGGGATGACGACGACGACGAACCACGGGGAGAGTCAGCCCGAAGCGTTAGGCCGACCACAGGCCGTCCGCACCTCCCTGCGGACAACGCGGTACGGGCTAAACAACGACCTCCACGGCTCGGCGGCGGCGTCGGTCCCGATGTCTCTGTCTCGTGGGTTTCAGCAGGAAAGGGCCGCAAATGGCCAAGATCAAGCACTACTCGTTGACGGGAAGGATCACCCCGGAACTCATGCACCGCGCCTTTCGCAACGTGCGAAGGAATCGCGGAGCGGCGGGGATCGACAAGGAGAGCATCACTATGTTCGGGGCCAACCTCGAACAGAACCTGCTCGCCTTGATGCGTGACCTCAAGACACGAGGGGCCTATCAAGCCCTTCCCTTGCGGCGTGCGTACATCCCCAAGGGTCCGGGCCAGACACGCCCGCTGGGTATCCCCGCCGTCCGCGACCGAGTTGCTCAGGAAGTGCTTCGGCTCATCCTGAGCCCGCTCTTTGAGCGGCTGTTTCACGACGATTCCTATGGATTCAGGCCGCGCCGCAACTGTCATATGGCTGTCAGCAAGGTGCTGGAGCTCCATCGGCTCGGGCACACCCAGGTGCTCGACGCCGACATCAAGGGGTTCTTCGACAACTTGCCGCACGAAGTCATCATGACAGCTCTGCGTGCCGAAGTGGCCGACGGCAACATTCTCGATCTGATCGAAAAGTTTCTCAAGGCCGGAGTGATGGAGGGGGGCGTGTTCCCGCCCACGCGGCTGGGCACGCCTCAAGGAGGGGTCATATCCCCCTTGCTGGCCAACATCGCTCTCAACAGCCTCGACTGGCTCCTCCACGAACGCGGCGTCCGCTTTGTGCGATACGCCGACGATTTCGTGGTTCTGTGCCAGACCGAAGCTCAGGTCCAGGAGGCACACACTTTGGTGCAGCAGCATCTGACCTCCCTCGGTCTCACGCTCAGTGCCGAGAAGACGAAGACGACGCAGTTCCGGGAGGGCTTTGCTTTCCTGGGCTTCGACATCTCGTCGTGGAGTGTCGCGATGCGTCCCAAAGCAGTGGAGAAATTCAAAACCAAGATTCGAGAGTTGACGCCCCGATCCCACAACCTGGATGCTCGGGTCATCGAGAAACTCAACCGGGTCATCCGTGGCACGGCGAATTATTTCGCCACCACGTTTGCCGATGTCGGCGACCGCTTTCGCGGCTTGGACCGCTGGATACGCATGCGTCTCCGGTGTATGAAGTACAAGCGCAAGAGTCGCGCCGACAATGGGCGGATTCGGCTGGAGCGTTTCCGTCGCTTGGGGCTCTTGTTCTTGAGCGACCTGCGGCCTGCTCCCGCGTAGGAGGCAGGGCCGTTCCCCGCAAGGGGCAATCGCTATGGCGTCGCCCGGTGCCCGAAACGGGCACGCCGGTAAATCGGGGGAATCAACCCCCGTGCGACAACGGGGAGGGAGGGGACTGGCCCCCTCCCTTACCCACTTAGGCGTGCTCCTTTTCTGCCCAGGCGCG
>CAZSCC010000292.1:0-5598 GCA_964604905.1 uncultured Planctomycetales bacterium
GCGGTCCTGGTGCTCGGGGGGATCGGGGTGATCCTGGCCGACCCGTCGGTGCTGATCGACCGGTTCGCGGAGATCGACCCGCAGAACGTTCGGGAGGATTCGCGGTGGAAGATCTGGGAGGCGACGGTAACGGCGGGCCTCCGGCAGCCGCTCCTGGGCTTCGGGGTGGGGACCCACCCCCACGCGTTCCACCCCTGGCAGCCGGCGTCGATGGTCGGGCAGGTCCACCACGCGCACAACGAGTACGTGAACTTTTTTTTCGAAGGGGGCCTCGTCTGGCTGGGGCTGCTGGTGGGCGGCTTCGCGGCCTGGGGGCTCCGGTCGTTCAGAGGGGGGGCGCTCCACTCCGGGACGCTCCTCCCCGGAAGGATCATCTCGGGCCCCCTCGCCACGGCGGCCCTGGCGGCGGCGTGCGCCGAGGCCGTCCATGCACTCGTCGACTTCGACCTGAGGGCCACGTCGGCGGGCATGTTGTTTGCGGTGCTGATCGGGCTCGGGGCCGCGCCGACCCGGCAGGCCGCAACGCCGTCCCGATGGGGGTGGGGGATCTCCGCCGCGGTCGCCGCCGCGGCATCGATCGCCCTGCTGGCGCTGCCCCTCGACTCGGACGCCCGCATGGACGACGCGCTGAAGAGTGATGCGGCTCGCGGCGAGCGGCTCGCCCTGGAGGCGCTGGCCCTCTCGCCCTTCAACTACAGGGCGGGATGGGCGATCGCCCGTGGGGCAGAAGAGCGAAAGGAGGAGGCCCTGGCCGCGCGGCGGTACGCCACGGCGGCCGACCTTTGGCCCGCCCACCCGGGCCTGCAGCGCGAGGTGGGCCTCTGGTTCTGGCCGGAGGATCCGGGGCGGTCGGCGCGCTGCCTGAGACGCCTCTTCGAGCAGCACCCCGAGGAAGTCGAGCCGGTGCTGCGCGAGATCTGGGAGAAGGAGCGGCCGGTCGCCGACTACGAGGCGCTCCTGCCCGACCTGCCGGCGGCGCGCGCGGCGTTTGCCGGCTTCCTGATGGGGAAGGGGCGCTGGAAGGAGTCGCTCGAGGCCTTCGGGCGGGGCGTACCGGCCGCGGCCGCGAACGCCTCCGTGTATGACGGCTTTGCGCAACGATGCGACGCGGAAGGGCAGTGGGGGATCGGAGCAACCATCCGCGAGCGCCGCCTCAAGGTGAGGAGCGACCCCGCCGCGCACGGAGCGGCGGCGCGCTCGTGGTTGCGCCTCAAGGCGTACGATCGCGCGCTCGCGCAGGCCACACACGCGCGGCGCACCGACCCCGCGAACGCCGACTGGCCCGCGCTTCAGGGGGAGATCCACCGCGCGGGAGGCGCGCTCGAACTCTCGCTCGAGGCGTTGATGGAGGCGGTCCGCCTCGCGCCGGTCGACCTGGCCCATCTTCTCAAGCGGGGCGCGCTGTACGAGGCGATGAAGCTGCAGGGCGAGGCGGCGAAGGACTACCGGGGGGCGCTCCGGCTGCGGCCCGGCGACCGGGAGGCCGTGCTCGGTCTGGCCCGCTCGCTAGCGGCCTCGGGCGACCGCGCGGGCGCCCAGGGCGTGCTTTCCGACCACCTCTCCCGCCATCCCGCCGACGCCGAGGCGCGTCACCTACGGGACACGCTGCCTCGCTAATACATGAAACCTGCGAGACACAAAACCTGCGTCGGAGTTTTTGTGTCCGCCGGACACAAAAACTCCGACGCAGGTTTTGTGTCCGCGCCGCCCCCATGAGAGGAGGGAGCTCTTGCTTCGAGCCTACTCGCGCGGCTTGTAGTAGCTGTAGTAGTACCCGTAATAGCCGTAGGCGCTCTCGGGGCCCTCCACCGCGTTCAGCACCGCGCCCAGCACCCGGATTCCCAGGCCCTCGAGCCGCCGCCGCGCCGCCTGCCCCGCGCCCCGGCCCGTCCGCCGCTCCCGGAGCACCAGCACCGTCGCGTCGCAGCGCCGAGCGATCAGCCCCGATTCCGTCGCCTGGTTGACGGGCGCGGAGTCGACGATCACCACATCGTAGCCCACCCGCGCCTCGCGCAGCGCCTCGTCGAAACGCGCCGAACCCGCCAGCTCCGACGCCTGGCTCGTCCCCCGCGCCATCCCCACGACGTCCACACCGGGGATCCGCGAGCGGCGGATCGCCTGCGCGAGCGTCGCCTCTCCCTTCAGCACCTTCTCGAGATCGGGCCCCGGGCCCTCCGGCGCGAATACCGGCACGATGCTCGGGCGGCGCATGTCCCCGTCGAAGATCAGCACCCGCCGGCCGTCCATCGCGAGGACCTTGGCGAGGTTGACCGAAACCGTCGACTTCCCCTCGCCGCTCATCGGGCTCAGCACCGCCACCATCTTCGGCCCCGCGATCCCCTCGAGCCGCGTCCACACCTCGCCCCGCAGCGCGCGGAAGGTCTCGAAGTCCGCCACGCTGGATCCTTCCTCCATCAGGTACGGTCCGTCCGGCGCCGCCGATCCCCCACCCAGCCGCGGCACCACCGCCAGCACGTCGAGCCCCAGGAAGACCTCGATCTCCCCCGGCGAGCGGATCCGGTCGTCCAGCTGCTCGGAGACGAAGAGCGCCGCCACGCCGAGGAGCACGCCCAGCACCGCGCCCAGCGCGACGTTCACGAAGAGGTTCGGCTTGTAAGGCCGCAACGGCACCTTTGCCGGGTCGATCACGCGAACGCTCCCGATCCCCGTCCCCGACGTCGCCGTCTCCTCGCCGTGCTTCTTCAGGAACGAGTTGTAGAGCTCTCGCGACGCCGTCAGCTCGGCCTCGAGCCGGCGGTACTGAGCCACTCGCTGGTTCACGTCGGCCATCTGCTTCTCGATGCGCCCCTGCTCCTCGACTGCCGAACGCTCCTCCTGAACCGTCGCGTCCAGGTCGTTCTCGAACGACCGGAGGACCCCGCGGATCGCCTCCCGGATCCTCGCCTGCACGCGCGCGAGCTGGTCCTTCAGCTCCATCACGGCCGGGTGATCGTCTTTCAGCTCGCGCCGCTCGCGCGCGAGCTCCGACTCGATCGCCTCCTGCTGCGTGACCAGGAGCTCGACGATCTTCGTCGCGTGGAACACGGGATTGTAGATCCCCGTCCCCCCGTCCGCGCCGTATCCCTTGAGCGTATCGAGCTGCGCCCGGGCCTGCATCTGCCGCAGGCGGATCTGCGTGACGCGCTCCAGAACGGTCCGCCGCGAACTCGCCAGCGCCGAATACTGCTCCTGCGGATCGATGAACCCGTTGGCCGCCTGGAACTTCTGGAGCCCCCGGTCGGCTTCGTCGACCTTCAGGCGGATCGCCGGGAGCGTCTCTCTCGACAGCACCGCCGCCGCGCCCGACCTCATCTCGCGCAGGTGGCGGTTGGCCTCCTCCAGGTACATCGAGACCAGCGTGTTGACCACCTGCGTGGCCTTCTCGCGGTCGCGGTCGATGAATCCGATCTTCAGGATGAAGCTGCTGCGGACCTTCTCGATGTCGACCTGCGCGGAGAAGAGGGCCAGCGGGTCGGGCTTCCCCTCGTACTCCTTCCGGAGCGGTTCGGCGAGCGCCGCGAGCGCCGCCGCATGGAGGCTCGCGCTCGTCAGGATCGATTCTTGAGTACGGTAGTAGTTCTCCCACAGATAGTGGGTCGCCATGAGCGCCGGGTCCTGCACGTCGGAGCTGACGAGCGGCGTCTCCGGGCGGATCTCGAGGGACGCCTGGGGGCGGAAGAGCTTGGGAAGGGTGAGGGTGTATCCGGTGGCGGCCGCGACGGTCGTCGCGAATGTCACGGCGAAGAGCTTCCACCGCCGCCGAAGGATGACGAGGATCTGCCGGAGCGATCCGGTCTCTGCGGCTCCAGCGGGGGAGGGGTCAGGCTGCATGGGAACGGCCAGAATAGGGTGGATGTTCAATAAAGTCAATGCCGGCGGGCCCCGACTGTTTCACCGGGCCTCGAGTGCCCAGATCAACGGGGGGTCAGTTGAGCAGCACCGCCACGCCCACCGACACGATGAAGTCGCTGAAGTCGCCGAAGTCGCCCGACACCCGCGCCACCCCCGTGCGGTAGGTGACGCCGCCGTCGATCAGGACGTTCGCGTGGAGCCGGTACTCGGCCCCCACGCCGCCCGAATAGTAGGCGCGGCCTACCACGAACGGCCCGTGAACGCGGTCGTACTGCAGGCGCGCCCGGACCTTCACGTCGTCGCGCAGCGCGAGGTCGCCGCTCAGGCCCGCGGCGTCGACCACCTGGAACGCGGCTCCGCCCGCCGCGAAGCCGATGCGGCGCGAGTAGTTCGCGTACGCGTTCGCGCGCTCCGTGACGGCGTACGCCAGTTTGAACTCGACGTCGCCCGTCGTATGATCGGCGTTAATCGTCGTTCCGGTGAAATCGTCCGACTCCGCGTGAGTGATGCCCGCCAGCATCGTGGCGTAGAGCCCGGGGGAGAGTTCGCCACGACCGCCCACGCGGCCGTAGTAGCCGTCCGCGTCGGTGTAGAGCGAGTCGGAGTAGTTGATCGTCAGGTAGCCGCCCTGGATCAGCGCCTCAAGGTTGTTCCAGCCCGTGTTGTACGCGACCGTGAGAGCCGTCCGGGTGTTCACGTTGTTGGCTGACTCGAACTCACGGCGGCTGAATTTGACGAACTGGAGGTCGGTCTGGAGTTCGAACGAGAGGTCGTCGTTCGCCTGAACGACGATGAGGGGCGTCGTGTTCGAGAGCACCCGCGAGACGCGGTCGACGAAGACGACGTCCGTGGGCGAGTTCTCGCGCCGGAGGATCTGGGCGAGCGAGACCGAGACCCGTGACCCCTGCCACCGCGCGCGCCCGAAGAATCGCTCCTCGTCGGCGCTCGAGTCGTTGTGGTGCGCGTAGGCGTTGTAGTTGGCGGTCAGGTCAGCCTCGGCGTCGAAGTCGACCCGAGAGTACTGGATCCCAACCTGCCCGAACGTCGTGAAGATGCTGTCGGAGCGGGTCTTCTTGTCGCGCAGGAAGATGTTCGAGTCGTACGTGAAGAGCTCGCCGCCCGAGGCGGAGACGGTCACCGGGATCGTGGGAAGCGGCGCTTCGCCTTCGACCATCGCACGGCTGACCCGGTCGAGCCACTGGGTCCCGTAGTCCTGAGCGGCGGCCGTGGTGGCCAGGGCCAGCGTGAACGCCAACGAACCGCCCGTGAGTCTGCGCATCCCGTGTCTCCCCGAAATCAGGGTTTCTCCGGCCCATAAGTTGGCCGGAGGCTGGATTGTAATGGGTGGAGGGCCTTTGTCAAATTGTTTTCAAACTTCCCTTTCCCCGAGGGTCGAGCGCTCCCCCTAGAATCCGATGGGACTGAGTTGGAGCAGTTGCTTGACGGCGACCGAATTGAAGACGACGCTGGTCACCATCGGATTCTCGGTGTAGAGGAACCGCGGATGGTGCAGACGGGGGGGGGCGTTCGCATGGAAACCGTGCAGGGCGCGGGGCTTGCCGGAGGAGGGCGGATCCTGGGGCGACCGGTTCCTGAGCTTACGTGCCGACTCCTGCATGGATTTCAGGTTGGTGTCGGTGTCGTCCTGCGCGCGCCGGCGCGCCGAGAGCGCGGTCCCGCGATAATTGACGCCCCCCAGCACCCAACCTTGCTCGGTACGGCGGGCGATCGCGGGAGAGGGGAGGG
>CAZSCC010000293.1:0-7636 GCA_964604905.1 uncultured Planctomycetales bacterium
GCGAGGAGCCCGTGGGGACCGAGATCGAGGGACCCCGGGCGGTGCGGATCGACCTGCGCTGCCTCGTCAGTTCGGACCTGCTCGATCGGCTGCCCTACGTGGCGGAGGTCCTGCTCGACGGGAAGCGCCACGACTGGCACCACTTCAAGGCCGCGGTCGACCCCGGAGCGAGCTTCTCCGACTTCGCGGTCTGCGACCGGCAGAAGATGGACGTGGACGTCCCGCGGGGTCGCCATACGGTCGCGGTGCGCCTGCTGGTCGGAGATCCGAAGGGCCTGCTCGTCCGCTTCCGGGTGATCGGGGTGCCGGAGGAGTAGCGGCGGGCGGCTCTTCAGAGCAACGTCCGCACCGGCGTGCCGGGAGGGATCATCTCCCCCTGGGACCGGGGGCGCTTCAGATCCCGGAGGAGCGGCAGCCAGTATTCCCGTTCCTGCTCCTGAACCTCCGCAGCCTCGATCGCCAGGAGTCGTGCGACCTTGGATCGGCGCGAGGAGGAGAGGGAGTGCTGGCCGGGGATGACGGGGAGGAGAGCCCGGAGAGCCTTACGTAGGGGCCATTTCTTCATCCGGCCCGATGCCTGTTCCGCGAAGGCAAGCAGGTCGTCCACGTCGAACGTGTTCTCAAGGCACCAGCCGGTCACTGTGAGGTTTCCCTTCGCTTCTTCGTACCGGACCCTCACGAGATTCGTGATGGCTTCGTAGTCGGAGGGTCGGTTGGTCCGCTTGAGGAGCACAAGATCCTCGGGAGCGGCAACGGGAAGGGTCCCCCAGTCGGTCTTCATTCTCCTGCGTCTTGACCAGGCCGCGGAGAAGCGGCCCACCCGGGGCGGTCGCCCCATGACGTCGAGATAGATGTCGGGAGGGATGAGAAAATGGAATCCATGGCCTTGCCTCATCCGTCGAAGAGTCGGCCGGACCGTGAGCTTGTGGACCCTGGCTCCCGCGAAGGCCAGCGCCTTCAGGAGGCCCCGCAAGTCGCCCGACGAAGGCCGAATCCACAAGTCGACGTCTTCGGTGAACTGGGAGGCTCCGTAGAGGACGCAGGCCTGACCGCTGATGAGGAGGTACCGGACTCCCTCCTTCTCAAGGGAGCGGAGGAATCTTCGCATCGTGGAGCCTGTGGATGTCGGGGATGCGTCTGCGGAGCCTCCATGCGCGGCGGAGACGCTCCCTGGGCGTAAGGGACCTCCAGAGGGCGCGGTAGGGTTCCTCGTACCGGTCGGGGACCGGGTTTGAGGTCTCCGGAAGCGGGTTGGGCTGCCTCATGGAATCCTACTTTACACCCCGTCGCTCTCCCCCTGCAACAAGGGTTCTCGACCGGAGGCGCGAAATCGGTGCGACGGCTTCCGGGCCCGCATGGTATCCTGCTCCCTCGATGGCCAGCGAATCCTCCGCGGAAGCCGCGCTCCACGACACCGTCGAGGCCGGCATCCTCGCGTGGCGGAGCGGCGAGGACCCCGACCTCTCCCATCTCCTCGACACCCTCTGGCAGGCGCTCTACGCGCAGGTCCCGGCCCTCACCGGCTCGCGGCGCAAGGAGGACCAGCACCGACTCCTCGAGGAGTTCCTGGGGACGCTCGGCCTTCCCCGCAGCCCCGACCTCCAGTACATCGTCGGCCCGGTGCTCTGGTACGCGCGGGAGAAGGGCGTGGTGCCGCCCGCAAAGGCGGGAGGGGGACCTCCCGAGTCCTGGGCGCTGGACGAGTCGAAGTTCGAGGCCGCGCGCGCCACGCTCGCCGAGGGCCGCACCGTCTACGGCGACTGGATGCGCGACGCCCTGCGCTCCCTCCTGAGCGAGCAGCGCTGAGCGGGCCGCCATTGACAGTTATACAATCGAGCGGGGAAATGGCGCCTCGCCCACCCGGCGCCCCCCGGGACGCTATGGAGGATGGAGGAATGCGATGATGCGACCCCTACTTCTCCTGGCGATCCTGATCCCCTCCGCGGCCGACGCGGAGTTCGCCTCGCCGCCCCGGGCGGTGAGAGGCGACGGCGGGACCGCGGTCGCGTTCGCGCTCAAGTCCGCGGGCGACGTCGAGGTGGCCGTGCTCGACGCGGCGGGCCGCATCGTGCGCCACCTCGCGGCCGGGATGCTCGGGGGGAAGAACCCTCCGCCGCCGCCGCTCCGGTCGGGCCTCGAGCAGCGCCTCGTCTGGGACGGGAAGGACGATCTCGGGCGCGAGGCGGCGGGCGGGCCGTTCAAGGTCCGGGTGCGGGCCGGCCTGAGCGTCCGCTTCGGGCGGATGATCGGGGGGAGTCCGTACACGGGGAGCGTCGTCTCGATGCCCTACCGCGCGCCCGTCAACGGGCTCGTGACGGACGCCTCCGGCGACCTCTTCGTCAAGATGATGTCCTCGGTCGGGAGCCACGGGAACTCGGGCCTATGGCCCTGGCACCTCCGGAAGTTCGACCGGAAGGGCGAGTACGTCCGGACGCTCCTCCCCTATCCGGCGACCACGCCGGCCGACCGGGCCTCGGGAGTCGATCTGGTCCGCACTCCCGACGGCCGGTTCGCGCCGGCGCTCAAGACCAGCCTCTATCCCGTCTACGCCGCGCTCGGGAACGAGATCGTCCCCCGTTTGGCGGCGGGAGAGATCGTCTTCGTCCACACCGAGGCCCGGCGCCTCAACTTCCTCGCGGTCGACGGCTCGAACCGGATCCGCTCGGTCCCCTTGTGGCCCGAAAAGTCGACGCTCAAGTGTCCGAGCTGGCTGGACGTCCAGGTCGCGCTCTCGCCCGACGGGACGCGGGCCTACCTCGCCAACGTGGCCGGGGTCCCCTACGACGGCAAGAAGCCCGCGGACATCGACCCCGCTTGGCCGCAGGGGCGGATCTATCGGCTCGACCTCGCGAAGTCGGGGAGCGTGCCCGAGCCCTTCTTCGACCTCAAGCTCCCCGACTTCGAGAAGGAGCCGTACTGGATGCCGAGCGCGTGGGACAAGAAGTCCGCCGCGGCGGGCATCGACACGGACGCGAAGGGCAACGTCTTCGTCTGCGATCTCGTGAACCACGAGGTGGTCGAGATCGATCCGGCCGGCCGGAAGCTGAGCGCCACCCGCGTCCCCTGGCCCGACCGGGTCCTCGTGAGCCGGAAGACCGGGGACCTCTACGTCCTCTCGCGCAAGGTCTCGCGCGGAGCGCTCCCTCCGGCGACGCTGCACAAGATCGTCGGGCGCGGCGCGGCGGCGAAGACCGTCGCCGAACTGGGCCTGCAAGGGACCGTCGGCGGCGCCTTCACGCTGGACGAGAGCGGGGAGCTCCCCGTCCTCTGGCTGGCCGGCAAGGAGAAGGAGCAGGACCGGCACGGCGAGACGCTCCTCCGCGTCGAGGACCGGGGCGCGGCGTTCTCCGTCGGGTCGGACCGCCTCCTCAACCGCGACGAGAAGGCGATCTCGTTCGTGGGTTACATGGACGTCGACCGCGAGGCGGAGCTGGTCTACGTGACCAACAGCGGGAGCGGCGTGTGGCGCTTCCACGGCGACACCGGGGAAGGCGGCCCGATCCCGATCAAGGCCGTGGACCTCGCGGTGGGCCCGGGCGGGCATATCTATGCGTGGGGCCAGGGAACCTACGACGGGCCGATCGCGCGCTACACCCGCGATCTGGCGCCCGCTCCCCTGACGGCGGCCTCCGCCCCCACGTACGGCCACCTCTACGGCCGCGCGGGCCGCGGGTACAGCGTCTGCGGGATGGACGTGGACGGGCACGGGCGGGTCTACGCCACGTTCGGGACCAACGAGTGCCACGTCCGCGTCTACGACGAGAAGGGCGGCCTCGTGGACTTCCCGCGGCGCGAGAAGAACCGCGAGGGCAAGGCCGGGGACGTCCCGGCCGCGATCACCGGCGTCACGGGCTACGGCGGGAGCCTGCGGGTGGACCCGGCGGGGAACATCTACCTCCTCCAGGCCGGGACTCCGAAAGGGACCCCGGTCCCTCCCGGCTGGGAAAAGGACGAGGGCTACCGCCAGAGCGTGGGGACGATCTACAAGTTCCCGCCGACGGGGGGCGAGATCGAGACGAAGAACTTCTCGGTCGTGAAGGTGACCGGCGCGATCGCCGAGTACCCGGGCTGCGGTCCCGTGAGCCGGTGGAACGCCGTGGGATCGTGCGCCTGCACCAAGCCGCGGTTCGACGTGGACGGCTTCGGCCGGCTCTACATCCCCAACGCGATCACGTTCAGCGTCTCGGTGCGCGACAACGCCGACAACGAGATCGCGAGCTTCGGGTCGTATGGGAATTACGACGCGGCCGGCCCCGAGATCCCGCTCGGCTGGCCCGTGACCGCCGGCGCGAGCGACCGGGCGATCTACGTGGGCGACGCGCTCAACCACCGCGTCGTCAGGGTGGACAAGCGGTTTGCGCTCGAGGCCTCGGTCGACCTGCCAAGATGATTGGCCACGGAGACACGGAGAAGATCCCCTGCTGAAGTTCCAAGTTCGAACGCGAAGGGGGGGGCGATCTTGAGTGAGAAGTCCGCTCCGTGACTCTGTGGCTGATCGGTCCTAGTTCCCACCGAAGAGCTTCTGGATCCGCTTCAGGTAGGTCGGGTTCGGCTTCGTCCACTGGACCTGGACCTT
Source organism: uncultured Planctomycetales bacterium (assembly GCA_964604905.1). GTDB lineage: Bacteria > Planctomycetota > MHYJ01 > MHYJ01 > JACPRB01 > JACQFK01. The sequence goes on from CAZSCC010000293.1 coordinate 4,577, forward strand.
GGGCAGCTCCTTCCGCAGGCGCTCGACGTCGGCCTCGGGGATGTCGATCCCGTCCAGGGTGAGCGACTTCAGGTCGGGCAGGCCCTTCAGCTGGACCAGGGCGTCGAACTTCAGGCGGGCTTCCTCCAGCCGCAGAGTCTCGAGCGACTTCATGCCGGCCAGGACCGCAATCGTCTCATCCGAAACGCTGGTGGGGGGCGCGTAGGCGAGGCGCTGCCCGAGCGTCAGGCTCTTCAGGTTCTTCAGGTCTTTCAGTTTCCGGACGCCCTCGAGGGTCGTGCCGGCGTGCCACGTGCGCAGTTCCTTGAGACGCTCCAACTTTCCCGCCGCGGCCATCCCGTCGTCGTTGAACGCGAGGGAGCCCGCGACGGTGAGCCGCTCGAGGCTCGGAAGATCGGCCAGGTGGACGAGGCCCGCCCCGGAGAGCGCCTTGGCGGGATGGAAGAATTTCAGGATCTTCAGCTTCTTGAGAGGGGCGAGCCCCTTCATGCCCTCGTCGGTGATCGTCGAGAGGTTGGAGGAGAGGGATTCCAGCTCCGAGAGGCCGGCGAGGTGGGCGAGCGAGGCGTCGCCCAGGCCGGGACCGAAGCTCAGGGACTTGAGCCCGGCGAGCCGCCCGATCCGGCGGAACTCCTCGTCGGTCCACTTCGAGCAGTCGCCGGCCTCGACGGACGTCACGACCCCGGCCGACTCGACCACCTTGACGCCCAGCTCCCGGAGGAGCCGGGCGATCTCGGCGTCGTCGCCGCGGGACGGCGAAGAGGCGAGGAGGGCCAGGAGGAGGGCCATGCGCATTCCATGAAACAGTACGCCTCCCGTGGCCCCGCCGCCGTTTTGATGAAAGATTTCACCTCCCGCGGGGATATGGAAAGCAGTGGGAGTGAACGCGGGCAGGACGATCCTCGTCGCCGACGAGGCCAAGGAGAGCCGCGAGGCGCTGGCGGTCTCGCTGCGCCTCCGCGGCTATTTGGTGATCGAGGCCGAGGACGGCGAGGAGGCCCACCGGCGGATCCGGGAGGGCGCGCCCGACCTCGCCCTCCTGGGGGGGCGTGCTGCCCCTCCGGACCGGCATCGAACTCTGCAAGGCCCTCAAGACGGACGAGGGCACGCGGGCGCTCCCCGTGATCCTCCTCTCCTCGATCACGCGGACGATCGGCCGGACGGACGAGCACTGGCGCCGCCGCACCGGCGCGGACGCCTTCCTCTCCGAGCCGTACGATCCCCGCAGCCTCCTCTTGCTGATCGAGCAGCTCCTCTCGCCCGGCCTCCAGCCCCGGGGAGACCGGCGCGGGTAACGATCCGGTGCCGGCCGCTCATCCTTTCCAGGTCTCTCGCGCGGCGCGCTCGCCCGAGCTCCAGGCTCCGTGCACCGTGCCCCGGTAGGCCCGGCTCGTCGCCTCGCCCGCGAAATGGATCCGGCCTTCCGGCTCGGCCAGCGCGTCGAAGGCCCCGCTCGTCCCCCCGACCGGCACGACCGAATAGGAACCGCGCGCGAACGGGTCGTCGTGCCAGCGCGTGACGGCGCACGCGACGGGTCGCGGGGCGCCGAGCGCGCGGAGCAGTTCCTCCGGCGCCTCTGGCACCGCCGCTCGCGCGGCGTCGCCCCCCACGAGGCCCACCAACGTCCGCCCCCGCGCCATCAGGATCGAATGGGCTCCCGTGTGGCCCACCACCTCGGTCCCGCGCGGCCAGAAGGGGCGCTCGAACACCATCGCGAGCTTGTTGTACGCCCCCGCCCGCAGCCCCGCGATCGCCTGCCGCTTCCGGGGAGAGAGCGGCGGGTCGAACGCCACCGACCCCGACTGCAACACCCCGAGCGGGAGCGTCACGATCGCCCGCTCCGCGTGGAACCTCCCGCGCTCCGTCTCGACCGCCACCCCGTCGCGGCCCTGCCGGATCACCCGCGCGATCTGGCCGCGGCGGATGTCCAGCCCGTCCGCCAGCCGTTCGACGAACTCGCCGAATCCTCGCGCGAAGACCCGGTCGCCGCCCCGGAACTCCTCGTCGTCCCGCCAGTGACGGAGCGAGAGCCGCTCCGGGTCCTCGCCGAACTCGCCCGCGATCTCCGTCCGGATCGCCCACTCCAGGAGGGGGTCCCGCCGCCACGCTCGAGGGATGGCGTCGGACACCGAGCCGGACCCCCGGCGGTCGTAGAGCGTCTCGACCTCCTCGATCGCCTCGAGGGCCTGGTCCGGGTCGACGCCGGGAAACCAGAGGCGGTCCCAGTCGGTCTCCTCGAGAGGAAGGCGCCACTCCTGTGCCTGCTTGAAGATGGGATTCCCGCGGGTGCCATAGACCCAGCTGGCGCCGAGGTCGACGGGCTCGCCGTCGAGGCGCTCCGTCCAGACCCGGCCGCCCACCCGGTCGCGCGCCTCGAGGACGACGGCCTCGACGCCTCGGTCGCCGAGCGCGCGGGCCGCCGCGAGGCCCGCGACGCCGGCGCCCACGACGAGGACGGTCACGCCAGGAGCGCGGGGATCACGTGCGCGGCCTCGACGCCCGTCAGGCGCGCGTCCAGGCCCTGGGTGCGGACCGTGAAGCGCTGGTGGTCGAAGCCCAGCAGGTGGAGCACCGTCGCGTGGAAGTCCCGGATGTGCACCGGGTCCTTCACGATGTTGTAGCTGAAATCGTCCGTCTCGCCGTGGATCGCGCCGCCCTTCGAGCCGCCGCCCGCCATCCACATGGTGAAGCAGCGCGGATGGTGGTCGCGCCCGTAGTCATCCTTGGTGAGCCTGCCCTGGCAGTAGACGGTGCGGCCGAACTCGCCGCCCCACACCACGAGCGTGTCCTCGAGCAAGCCCCGTTGCTTCAAATCTGCCACCAGCGCCGCCGAGGGCTGGTCGGTATCGCTGCACTGACCGGCAATCTGTTTCGGCAAGTGCAAGTGCTGGTCCCAGCCGCGATGAAACAATTGCACGAAGCGCACTCCGCGCTCGCACAGTCGCCGCGCCAAAAGGCAGTTGGCGGCAAACGTGCCGGGAGTGCGCGACTCGGGACCATACATCTCGAACGTACGGGCCGGCTCGTCGGCTACGTCGACCAACTCGGGCACCGAGCGCT
>CAZSCC010000294.1:0-12477 GCA_964604905.1 uncultured Planctomycetales bacterium
ACATGTCGCCCGAGCAGGCGTTCGCCGCCCCGGAGGAGGTCGACGCGCGCACCGACCTCTACTCGCTGGGAGCGGTGCTCTACGAGATGCTGACGGGCCGTCCGCCGTTCGAGGGGGGGACGGTGCTGGCGATCCTCCGGAAGATCGAGGAGGAGGACCCGCCGCCTCCGGGCGTCTCTCCCGCGGTCGACGCGCTCGTCCAGAAGTCGCTGGCGAAGGACCCCGAGCGCCGCTTCCAATCCGCCGGCGAGATGGCCGAGGCGATCAAGGAGTGCCTTGCGACGGGGGCGTCCACCGAGCTCGCATCCGTGCCCACGTCCCGCGCCGCGGCCGAGCCGCCGCCGCTCCGGGTGCGGAGGAAGTTCCGCCCGAAGCCCCTCTGGGTGGCGGGCGGGGCCGTGGGGGTCCTCCTCGTGGCGCTCCTCCTCTGGGCGGCCCTCCACCGTCCCGAGGAGCCCGCGCCCGCGTCGCCTCCCCCCAAGGGGGTGCTCGCCTCGACGCCGCCCGACCCGGCGGTCGAGCTCCGGGCGCTCCTCGAGCGGAAGAACGAGGTCACGGGCGCCGAGCTCGCGAAGTTCGCCGAGGACCCGCAGCTCCGGAGGATCATCGCCCAGCACTACCAGAAGCGCGGACAGTTCTCGCGTGCGTTCGAGTACCTGAAGGGGTACGACCGGGCCATCGGCGACCTGGCGAGCGCGCGGTCGCTCCAGCGGTTCGTCTCGCCGGCGCTCTTTCGGCTCTCGATCCCGCGGCCGCGCGACCTCAAGGGACCCGAGGCGTTCCTGATGGACGCGCTCGCGCGCCACCTGGAGGGCAAGCAGGACGCCGCACGGCTCAAGCTGAAGAACGCCGAGTACGCGAACGCGCTCCCGGAGCACGTGCTCCTCGTGCGCGCCTACATCGACCTCTGGGACGTCTGGCTGGATCCGGGAGGCGAGGCGTGGAAGCCGACGCTCGCGACGCTGCGGCGCGACCTCGACCGGAACGGCGATCTGCTCCTCCTGCCGGTCCGCGCGATCGTCGCGCAGTTGGACGGCGACGGCGTGGCGGCCCGCGAGCTCGCCGACCGCTTCAAGAAGGCTGCGCCCCACGCGACGGAAGGGTTCCTCATCTCGACGATCTTCTTCCTGCGGGCGGGCCGGATCGACCTGGCGATCGACGAGCTGGAGATTGCGGCGAAGACGGACCCCAAGAACGTCGACCTGTCGATCGTCCAGATCTACCTGCGCTGGCTCGACGTGCTGAACGACCCGGAGAACGAGAAGGTGGACGTCGATCCGGACAGCCCGAAGATGGACCTCAAAGAGATGAAGGAGATCCTCGACGACCGCCTGAAGAACGACCACTATCCCGCGGCGCTCTTCCTCCGCGCGGTCGGCTTCGCCCTGGAGTCCCGATGGGAGGAGGCGGAGGCGGAGCTCCGGAAGCTGGAGCGGCGGGCTCCGCTCGACCGGATCGTGGTCGACCACGAGCGCCTGGCGTCGTTCGTCTACGGGGGCGCGTCGCGGAGCCGCCTGCTGGACGCGGCCGCACAGCTCCAGCTCCACCTGGGCCGGGCCGACGCGGCGCTGACGACCGCGGAGCAGATCACGGGGGAGGACCTGGTCGAGGAGGAGAAGCGCGAGCTCTTGAAGGTCAACCATCTCCGGATCGCGCGCCTTGCGGCCTCGAGCGAGGGGAAGGCGCTCCAGCACCTCGAGGAGGCGCTCAAGCTCGGCGCGGCGGTGCAGGAGCTGAAGGACGACGGTGCCCTCGGTGACCTGCGGCGGAAGCCCGGATTCCTCGAGCTCGTCAAGCGCTATGAAAACTGACGCGTTCGAGGCGCTGGTCTTCCCCCACCGCGAGGCGCTCTCGCGCTTCGTCTCCATGATGGTGGGGGGCGAGGCGGAGGACATCGTCCAGGAGGCGATCGCCACGGCGTTCAAGGACATCGAGCGGTTCCAGAACCGTTCGAAGTTCTCGACGTGGCTCTACGGGATCGCCCTGAACCTGTGCCGCAAGCACCTGCGCGACAAGGGTCGCCACGCGAGCCTGGCGAGCCAGGAGGTCCTCGACGCGCAGCCCGCCCGGAGCCGAGGCGTCCTCTCGAGCGTGATCCGCCACGAGATGGCGGAACGCCTGGAGATGTCGGTCGCGCGCCTTCCGACTCCAATGCGGGAGGCGTTCCTCCTCCGCTACGTCGACGGCATGGACTATCCCGAGATCGCCTCGATCACGGGGGCCTCGGAGGGCACGTCGCGCGTCCGGGCCTTCCGCGCGCGGGCGCTGCTCCGGGAGGAGCTGGGCTCGGTCGTCGACACGGTGTGGCTGGAGAAGGATTAGGACGACCTCCGCGGCGCATCCTTCTTCGGGAGGTAGACGCACGCGCGGTCGCCGCTCGCCAGGTGATGGGTGCGGTCGAGCTTGATCCCGAGCACGGTTTCGAAGAGGAGCTTCTCGTACCGGCAGGCCAGGGGGAACTCCTTCGCGATCGAGGCGATGGGGCAGTGGTGTTCGATGAGCCCGCGCGGCTCGACGCGGGCCATGTAGCCCTCCTCATCGCGGATGCGGGCGAGCTCCTGCCACCGGTCGCCGAGCGATCTCCCCTCGAGGCGCTTCCGGTAGGCCGCGGCGAGCTCCCGCGTCCGCCGCGCGAAGAGCTTCTCGAGCTTCTCGTCCCCGTCCAGCTCCCGAAGCTGCCGGAGGATCGCGAGGGCGAGCGGCCCGTAGGCTTGCGGGAAGAGGGCCTCCGCCTTGGCGGTCAGCGCGTACAGGTGGGTCGGCCGGCCGCGCTTCCGGCGCTCGACCCGGCGCTCGACCAGGCCCTCCCGCTGTAGGACGGCCAGCTGCTGGCGGATCGCGGTCGGGTTGACTCCGCGGAGCCGGGCCAGCGCCGGGGCGTTCGAGGGCCCGTGGATCTTGAGCAGGTCCAGGATCGCCGGCCGGTCCGCTTCCGTGTACTCCCGCATCGACTTCATTCTACCTCTCCGGGCCCGCGCCTCCCTCTTTTGTGTGGTTTGTCATGTATATACAGTATATACATGTTATACTGTAGTAAAAGAAAGGAGGCGGCCATGATCGAGTACGCGTTGCGGGACTTCTCGAGGGTGCGCGGGTTGAAGGGGATCCCCGACCCCCTGGTCGACGCCCACCTCAAGCTCTATTCCGGGTATGTGAAGAACCTCAACCTGCTTCGCCGGCGGCAGGCCGGGCTCAAGCCCGGGACGCCCGAGTTCTCCGAGCTGCATCGGCGCGTGGGGTTCGAGATCAACGGCATGCGGCTTCACGAGCTCTACTTCGACAACCTCTCGGCGGGCGGGGGCGAGCCCGGGGCGGCGGTCCGGGAAGCGCTCGCGGGGGCGTGGGGGTCGTTCGAGGTCTGGCGGGACGAGTTCGCCGCGCTCGGGGCGATGAGGGGGGTGGGGTGGGTGATCCTCTACCAGGACCCCTCGAGCGGATCCCTCTCCAATCACTGGATCGGACTCCACGAAGAAGGCCATCCCGCGGGATTCCGGCCTGTCCTCGTCATGGACGTCTGGGAGCACGCGTTCAGCGGGATGGAACGGCCGAAGTACGTCGAGGCGTTCCTGGCCAATGCCGCCTGGGAGGCGGCGGGGGCGCGACTCATTTCGGGAGCGACCGCAGCGTAACCGAGACCGCGGCACCCGCCGGGCCCGCGCCCGCCCCGGCCGGCGGCGGCACGGCCTGGGCGAACGGCATTGCCGCGGCCGCGGTGGCCAGGTGGACCACTAGGAAGGAGATCGCGGGAGTCAGCACGTAGAGGGCCGAGACCGCGAAGAAGACGTCTCCGCTGCCGCGCGGGGAGGGGTCGAACGCCTCGAGCGCGGTGCGGCGGGCATTGAAGGTCGTCAGGGTCGCCCAGCAGACCGGCCACAGCTTCACGGAGACGAAGATCTGGCCATAGTTGACCAGGACGCGCCACTTCCCCGGGAGGATCGCGAAGAGACCGGCGACCGGGAAGAGCCCGAGCAGCACCATGAGCGAGAGGCCGTAGAGATGCGGCCCCAGGACGGTCACCAGGTAATACCGCTGTTTGGCGGCGTATCGAAGCTCGCCGTCCTGCTTCATCCGCGCCGTTTCGGAGATCGCGGCCGTGACGACGACGTCGTGCGCCAGGACCCCGAACAGGATCTTGGCCCAGAGGGGGGAGGCGCCCGTGGCCTGAGCCGGGTCCATCGCGGAGTACTCGCCGAGCGAGGCGGCCACGAGCGCGGTCTCGCTCGTCGGGCTGCCGGGCGCCTCGACCGCCCGCGCGCAGAGCCGGTCGAGGTACCGCTCGCGGAACGCCGCCGCCTGCGAAGGATCGCGTCGGGTCGCGGCCTCGACCGCCTGCCGGTGGAAGGCGTCCTCCTTCAGATGCTGCCCGAGGCGGGCCCAGATCTCGACGCGGATCCGCTCGCACTCCGGGGGGTAGGGAAGCGACCCGGGCCGGAAGAGGTTCGCGACCCGCGGCGCCTCTCTCGCGAGCGCGATCTTGGCGCAGCCCTCCAGGAAGCGGTCGATGCGGGCCTCCAGCGCAATATCGGTGATCCGGCCGGAGCCCACCATCGCGGCGATCCGCTCCCATTCGAACGGAGCGGTCAGAAAGTCCTTCTGGATCGCCGTCGCGGCCCGCTTCTGGACGGTGTCCGTGGCGCTTCCCAGGTAGGCCAGGAACCGGGGCGCCGCCATGCCCTGTTGCGACGTGGAGGAGAGAAGCCAGGAGGCGAAGATGAGATAGAAGAAATAGAGCGCGAGCTCCTTGATCGATCCCTTCTCGGTCACCGTATGGACCGTGTACGCAACGCCCGCCAGGGCGACCAGGAGCGGCAGCCCGACGCTCCCCAGAATCGCCTGCAGCTTCCCTGCGAGCGTGTAGCCGGCGTACTCGTAGACCGTGTCGATCGCGCTCATGATCCCGCCGCCGCAAGGAGCGCCGCCCGGAGGCTCCCCTTCTCGCGGACGAGCGCCTCCAGCCGCTGGTTGTCCTTCGGATCCGTCGTGGAGATCCAGTACGACAGTGGATCAGGGACCAGGCGTGCGATGCCCTTCGTCTCGGTCGACTGCACCAGCAACTCGCTGAACTTGCCCTTCACGGTCCGGACCTTCGCCAGAAGCGACTTCTCCTCCGGGGAGAGATCGAGAAGCTTCTCCATGGCGAGCACCGTTTCGGGGGTCTGCTGGAGGAAGAGCCGGTTGGGGGCGTTCGCGCGGATCGCTTCGCCCGTCCGACCCTCGAAGTCGGTGACTTGCTGGGTCACCATGATGGCCGCGGCGTTCAGCTTGCGGTAGGTCCGCAGCACGTCCTCCAGGAACGATGCGGTCGTCGCGCTCCGGAGGAGGGTCCAGGCCTCGTCCACGATGAGATATTTTTGCTGGTGGAGGTGCTCGCGCGCGTACCCGGTGATCCTGTGGATGAGTGCAAGAGGTGCCTCGAGCCCCGCTTTCTTCCTCCGAGGCCGCCGCTGTGAGGGGCTGGGACGCGGGCGCGCGCGGGCGGGCCGGTCTCGTGATCGTGAACGCGGCCGCCCTGACGCAGGTCGTCTGGGGATGGGTCGCGTCGCTGGCGGTCGCCGCGCTCGGCGTCCTCCTGATCGTCCGCTCCTTCCGGTTCGCTCCGCCCGTGGGGCCGCTGACGCTGCCGGGCGTCCCCCGGATCGAGGGCGCGGTCCTCCTGGGGCGCGGCTTCGAGTGGACCCCGGAGTCGGCCCAGGAACTGCTGGACACCGGCCGCGCCTCCTGGCCTTTGGATCGCGACCTGCTCCTTCCGGATGCGCTGCTGGGCATGCACACCCTCGTGTTGGGAACGACGGGCGTCGGCAAGACGCGCCTCCTCGAATTGCTCGCGCTTCAGGCGATCGCGCGTGGGGACGCGGTCGTCGTGATCGACCCGAAGGGAGACGAGGGACTCCAGCGCCGCCTCGCGGCCGCGGCGGCCGGCCGCTTCAGGCTCTTCTCCCTGCCGCATCCTGAGAAGAGCCTCCGCTACAACCCCGTGGGCCGCTACCGCGACGCGCGCGAGGTGGCGGATCGCATCGCCGCGCTCCTCCCCGCGTCGGGTGACGCGCTCCCGTTCCGGAACTTCGCCTGGGAGGTCGTGAACGTCGCGGCGCATGAACTTCACGGGCGGAAGCCGATGACGCTACGAAACCTGAAACGGGCGACCCTCGACCACCCCGTCAAGCCGCTCTCGGAACGCCCGCGCGATCACTACGTGAAAATGGCAAGCGCGCTTATCCCGATCATGTCCAAACTCGCGACCGAGCAGCTCTCCCCCGAGTCGGGCGGGCTCGCGTGGGAGGAGGTCGACCGGGAGCGGCAGACCGTCTATTTCTCGCTGGGCTCCCTTCTGGGATTCGAGACCGCGTCAGCCGTCGCGAAGATCGCGACTCTCGACCTGCAGTCGTACGTGGGCGGACGCTACGCGTACGGGAAGGGTCATGGACCGATCTGGTTGTTCGTCGACGAGCTGGCCGACGCCGCCACCGTGGAGCTCGTCAGCCTTCTTGGAAAGAGCCGGGGCGCGGGCTTGAGAATAGTAGCCTGCGCGCAGACCACCTCGGACCTCGAGGCGGCGCTGGGCAGCCGCGCGAGGGCGCTCCAGGTGCTGAGCAACGTCAACACGGTGGTCCAGTTCCGCGCCCAGGGAGCGCAGGATGCCGCCGTGTTCTCCGAGATGAGCGGGGACCGGCTGCTGCGGACGTTCTCGGAGGCGTCGACCTACGAGCCCGCGCTGCTGGGAAGCGGACTGGAATCGGTCGACGACTTCCGTGCTCGCTTCGGCGAGACGGCGACGTGGAGCGAACGCCCGCTCGTCCCGCCCTGGGCGCTGATCCAACTCCCGGTCTTCCACTTCTATGCCCGGTTCGACGGCCAGGTCTACCGCGGCCGGGTGCCGCTCCTCCCATGATCTGGCTCGTGATCGTCGTGGCCTCGGTGGCCGCGGGATGGCTCTTCGGTCACGGCGACGTGGCCGCGAATGCCCGCGTGGCGGCCCAAGCGGCTCCAGTCGATGGGCTGGTCGTCCTCCTCGGCGCCACGCTCGGTCTCTTCGGCCGCGACCGCCTCCGCCGGCGGCTCACCCATGCCTCTCCGACTCTGGGCGTTCTGGCGAAGCTGGTCCTTTTCGCCGGCCTGTCGGGCGCAGCCACGTTCCTGTTCTCCCCGGTGGCCTGGCCCCTGACGGGGCTTCACGCGTCCGCCGTCGTGATGGCGGCGGGGCTCCGCGCCTGGCTGGCGAATCTCCCCATGAAACTCTGAGCGGGGCGGCGCGCTCAAGGTCACACGGTGTGACCTTGAAATCACACCGTGTGATTTCAAGTTTCGGCCTTCTTTTCGTACACCATTGTGTGATTCCGGTGTAATCCCGCGGGCCCTTCCGCGACTCTCTTTTGGGTTGAGATGCCGGTGGAGACGCGACCGAACAGGATCGAGCCGCGCTCCTTCTCCACTCAGGCTCAACTCGTGGAAGAGTTCTTCATGGACGTGTACGGCCTCTGCTTCAGGGTCCTGGGAGACCCGCACGACGCGGAAGACGCGACGCAGGAGACGTTCCTCGCGCTCTTCCGAGACCGCGAGAAGATCGCCCGGGCGGAGTCTCCCCGGGCGTGGGTCTTGGGCGTCGCGCGCAACACCGCCGTCTCCCTCTTCCGCGCCCGGCGCGGCGTGAAGCCGATCGTCGAAGGGCTCGCCCCGGCCGCGCCGATCACGGAGCCCGTCGACCGCGACCGCCTCCGGGAGGCGCTCTCGCAGCTCTCCGACGAGGACCGCCTCCTCCTCCAGATGCGGTTCCTCGAGGAGAAGAGCGCCGCGGAGATGGCCGCCGCCACGGGCCGCAATGCGGGCGCGCTTGCCACCGCGCTCTGCCGCGCCCTCCAGCGCCTCCGCCAGGTCTACCAGGGGGAGGAGGGACGATGAACCATCCTGATCTCGATCGCCTGACCGCCTGGGTCCACGAGCTCCTCGAGCCCGCCGAGACGCGGCCGCTGGGGGAGCACGCGGCGGAGTGCGCGGACTGCCGCGATCTCGTCGAACGGCTCCACGAGGAAGCGCGGGTCCTGGCGGAGGAGATCGCGCCGGAGCACCGTCTCTCCGCCCTGAAGCAGACGCTCCTCCAGGCGCCCCGTCCGCGGAGCCGCGGCCTCCTCTGGCAGATCCCGCTGGCCGCGGCGGTCCTCTTCGGGCTCCTCGGGGTCCTCTTCTCGCCGGGCCCGCGCCACAGCCTGACGGCCGGACGCGTGGCGCTCGAGGACGGGCGCGAAGTGGCCGCACCGGTGGACTTTGCCGGCTCGAAATCATGGAACCTGCGGGCGGTCGACCGGGCGAGTGTCCGCCTCTCCGAGGGCTCGACGGTCGACCTCCAGCCCGGAAGCTGGATCGGACTCGAGGCGCGGGGCGAGCGGGGGGTGCAGGCCCGCCTCGCGACGGGGGAGGCCGCGTTCGGGGTCGCGCCCGACCCGCGGCGCCTCACCGTCTGCTCCACGGCGGGTCGCATCGAAAGCAACGATGGAAAGTTTACGGTGAAGATCGTGTTCGAAGACGAAGGAGGAACTCCGATGAAGGGAATGATCGCAGGGGCTCTCGTGACCGTGCTCGCCGGTTCGGTGTCGCTCTCGAACGCCGAGGGGAACGCCTCGGCCGGACCCGGCCAGTCCGCCGTCCTCGCACGCACCCAGGTACCGCTGCTCGTCGCCGCGCCGCAGGACGCGGAGGCGCTCCTGAAGAAGCTGGAGCAGCTGGCCGCCCGGGTGGCGAAGCTCGAGGAGGAGATCGGTCGCCTCGAGACGCGGAACAAGCAGCTCAAGGAGCAGCTCAAGGGGAACGCGCCGGGCGGCGGCGTCTGGTTCGGCGGCGCGGGCGGCACCGGAGGCGTGCGCGTCACCCAGAACGGGAATCCCGCGCCCGGGAGCTCCGTCATCATCGAGCTCGACGAGAATAAGACGGAGAAGAAGGACAAGTAGCCATGCCGCGTAAGACGATCCTCATCGCCGCCCCGGCCGTCGGGGCCCTGCTGATCGGCTGGGCGGCGTTCGCGGCCCGGCCGGACCCGGGCTCCGCGCCGGCTCCGCGGCCGGCGCCCGTCGGCCGGAAGTCGGCCGCTCCGGCCGCGGCGTTCGAGGGACCGGCTCCTTCGGCGACGCGGCAGGCCCGGCCGGACGCGGCTCCCCCGTCGTCGCCGGAGACCGCCGTCATCCAGGAGCGCGTCCGGAAGATGGAGGAGCGGCTGCAGGAACTCGAGGCCAGGCGGGACGCCCTGACTGCGGACAACCAGGACCTCCAGAAGCAGGTCACCGAGAAGTGGGCGGAGGCCTCCGCCCGGTCGACGGCCGAGTGGCGCGTCAAGTCGTGGGAGGCGATGCTCGGCTTGAACGAATCGCAGAAGCAGTCGCTCACGGCGCTCTGGACGAAGTGGGCCCGCGAGGATGCCGGCCGCCCCGCCGGTCGCGAGAGCTGGGGACCCCGGGAGGCGGAACTGCGGGCACAACTTACCGTGGAGCAGGCGGCCAAGCTCCATGCGACCTCGGCGGCGCAGGCGGCGCAGATGTGGTCGATGATGGGACGGTCGCTCGGCGGGATGGTGGGAGTCACCAAGGACGAGCAGGTGCGGCTCCAGCAATCCCTCGGCGACCTCCGGATCCCCGGCGACATGCTCCTTCCCGAGGCGCACGGCGGGGACTGGCCGGGCCTTCTGCGCGAGGCGTCGGCCCGCGCGCGTCCCCTGCTCACTCCCGAGCAGACGGCGCGCCTGGAAAAGTTCGGCGGGAACAAGTAAGGAGTTTTCCATGTTGAGTGCGACCTTGGTCGCGACGATGCTTCTCGCGATTCCGCAGGACAAGACGGTCGAGGGGCGGCTCAAGGAGCTCGAGGAGAAGCTCGGGAGCCTCGAGAAGCGTCACGTTGTGCTCCGCGAGGAGAACCAGGCGCTCGAGAAAAGGATCGCCGACGCCCAGGCCGTCCGCGAGAACTTCGCGAAGCAGACCGCCGCCGGCTGGGTGAAGCGGTACGCCAAGCCGGTTGAACTCACGGACGCCCAGTCCGCCGAGTTCGAGGCGCTCTGGCTCGGATGGACGAGGCAGGATTTCGAGAAGCCGGCCGACCTCGCGGGCTGGAAGGCGCGCGAGGAGGCGCTCAAAGGGAAGCTCGTGGCCGATCAGGTCCCCAAGCTCGCCCGCGCGGTCCGGGACGAGCAGGAGAAGTATGCAAGGATATCCCTCGCGAGTTTCGTCCAGGGGGCGAAGATCGCGCCGGAGCGCGCCCCCGCCTTCGAGAAGACGGTCCTCGCCAAGCTCACCTTCAAGGAGGGGGCGCTCCTGACGCAGGCCCATCCCGACACGCAGATGAGCTGGCCGGGCCTCCACGCGGCGGTGCAGCAGGCGCTCCCCGATCTCGCGCCGATCCTGTCCGAAGAGGAGCAGGTCCGGCTGCGCGACACGCTCCAGAAGTGGAACCCTCGGCGTTAGGGCTCAGAGCGTCGAGGGGGCGCGGCCGAGAACAACGAGGAGAACCGGGTCCTGAGCAACGACCGCCGGCTCCAGGACGTCTTCGGCCGGGAGTTCGACCGCTTCCGGTGGAAGTTCGCCTCGAACCCGCTCAACGGCGTTTGAGCGGGGAGAGCAGGTCGGGACGGGTCCTGATAAGGCCGAGCTCCTCGTCCGTCAGCGGCCGGTTGAAGAGCGCGAACTCGTCGATCAGGCCGATGTAGCTCACCGCGATGTAGATTCCCACCTTGTCCATGTCCCAGTCCATCGAGAGGGGATAGGCCTTGTCCCTGACCTCGCCCATGAGCTTGCCGTCGATGTACAGGCTCGCCCGGCCGTCATTCCGGCCGGTGTCCAGGTTCCGCCAGACGAGCGCAACGTGGTGCCACTCGCCGACTTTCAGGCCCGGCCGGTCGATCCACATCATGGGCGAGAAGGCCTCGCGCGACTCCTTGATCGGCTGCTTTCCTTCCGGGACGGCCGGGAAGGCGCCCATCCGGAGGTTGCGGTTGGGCTTCGCATCGTTGAAGTCGAACCAGAGGCCGCCGTTCCCCGCGCCCTTGTGCGTGATCTGCACCGGGTCGCAGAAGCCGGTCTTGAGCTGGGTGTCGGGGTCGTGGTTGACCCACATCGAGAGCGTCGCGCCCCAGCCGCCCTTCCGATAGGCGATGTTCCCCTTCGCCGGAAAGAAGATGCGGCCGTTGTCGGGCAGGACGTCGACCGCCTCGAGCGCGCCGCCCGAGATCCCCTTGCCCTGCGCGATGCGGAAGGCGCTCGCGGGGAACCCCTTCTCGAAGACGAACGCGCCCTTCTCCGTCTTAGAGTTGCTGCGGGTCGAGAGCGAAAGCTCCCCTCCCCCGAAGTCCCCCTCGACAGCCGCGTCGAACGAGGCGTAGAAGGTGACGTCCCTGAGAAGGTCCGGCCCGCCGATCTGGCGCTGGGAAGAGCAGGACGTCATAAGCAGGATCCCGAAAGCCGCGGCCTGGCGCATCATCGTCGCATCCTCTCGATACCTGTCAATGCATGACCCCGGGGCCGCTCGCCGTACGGGCCGTCAGGCACCGAACGAGGATCGGGTGTGCCCGGCTGGACGTGTACGATTGCATGTTCGTGGGCGTAGGACAATCAAAAGGGTACCCGAAAGGGGGATGTGTCAAAGCCCCGCGACCGGAGCGAGCGGTCGAACAAACTGAAGAGCGGGGTGCGTTGAAACGGGGTGTCCCGGAATGGGCCCGTAGCGCCCCTTCACGCTGAAGGCCTTCATCGCACAGGCAAAGGGGAAGAAATGCTGCGTCGTCCGGTTCGGGCTCCGATCGTCCGGGTGAGACAGTTATACAATCCGCCTGTCATTCACCCCCCGGGCCTCGGCCGGGGAGCTGGAGCGTAGGATCAGGCAGGACGCCATGAAGACTCTCGCCGCGGCCCTGCTGTTCCTGATCCAGGACGGACTTTCGCTTCCCGAGTTCGAGAAGCTCCACCTGGAGGTCCAGCCGCCCAAGGACGAGCGGTGGCGGTCCATCCCGTGGAAGGTCTCGGTCGTCGAGGCGCGCGAGCAGGCCGTGAAGGAGGGGAAGCCCCTCTTCGTCTGGGTGGCGAGCGGAGAACCCCTCGGCTGCGGCTGAAACAACGTCATCGCCTTCCGTGAGACGGTGTTCAATGACCCGGAGATCGTGGACCTGCTGAAGTCGCGGTTCGTCTGCGCCGGGATCGCTCACAACGGCGCCGGACGCAGGAAGGATGCCGAGGGCGAGTTCGCCAACAAATTCATCGGATCGGGAGGGACGCTCCAGGGCCTCCACGTCATCGGTCCCTCGGGCGAGCTCGTCGCCTACGTCTATGATTTCAGGTCGGAGCCGGTCCTGGCGATGCTCCGGAAGGCGCTCGCGAACTTCAAGCCCGTCGAGGCTCCCCCGATCGACTTCTCGAAGAAGGATCCGAGGTTCACGCTTCCCGAAGGGGCGACGGTGGTGGACGTGACCACGAAGGTCATGGGAGGCTACGGAGCGGCCAGGAAGGACGA
>CAZSCC010000295.1:0-15444 GCA_964604905.1 uncultured Planctomycetales bacterium
GACGACGCGATCCTGGGCGAGGTCTCGAAGAAGCTGTCCGTCACGCCGGACGAGGTCCGCGACGCGTGGAAGAAGCGGGAGAGGAAGCCGAAAAAGGTGAGCTTCGGCGACGGCTCGTGGATCGTCCTCGGGGGACAGGACGGCGGGCTGGACAGCGCCGTGAAGGGCACTCCGGTCCCGGCCGGGGACCTGATCCCCCCGGGCCCCTCCATCCTGACCAAGCGGAAGCCACCCCCTCCTCCCGAGCCCGTGCCGCTGGGCAAGGCGATCAAGACCAAGACCGACTGGTGGACGACCTCCTCCGCCGGCGAACGGTCGGCCTTCGTGGAAGCCGAGTTCGCCCGGAAGTCGGCGCTGCTCGAAAAGAAGGAAGAGACGAAGAAGTGCGCCACCTGCAGCGGCAAGGGGACGCTCAACGTCAACCGCGGGGGGATCGGCCTGGTCGTCGTCTGCGGGCGCTGCCACGGGTCGAAGGAAGACCTCGTAATTCAGTACGAGTAGGCCGACGGGATCCAGGGCCTCTTCACCGGCTCCTGCCCCCCCTCTCCCGGCTCCGATCCTAGGATGCGGGCCATTCCAAAGGGGATCTTCTCCGTGTCTCAGCGACTCTGCGGCCAATGACGGTTTTGCAACAGCCTCTAGCGCAGCACCGCGCGGAACCCCACGAACATGCTGCCCTTCGTGGGCAGGTCCTTCTCGCGGTTGCCCGAGCGGCAGTTCACCCCACGATCGTTCCAGCTCCCGCCCCGAACCGAACGCGGCGCGTCCTCGACGGCGGCCGCCGCGACGGCCTTCGACGGGTCGCTCGCGTACGCATCCTCGCACCACTCGGCCACGTTGCCGTGCATGTCGAAGAGGCCCCAGGCGTTCGGGCCCTTCTTGCCCGCCGGCTGCGGGCCCTTGCCGGAGTTCCGCGTGTACCAGCCGTTGTCCTCGAGCTTCGACTCGTCGCTCCCGAAGGCCCACCGCGTCGTCGTCCCCGCCCGGCAGCCGTACTCCCACTCCGCCTCCGTGGGAAGCCCGGCCTTCCGGCCCTTGAACTGCTCCAGGGCCGTCGCGTTCAGCTTCTCCAGGAACTTCTGGACCTCCGTCCAGCTGACCCCCTCGGCAGGCACTTCCGGCGAACCGCTGAAGCTGAAGGGCTTCGAGCGCATGAGGTACTCCCACTGCCTCTGGGTCACCTCGGTGACCTGCAGGTAGAAGTCCTTCGCGATCGCCACGTCCCGGGGCTTCTCGTCGGGATCCCCCTGGGCGTCGCCCATCTTGAACGCGCCCCGCTTGATCAGGACGAACTCCATCTTGATCCCGGTGGAGGGCTCCAGCACGACCGTGAGCCTCGGAGGACGGCGGGTCTCCTCCACTTCCCGGCGGCGGGCCGTGGCGGTCGGATCGGCCGGCTTCATCCGGAGCGCCCGGTCGTAGGCCTCGATCGCGTCGCTCCACTCCCTCTTGCCCTCCGCCGCGCGCGCCTCGGCCACGGCGGCGTCGTAGCCCTTCTGCTTCCGGGCCACGTCGACCCGCGTGAGCCCCTGCCCCGGCTTGGGGTCGCTCCCCTTGAGGGCCTGCGCGTCCCGGAACGATTTCTCGGCCTCGTCGAGCTTTCCCTCCACGAACGCCGCGTCGGCGGCCTTCATCGCGAGGTCGTAGCGCCGGTCGCGCTCGGCCATGTCCACTCGCGGCAGGAGTGCGTCCAGCTTTCGATCGACCTCCTCGACGTCCTTCGGGTCCTCCGCCAGGGCCTTCGCCTGCTTCCAGAGCTCGAACGCCCGGGCCGAGAGAGGCTCGGCACGGGCCACCGAAGCGGCCCGGTCGAACTCCTGCTTGCGCTTCTTCTTCTCCAGCGCGGTCTTGTACGCGGCGAGCTCCGGCGGCGGCGGACGCTCGCCGATCGCCCGGGCGGCGAGGTCGAGCGCCGCCGCGAAGTTCCCCTTCTTCTCCTCGGCGCGCGCCCCCAGCCAGTGGAGGTTCTGCCGCGCCAGCGCCGCGAGCTCCCTTGTCTGGCCCTGCTGCTCCTCGAGCGGCGCGTGCTTCTCCGCTTCGGCGCAGAGGTCGATCACCTTCTGCCACTCCGCCGCGGTGTCCCTCCTCTGCGCGTCCCCCCGCGCCTCCACGGCCCGCTCGTGGGCGATCCGCCAGGCCTTCAGGCGGCCCAGTTTCTCCTCGAGCCGAGGCTTGAACGCCGCCAGGCGCGAGTCGCCCGGCTCGAGCGCCGCCAGCTTCTTGAGGACCGACAATGCCTCGTCGAACCGGCCCTTCTGCTCCAGCTCCTCGATCGTGCGGACCAGCTCGGCCACCTTGGCGAGGTGCGCGGGGTCCGGTCCGGTGGGCGCCACCGCCTTCGGCGCCTCGACGGGCTTGGGCTTCGGCTTGAGGAACCAAAGCACGCCCGCCCCGACCACCAGCACGACGGCTCCCAGAATGGCCCACTTCTTCACAAGGCACCTCCCCGGCTAAGAATCCGATCGCGGCGCTCCCCCGAAGAGCAAGGATAGCCTTCCGGCGCGGCGGGGGCAACTGTGGAGACTGGGGGGCGATAGAAAAGCCTCAGAAACCCGGAGACGCAGAGCAGGCCCTCCTCATGGGAATCCCCCTCGGGAACCTCCAGCTCCGAGGGCGTCTGCTCCGCGCCTCTGCGGCCCTCTTGTCGGAGACTTCCAGGAGTCTTCTCCGTGTCCGCGCCTCTGCGGCCATTCAAGCCGGCTTGGCGCCCGGACGACCCGACTCGACCACGTAGGACGCGCGGGTGTGGACCGGCGCCCCCGGACGCACCACGTACGGCACCGTGCGGAAGTCCGTGCGCCAGATCTTGGAGTCGACCTCGCAGCGCAGGTAGCCCCGCTCGGCATTGTGGAAGCGGACGAACGGGTTGTCCGACAGGAGCTTGTCCAGGTCCTTGGGCACGCGGAGGCCGTCGCCCCCCGAGCTGATCGACGTGCCGACGAACTCGGTGGCCACGGTGCGGGAGCCCAGATCGTCGAAGTCGGCGATCAGGTCGTTGGCCCAGTTCGTGTGGATGTCGCCCGCCAGCACGATGGGGTTGGCGATCTTCCGCTCTTGGAAGAACCGGAGCACGCGGCGGCGTTCCACCTCGTAGCCGGGCCACTGGTCCATGCTGTAGAGGACGCCCTCGCCGGGGAGGCGGTCGACGCGCGCCATCATCACCTGCTGCGCGAGGACGTTCCAGGTCGCGCCCGAGCGGGCGAGCCCGCCGAACAGCCACTCGCGCTGGGCGGCCCCCATCAGCGTGGCGTTCGGATCCATCACTTCCGGACAGGGCGCCTTGTTGCCGTCGCCGCACGGCTGGTCGCTGCGGTACTGGCGGGTGTCGAGCACGTGGAAGTCGGCCAGCCGGCCCCAGGCGAGGCGGCGGTAGAGCTGCATGTCCGGGCCCTTGGGCAGCGCGGCCAGGCGCAGCGGCATGTGCTCGTAGTAGGCCTGGTAGGCCGCCGCGCGGCGCTTCAGGAACTCCGCCGGGCCGACCTGCTTCGCCTCCGAGATCGCGCCCGCGCAATTGTTGTCGAACTCGTGGTCGTCGGGCGTGACCAGCCAGGGCGCGGCGGCATGCATGGCCTGGAGGGCCGGGTCGCCCTTGTACTGGGCGTAGCGGATCCGGTAGCCGTCGAGGGTCGTGCACTCCGGGCCCACGTGCTTCCGCACGCGCTTGTCCTGCCCGGCATCCTCGTAGATGTAGTCGCCCAGATGGAGCACGAGATCCACGTCATCGCGGAGCATGTGCTCGAAGGCCGTGAAGAGGCCCTGCTCGAGATGGTTGCAGGAGGCGACGGCGAACCGGACGCGGCCCGGCGCGGACTCCGGGGCCGGCAGCGTGCGGGTGCGGCCGACGGGGCTCTCCGCGTCCCCCGCGCGGAACCGGTACCAATAGACGCGGTCGGGCGTCAGTCCGGCGACTTCCACGTGGACCGAGTGGGCGAGCTCGGGGAGGGCGAGCGCGCGACCTTCGCGCACGCCGCGGGTGAGCGACTCGTCCTCCGCGATCTGCCACGAAACCTCCATCGGCTCGGCCCGCAGGCCGCCGCCGGTCTCGAGCGGCCGCGGCGCCAGGCGGGTCCACAGCACGACGCCGTCGGGAGCGGGGTCGCCCGACGCGATCCCGAGCTGGAACGGGTCGTCCGAAAGCTCGGGCTTCCGCAGCCCCGGACCGCAGGAGCCCAGCCCCCCGCCCGCGGCCGCCGCGGCGGCGAGCAGGAACGAACGGCGCGTCATGTCCATGATCTTGTCCTCGTTGATTCTACGGCCTTCACGGCCCCGCCGGGGGGCCGATCGGGTGGAGCCGCGCCCGCTCCTCCGGGGCCGGGCGGAAGCCGAAGGAGCCCCGGTACTCTACCCGGCAGACCCACGCACTCTTCCCCCCGTCCGGCAGGGAAGATGTCATAATCCGGGAGTATGCTCGGACAGGCGCATGCGGGACTGGGGTGGCTGATCGGCACGGCCTCGCCGACCTCGGACCGGCGGCTCCGGATCTGGTGCACGGCGGCAGCCGTGCTGCCGGACGTGGACGCGCTCACGATCCTGGCCGGGAAGGAATACTACGACCGGTTCCACCACACGTTCGGCCACAACATCTTCATCGGAGCGCTCTGCGTCTTCGCCGCCGCCTGGTTCTTCCGCCGCTCCCCCACCCGGACGTGGCTGGCGGCGGTCACCTTCGTGGCGCTCTCGTTCTCCTCCCACATCCTGACCGACATGAAGCTCTCGGGTTGGGAGCTCCATCTTCTCTGGCCGCTCCGGCGCCAAGGGTTCGAGTTCCACCCGAACCTCCAGCTGGGACACCCGATCAACCTGCTGCTCGTCGCCGTGCTCATGATCCTCCCCTTCGCGCTCGCGTTCTGGAAGGGCGTGACGCCCCTCGAGATCGTCAGTCCGCGGCTCGACCGCCTGTTCCTCAATCTCTTCCGCCCCCGGAACCGCGAGTGCTCCGTCTGCGCCCGCGCGTGCAACAACCGCTGCGACGACTGCACGAAGCCGGTCTGCATGCGGCATGGAAAGATCGGGGGGCGCTTCCGGCTGAGATGTCCCCCGTGCGCCTCCGCGGGCCCGGCCGCGAAGCCCGCGGAGGCGGGCCTCGAGGAGGTCCTTGCCCGCGAACTCCGCTTCATCCGCAGCAAGGAGGCCGTCCGCGTCGACCCCGACTTCGCGGCGCTGCTCGACCGGAAGCTGTCCGACGGCCTCAGGCGCCTGGACGCCGTGCCGCGGACCCACGCCCTCTGGCAGGGCAGCGACCAGCGGCCGACCCTGGCGAAGGTGGTGGACCTCTGCCGGCTCCTCCTCAAGGAGGCGCCCGACGACGACGAGGCGCGGTGGGTCCTCTTCGCCGACAGCGTCCGCTGCTCCAGCGCCGACCTCGGCTTCGCGGCGATCGAGCCCCTCATCCTGCGCGACTTCGCGTCGCTCCACTGGCTAATGGCGGCCGCCCGCTGGAACTACGTCCTCTTCGGGATCGACCCCGTGGTCGCGTTGCGGAGGCCGTTCGAGAGCCTGCGGAAGACGCTCGGCTCCCTGGAGGACTGCCTGGACGACCTGACCCGCACCCCGGACGCCCGTACGAAGGAAGCCGCGGCCCGCTGCCTCGACCTCCTGTACGGCAAGAATCCGTTCAAGCCCTCGGCATCCTGATCCCCCTCTCTCTTCCCTTCCTCTTCCCTTCTTCGTTCTCTCTCTATCTCCTCTGGGTCTTCCTATCTCCTCATCTCCTCCGGGTCTTCCTATCTCCTTATCTCCATTTATCTCCTCATCTCCCTATCTCTTCGGAGGCGCCGCCTCCTGCACCACCGCGCCGTGCTCGTCGCTCAGGACCAGCAGCGCGAAGCGGTCCACCCGGTCGAGGTCGTCCGTCGACAGCGACGAGTAGTCGAACCTCCCGCGCAGGTCGGTGTAGCCGTCCTTGAAGAACCGAACCTCGCCGTCCTGCCCCCGCGCGTAGGCCTTGACGTAGGCCTTCGCGAGCGGCTTCCGCGTCTCGCGATGCGCCACGCGCACCTGGCCGTAGGCCTCCACCACCTGGACCGCCAGCTCGTGCGCGAAACACGGCTTCGAGACCCGGCGGCCGTCCGCCACCAGCTCGACCACCACGTTCGCGCCGGCGAATTCAGCCGGCAGCGCCAATGAGTGCACACCGCCCTTCTTCGGCAGCGCCACCTCGTCCGTCCGGTTCGGCATGATGAACCCGAAGCGGTCCGACTGCTCCTGGACGAACGGCTGGCGCGAGAAGAGGAGCTCGATGTCCATCCGGTAGTAGTTCACCCGGACCCGCTCGAGGTTCTGGAAGTGGACCGTGACGGTTTGCTTCTCCACCGTAAAGTCGAACGACGAGGCCGTGGCGGCCAGCGCGCCCTGGCGTTGATCGCGGTCCTGCGCGTCGGCCACCGACGCCGCGGCCCCCTCGATCTCGTCCAGCTGGGCGAGCGCGTTCTGGAAGAGCTTCCGCCAGCGGTCGACCGGGTAGTCCCGGTACTTCTCCGCGATCGTCCGCGCGGTCTTGGGCCGCTCGCGGGTGAGCTCGGTGTAGGTCCGCAGGTAGTCGTACTGGAGGCGGCTGTCGATCGCATCCCGCTTCACGCGGTCGAACGTCGCCAGGCCCTCCTCGACCCGATCCTGCAAGAACAGGTAGTAGGCGACGGCGAGATGGTCGTCGTCGGTGAGCATCGTCCGGTACCGGAGGACCGACATCAGCCGCGCGTACTGGGCGCCGAAGCGGTCGTTCAGGATCCGCCTCGACGCGCCGAGTCGGTGCGCCCGGGCGTTGACCAGCGGCGCGTACTCCAGGTGCTCGTGCCAGCGGTGCTCCACCGGCTCGACCGCGACGATCGTGCCGTCCCGGCGCAGGCCGCAGCCTTTCAGCCAGGACTCCTTGTGGAGGATGAAGTCCCGCACCCGCTCGACGTCCTTGTGGTGGACCGCGTAAGACCCCAGCGTGTCGTGGGTGACGTGCCGGCGGGCCAGGAGGTCCATCACGGGCTCGTAGAACTTGGCGTCCTTCATCCGCCAGGCGATCTTCTCGAGGTCGAGGCGGTCGACGTTGTTCTCGTCGAGGTACTTGAGCACGACCGTATGCTCGGCGTGCTGCGAGAGGTACGCCCAGGAGGTGGTGTCGACGCGCGTCAGGCGCTCGACCACCTTGAGCGGCCACGGGGTCGCGCTCGCGATCAGCTGCTCGTTCCGAGAGACGTGCACCGGGTAGTGGTCGACCGTGCCCGTCGTCGGGAAGTAGAAGGCGTACTCGAGGGACTGCGTGGCGTAGGGCGAGAGCTCGACGTGGATCCCGCGCGTCTGGAAGCCGTTCTTCGCGGGGAGCGCTCCCACGGGGATCTGGAGCAGCAGGTCGAGCTTGTGGGGCGAGGAGGTCGGGTTGGTCAGCACGACCTGGCAGGTGTAGACCGTGTGGACGAGGAATTCGTCGGTCACGTACTTGTCGAAACGCTCCTGCCCTTCGTGGCGGAAGCGGTCGTCGTCCCGGAGGAAGTTCTGGCTGACCAGGATCGGGACCTTCTCGGCCGAGGGCTCCGTGGGGCGGATCTGGCGATGGAAGACGGCCGTGCGCCCCTTCGGGCTGAGCTCCATCCGCGGGCCGTCGAACGAGGTCGCGGGTTTCGTCGCCTCGAAGGGGAGGTCGAGCACCGCGAGCGCGCAGAGGACCTCCGTGAAGTTCCGCGAGGCCTCGGCCAGGTGGGGCGACAGGAAGGGGCTCCGGCCGTCGTGGCGGGCGTAATCGCGCCAGAAGCGGTTGATCGTCACCAGGTCCGGACCCTGCTGCTCGATCGTCAGCTTGTAATAGTTGTTCTCCGCCCACTCCTGGGTCTGGTCGAGCGTGCGGTAGAGAGCGCGCACCGACTGGCGCCGCCGGAGATCGGCGTCCTTGGGGGCAGCCGACCGCTTACCCCGGGCTTCCTTCTTGGACTTTTGCGGGGCGGCTCGCTCCTCATCCGCCATCCCCTCGGCCTCTTTGTACAGCTCGGCATCGTCCGCCTCGTCCAGCTTCTCGGCCATGCCGACTTTGGACATCCTCCGGAGGCTGGCCGGGGCTCGGCCGGGGCGGGCTTCGTCCCTCGCCATAGCCTGCTGCTCGGCCGCCATCGTCGCGGCCCCCATCCCGAGCGCGTCGCCCGTCTCGAGCGCCTTCCCCTTGAGCGCCGTGTCGAAGAGGTGGTTTTCGCGCAGGAGGTCGCGCACGATCAGGTCGCAGAGGTCCGACGCGTGGCGCGCGACCGGCCCGTGCTCCTTCTCGATCCGCCGGCCGAGGAGGATGCGCTCCACGATGTTGAGCCGCCCGAACTCCCAGGGGCGGACGTTCCCGGCCAGGTCGTCCTCCACCAGGTATCGGTCCATGAAGGTCTTGTCCTTCTTGTTGCGGAGGTACGGCTGGATCACCTTCTTGAAGAACTCGGGGTCCTTCCGCGACAGGAAGAGGTGGAGCTCGTGGCAGGCGAACTCGCTGTACTTCGCCCGCTTCTCCTCGTCGGTCAGCTTCGGCCAGCGGGTCACGAACTCGAACGCGTCGAGCGTCGCCAGGCCCGAGAGCGTCCGGAGGAGGGAGAACGCCCGACCGACCGAGTCGTAGATCTCCAGCTTCGAGGTCGTGAGGTCGGCGATGACGAGCTTCCCTCCGGCGTCCAGCACGCTCACTTCCTTCTTCTCCGTGAAGTGGCGCGCGGGATCGAGGCCCAGGCGGAGCCGGAGATCGCGGTGCTCCGTGGCCACCTCGGGGAGGACGAAGTCCCGGCAGACGGTCCCCGAGGGATCGACGGCGATGATCCGCACCTGGTTCGCGTGGGCGAGCGCCTTCCGCGGCACCGTCACGGTCCCGTCCTTGTCGGGCTTGAGATTGGCGATCAGCGCGGCCGGATGGGACAGGAAGTCCAGGTTGGAAAACGCGCCGGCCTCGGCGGCCTGGGGCTCCGGGGCCGGGGCGCAGGGGGCCGACATGCTGGCCATGGGGGCGCCGGCCGCTCCGTATTCGCCGCCTGCGGCCGCCTCGGCGACGCCGGTCTGCGTGGAGCGCACGGCCCAGGGGTTCAGGAGCAGGCCGGGACGCGTCAGCATGTTTCCCGCGTGCTTCGTCGCCCCCTTCCGCTCCAGAATGTAGCGGTACTCGTCCCCGAGGTCTCGCCCCGAGACGTACGCGGAGCGCGCCGCGGCGAGGAAGACCGCCCACGGCTCGGACAGCCCCTCGCGCCCGAGCTCGAAGAGGGCCGAATGGCCCGGGAGGTAGCGCGTGCCGATCACGTGGACCCGGGTCGAGGGCGAGGCGTTCGCCACGCCGATCCGGAGATCCTCCTTCCCCGCCTTGACCTTCGAGACCTGGATCGGGAGGTCGGGCGACTCCTGGAGCATCCTCTTCGGGGAGGCCCACCAGCCGGCCGCAGGCTCGCCGCCGGTCACGCGGACCTCGATCGCGGCCCCCTCTTCCTTGAGGCAGAGTTCGTAATCTCCGGGAGAGAGCTTGCCGATCGCGAGGAACCCGTCCTTCACGTCGAGCGCGTCGAAGCAGTCTTTGCGATAGGTCTCGCCGATTCGCTCGAGGAGCGCCACGGTCTCCCGCGTCGCCCGCTCGGCCATGAACGGCACCCGCAGCGTCTCGCCGCTCCGCGCGTGGAGCGTCGCCGGATGGAGGCAGGCGTCCCGCGGAGGGGTCCAGGTCTGCGTCACGCCCGAGGGGATCGACGCCCGGATGGACGCGATCTCCTCGATCGGCCCCAGCTCCACGCGTCCAGCCGGGTCGGCCTGGAGCGTCAGGTTCATCTCGAAGCTGAAGTGGCGGTGGCGGAACGCCAGGTTGACCGGGGTGTCGGGCCGCGCCTCGCCCGTCTTGCCCAGGACGTAGAGCACGAAGCCCTTCTCGGTGCGGGCCAGGTGCAGGTCCTCGGTCTTCTCGGTCGACTCGATCCCGTTGAGCGCGAACGTCCTCCCGTCGGAGAGCTCCTGCTTCTTGCCGGTCGACAGGCTCTCCACGCGGGCGCGCACCGTGAAGCCGAGGCTCACCACGTCGTCGGGGACCTGGAAGGGCACGACGGTCTCCCGGTCGTCGTGGAGCTCGAGGCCCCGGATCTCCATCGTTGAGGCGACGCCGTGCCGGTCGGTCGAGTGGACCGACAGCACCGGCTCCTCGAGGAGCTTGAGGCTCACGGAGGCGCCGTGGAGGCGGAGCGAGGGGCGCAGGAGCACCTGCGCCTCGGCGCGCCGGATCAGCGCCTCGCGGTCGACGTAGAGCCCCGCGGTGAACGCGTAGCTCTCCGCGCGGTGCTCGAAGGCCTCGAGCGTCGTGAGCGCGCCGTGGCGCAACAGGATCGCCTGCCGCCCCGGGCGCTCGGTGAAGGGGATCAGGATCGAGCCGTCCTTGTCGGCCGGGTACTCGCGGCCGCCCATCCAGATCGATGCGTCCTTGAGCGGGGCGAAGTCCTCGTCGAGGACTCTGAAGACGTGGCCGGCGGAGCCGACCCGCTCGACGAAGCGGAGGCGCCCCTTGCGGAGGAGGGCGCGGCTGCTGATGCCGCCGCCGATGAACTCGACGACGAAGAGGCCGGGCCGCTTGAGCGACGGGAACTCGAACGTCCGCCGGACGCGCCGGACGGGGGCGTCCTTGTAGGTATGGGTCTTCTCCTCGGCCGCGACCAGGCCGTCCAGGTCGATCGTCGTGTCGAGCTCCTCGCCGCGCGCCAGGTAGTAGTTGAGCGCGTTGATCTCGAAGACCTTCACGACCAGGGTCTCGACGTTCTTCACGTCCACGTCGATCGTCACCGGATCGTCCGCTCGGAAGAGGGACGCGTTCTGGGGCGGGAAGGAGAGCTCGACCCGGTCCTTGAGCGCCTGGTAGCGCCCCGGATCGTCGAGCAGCGAGTACCACTTCTCCATGTCCCCCGCGCCGTGGAGGATCTTGGTCTCGGCGAAGAGGGCCTTGAGCCACGTGTCCTGGATCCACGTGTCGAACGGCCGCCAGTCCTTGGCGTCGACGAAGAAGTGCGAGAGATAGTCCGCCACGAGCGGCTGGTCGTCGTGGACCGTGGGGAAGAGCGTGACCTCGTCGAAGTCCTCGCCCAGGCTGAAGAGCCCGTCGGAGTCCTTGCGGCAGCGCTCGAGGTACTTGGGCTCCGCGTAGGAGACCTCGCGGGGCAGTTCGGCGTACTTCAGGAACCGCTTCCGGTCGTAGACGCCGCGCGAGCGGTCGAGGTCGAGCCGGTGGTAGAGCACGTGCGCCCGGAGCGGGTTGAAGGCCGGCACCAGCGGCTCGACGAACGCCCAGAGGCGGTCGAGGACGGCCTCCTTCTCCCGGGGATCGTTCTCCCAGTCGGTCTCGGGGCCCGGGTGGAGCCGGACGAGGCACGCGTGGACGAACGCCTCCTCCTGCAGGAGCTTGGGTTCGCGGCGGGCCATCTCGGCGAGCTGCTCCTGGGTGAGCTTCGAGTGGATCGTCTGCGAGCCGAACCCCGAGCTGTCCTTGTGCTTCAGGTCGGCGAGGATGAGGTCGACCAGGTTGGGGAGGTCGGGCCGGGTGAGCCGCTCCAGGAGCGCGCGGCGGCGGTCGGCGTCGAGCTTCTCGTGGGCCAGCCAGTCGAACGATGCGTCGGCGAACCCGGAGAGGTCGGTCTGCCCGCCCCAGCCGAAGGCGGTCTTCTTCCAGGCGTCGCGGGAGAGGGACTTCGGATCGAGCGCGGTCGGATAGCGAGTGGTCCGGCCCTCGACCTCGCGCTGGTGGTTGAAGGTGAGGCCGAGCTGCCGCCGGAGGTGCTCGAACGACGCCTTCGGGTCGCCCTTCAGATTGAGGAGGGCCTGCCGATGGGAGATCTCGTACGCGCGGGCGGTCCAGCCGTGGCGCCCCACCCACGTGGCCAGCAGTTTCGCGACCTCCTCGGGACGTCCCTGCTGCTCGTGGTGGAGGCAGTGGTAGTAGTAGTACTCCTCGGTGCCGGGGATGAGCTGCTTGAGCGCCTCCGCCCGGTCCGCGGCGAGGGCGAACTTCTCGTCGAACGAGATTTCCATGGGTCTCCTTCAATTCCTCGATGAAAACGCGCCCTCTAGAGAAGCAAACGAGGGCGGGGGATACACGGAAAAGAAGGCGTTGCGGAGGTGCGCGGATTGAAGGAGTCCCCGCAAAAAGGCAGGTTCAGATCATGCGCAAGGAGGAGATGCTCAAGGCCGTCAAGGACCCCGCGGGGTTCATCCGCGACCTCATGACTGTCGTCGACAAGAGGTCCAAGGAGGGCGAGGACCCCCGCCTCGGGATCCGCGGGGAGCTCGCCGACCTCAAGGTCCAGGGCGACAGCGCCACCGGGTCGATGACCCCGAAGGCGGGAAAGAAGGGCACGATGAGCTTCGTCCGCTGCGGCGGCACCTGGACCCTCTCGCCCGGGAAATAACCGGCCGGCTCCCCCTGCCCCCCCGATGCCCTTGACGGCGCCCGGCCGTTGCATATAATACATATCTGTTGCGTTAGGAACATATCCGCCATGAGCGAGACCCTCGCGTGGGGAACGAGCCCCTTCCTCTCGATCCGGAAGGCGTTCCGCATCCTCGAGCTGCTGGCCGGCAGGCCGCCCTGCGGGGTGACAGAGATCGCGGAGCGGCTGGGCCTGGAGAAGAGCGGAGTCAGCCGGCTCCTCAAGGGCCTGGCCGAACTCGGGTACGTGACGCCCGAGGCGCGGCGCGGACCCTACCGGGTGGGCCCCGGCGTCCTCCGCCTGGCCCAGGATTTCCTGGAGGGCGACCCCTTCGTCCGCGAGGCGCAGCCGATCCTGCGCGAGCTGGCCCGGACCGCCCACGGCAGCGCCCACGCCGCCGTCCTCCACCGGGGCGACCTCGTCATCGTCGCCAAGGAGCCGAGCCCGGAGCGGATCCAGGTGACCACCCGCGTGGGCGGCCCGACGCCGCTCCACGCCTCGGCGATGGGCAAGATCCTCCTCGCCGCCCTTCCCCCGAAGGAGCTCAACCGCCTCCTCGCCTCCCCGCTCGCCCGCTACACCGACCGCACCCTCACCGACCCCCGGAAGCTGCGGAAGGCCCTCGAGGAGATCCGCCGCCGCGGCTGGTCGCTCGAGGCGGAGGAGGAGCACCCCGGCGTCGGGTGCATCGGGGCGCCCGTCCGCGACGCGCAGGACCGATGGATCGCCGCCCTCTCCGTCTCGGGGCCCCTCCAGGGGACGCCCTTCCGACTCGACCGCGCCCACGTCAAGCGCGTCACCTCGGCGGCCGCCGAGCTCTCGCGGCGCGTGGGAGGGACGACCGCATGATCGTCGACGTCCACACCCACGTCTGGCGCCACCCCGACCACATCGACGAAATCTTCATGGACGGCCTCCGCGCGGCCCGACCGGGGGTGAAGATCGACATCAGCGTCGACTTCGAGCCGTTCATGGAAGCCATGAAGCCGTGCGACCGCGTGGTCTGCTTCGGCCTCCGCGGGCTCAAGACCGGCCTCCACGTGCCGAACGACCACATCGCCGGCTTCGTCGCCCGTGCGCCGGAGAAGCTGATCGGGTTCATGTCGCTCGACCCGAACGAGCCCGGATGGCTGGACGACTTCGAGCGCTCGCGGACCGTCCTGAAACTCAAGGGCGTAAAGCTCGGGCCGATCTACGCGGGGTTCGATCCCACCGAACCGCGGCTCGATCCCCTCTACGCCGCCTGCGCGAAGCACGACCTCCCCGTCCTCATCCATGTCGGGACCTCCTTCGTCCGCTTCGGGCCGCTGGAGGTGTCGCGGCCCATCCTGATCGACTCCGTCGCGCGGCGCCATCCCGAGCTTCGGATCATTATGGCCCACCTAGGCCACCCGTGGGAGGGCGAGGCGATCGCCGTCGCCCGCAAACACCCCCACGTCTACGCCGACATCTCCGCGCTCCACTATCGCCCCTGGCAGTTCTACCACTCGCTCATGCTCGCCCAGGAGTACGGCGCGACCCACAAGCTCCTCTTCGGGTCCGACTACCCGTTCACGAATCCGGCCGCCACGATCGAGGGCCTCCGCGCCGTCAACCGCTTCTGCGCGGGGACCTCCCTCCCCCGCGTCAGCGAGGCGGCCATCGAAGAGCTCATCCACCGCGATACCCTCGGCCTTCTCTGGAGAGAGCGGCCGTGAAGATCACGCAGGTCGAGGCGATCATCCTCGAATCCCCCAAGGACTACGGCGTCCACGGCGGCGAGGCCGCAGGGCCGCGCTTCCGGTCGCTGCTCCGCATCTCGACCGACGCCGGGATCGACGGCTGGGCGGAGATCGAGACTCAGCCGCATGTGCTGAAGGCCGTCATCGACGCGCCGGGCGACGGGAGCGGCATGTTCGAGGGCCTCGGCAGGCTCATGATCGGCAAGGACCCGTTCGAGATCGAGGCCTTCTGGAACGAGCTCTACACGGGCACGATCTACTACGGCCGCCGCGGCGTCGTCCTCCAGGCGATCAGCGGGATCGACCTCGCCTGCTTCGACATCATGGGAAAGGCGCTGGGGAAGCCCGCCCACGCCCTCCTCGGCGAGGCGAAGCGCGACCGCGTCACGGCCTACGCGAGCACGCTCTTCCGATCGACGCCCCGCGAAATGCACGAGGCCGTCGCGAAATACCTGGACCAGGGCTTCAGCGCCGTCAAGTTCGGATGGGGCGGCTTCGGGAAGGACCGCGCGCGGGACACGGCGAACGTCGCCGCCGCGCGTGAGGCGCTGGGACAGGACCACATCCTCCTCATCGACGCGGGCTGGACGATCCCCCGGACGGTCGAGGAGACGATCGCGCTCTGCCGTGCGATGGAGCCGTTCGACCCCTTCTGGATCGAGGAACCGTGCCACCCCGAGGAGTACGCCTCGTACCGCGCGGTCGCGGAGGCGTCGCCCCTCCGGATCGCCGCCGGAGAGCAGGAGGCGACCGCGTGGGGCTTCGACCTCCTCATCCGCCAGGGGAAGGTCGACGTCGCCCAGCCCGACCTCTCGCGCTGCGGCGGGTTCACCGTCGCGAAGAAGGTGTTGGCCATCGCGAAGGAGGCGGGCTGCGAGATCTGCCCCCACGCGTGGCAGTCGGACCTGCTGACGGCGGCGTCGCTGCACCTCAATGCCGTCCTGCCGGAGGCGCTCTTCCAGGAGTACAACGTGTGCGACGATCCGATCTCGCGGGCGCTCTGCCGCTCGCCGCTCAAGCTGGAGGACGGGACGCTCGCCGTCCCGCAGGGGCCGGGGCTCGGGGTCGAGATCGACATGGAGACGGTCAACCGTTACAGGGTGAAGCCATGAGCGAGTCGGACGTCATCGCCCGCCGCAGCGCCGAATCGATCGCGGGAGGGGTCGTCTCCCTCAACCGCAAGGTAGATCCACCCATCGCGTTCGTCCGCGCTCAAGGGAGCCGTCTCTGGGACGCCGACGGCAAGGAGTACCTCGACTACCACGCCGCCTTCGCGCCCCACCTCCTCGGCCACAACGACCCCGAGGTGAACGGCGCGGTGCGGGAGGCCATGG
>CAZSCC010000296.1:0-2531 GCA_964604905.1 uncultured Planctomycetales bacterium
CAAGACCAGGAGCGTCTTCGCCTGCCAGGCCTGCGGCTTCGAGAGCTCGAAATGGCTGGGGCGCTGCCCTGACTGCGGCGAGTGGAACAGCTTCGTGGAAGAGCGGCAAGTGGTGGCCGCCGCCCCGGGCCGAGGCCAGCAGCAGGCCCTCGGCCTCGAGATGGGCAGCCGGCCCAAGCCCTACGACCTCGTGGACACCTCCGAGGTCGAGCGCATCGGCTCGGGCATCGGCGAGTTCGACCGGGTCCTGGGCGGCGGCCTGGTGATCGGCTCGGTGGCGCTGATCGGCGGAGACCCCGGGATCGGGAAATCGACGCTCATCCTCCAGGTCTGCCAGAAGATCGCGGGGCAGGGGAAGCGGGTCCTCTACATCTCCTCCGAGGAGTCGGTGATCCAGACCAAGCTCCGCGCCGACCGCCTGGAGGTCAACTCTCCGAACCTCTACATCGTCAGCGAGACCAACCTTACGGTGATCCGGAAATACCTCGAGGAGCTGCGCCCTGCGCTCGCGGTCGTGGACTCGATCCAGATGATCTACCGGCCGGAGCTCCCGAGCGCCCCCGGCACGGTATCGCAGGTGCGCGAGTGCGCGTCGGACCTCACCTTCCTGGCGAAACGCCTGGGGATTTCCCTCTTCATTGTCGGACACGTGACGAAGGACGGTTCGATCGCCGGGCCGCGGACCCTCGAGCACGTCGTCGACGCGGTCTTCTACTTCGAAGGCGACCGGTTCCAGACCTTCCGCATCCTCAGGGGCGTGAAGAACCGCTTCGGGTCGACGAACGAGATCGGGATCTTCGAGATGGTCCCGAGCGGCCTGGCCGAGGTGGCCAACCCCAGCGAGCTCTTCCTCGCCCGGGAGCACGGGGTCCGCGAGGGCTGCGTCGTGACGCCGAGCTTCATCGGATCTCGGACGCTGCTCATCGAACTCCAGGCTCTGACCACGCCCAGCGTGAGCGCGGAGAACGCCTCGCGACGCGTCAGCGGCGTGGATCGCGACCGCATGATGCTCGTGCTCGCCGTCCTCGCGCGGCGCTACGGGTTCTCGACCGCGAAGGAGGATGTCTTCGTCAACGCGGTGGGGGGCGTCCACATCGACGAACCGGCGGCGGATCTGGGCATGGCGACGGCGCTGGCATCGAGCCTCGTCGACCGTCCCGTGGCGGACGGGACGGTCGTCTTCGGAGAAGTGGGGCTGACGGGCGAGGTGCGCGGCGTCACGCAGGCGGCGGCCCGCGTCGCCGAGGCGCGGCGGCTGGGCTTCACCCGGGCGATCGTCCCAAAGGACAACCTGAAGGCGATCGGGGATGCAGGTGAATTCAAGGTCATCCCGGTCTCCAACCTGGATGCGGCGTTCGTCGAAGCTCAAATCCAGTGATCTCCATCTCCAACCCGTTCGCATCCAACGGGTTGCGATTTACCGAATTGATTCGGTATTTGGGATTCCGCAACGAGTGACAGGTCCCTCCGGGACGGCTATAATACCGTCCCGAATTGATGGGCAACGTAGACCTAGCCTTCCTTTGGCACCTTCACCAGCCCTGCTATCGCGATCTTCCTTCGGGCAAGATGCTGATGCCCTGGGTTCGATTGCATGGGGTCAAGGACTACACGGGGCTGGCGAAGCTCCTCGAGGAATTCCCGGAAATCCGCTGCACCACCAATTTCAGCCCGGTCCTGCTCGATCAGATCGAAGCCTACGGTCGGGGAGCGACCGATACCATGCTGGACCTGTCGCTCGTTCCGGCGGCTGAGCTCAGCGACGAGCAAAGGGCGTCGATCCTCGCCACGTTCTTCTGGGCCCATCCCGACAGCGTGATCGGCCCCTACCCGCGGTACCGGGAGCTTCTCGAACTCCACCGGGGGGGGAAGGCGCTCCGCGAGCAGGACTTCCTCGACCTCCAGGTGCTGGCGAATCTCGCCTGGTTCCATCCGCTGGCCGAAGGAGTCGACGGCCTGCGTCGCAAAGGGCGCGGCTACACCGAGGAGGACAAGCAGGTCCTTCTTGCGCGGACGAGGGAGAATCTCGCTTCGATCATCCCGCGATGGACCGCGCTGGGGGACCGCGTCGAGCTCTCCGTGAGCCCCTACTATCACCCGATCGTCCCCCTGCTCTGCGATTTCGAAAGCGCGCGGGAGGCGATCCCGGGGCTTCCGCTCCCGGACGCTCCCTCGTTTCGCGCGGAGGCGGAGGTCCAGGTGCGTCGGGCGCTGGAGGCGGGCGAGCGGCACTTCGGTCGTCGTCCGGCGGGGATGTGGCCGTCCGAGGGATCCGTCAGCACCGAGGCGTGCGCGCTGTTCGAACGATGCGGCGCGAGATGGGTGGCCACCGATCAGGCGATCGTAGGCGAGCCGGGAGTCCGGACCCTGGGCCGGCTCAAGATCGCCTTCCGGAACACCGCGCTTTCCAACCTCGTGAGCTTCACCTACAAGACGATGGATCCCGGGGAGGCGGCCCGTGACTTCGTCCGGCGCGTGGAGGAAATGGAGGGCCCGGTGCCGGTCTGCCTGGACGGCGAGAACCCCTGGGA
>CAZSCC010000297.1:0-5748 GCA_964604905.1 uncultured Planctomycetales bacterium
CTTCGTCCTGACGCTCGACCGCGACACGCGGCTGCCCCGGGACGCCGCGCGGGAGCTCGTGGGCATCCTGCTCCACCCGCTCCACCGGCCGCGCCTCGATCCCCTCCGCGGCATCGTGACGGAAGGCTACGCCGTCCTTCAGCCGCGCGTGAGCGTGACCCTCGCGAGCAAGGAAGGCTCCCTTTTCTCCAGGATCCACGCGGGAGCCACCGGCATCGACCCCTACACGACGGCCGTCTCGGACTGCTACCAGGACCTGTTCGGGGAGGGCATCTACACGGGGAAGGGGCTTTACGACGTGGACGCCTTCGCCGCCGCGATGAAGGGACGGGCCCCGGAGAACGCGCTCCTGTCCCATGACCTCTTCGAGGGACTCCACGCGCGGACGGCGCTGGTGACGGACGTCGAAGTGGTCGACGACTACCCGTCGAGCGTGCGCAGCCACGCCCGGCGCCAGCAGCGCTGGGTCCGGGGCGACTGGCAGCTCCTCCGCTGGCTCCTCCCTCGCGTCCCTGGGCCGCAGGGGTCCACCCGTAATCCCCTTTCCGTCCTGGGACTCTGGAAGATCGCCGACAACCTCCGGCGGAGCCTGGTGCCGATCGCCGCGGTGGCGGCCTTCGCCGTAGCCTGGACGGTGCTGCCCGGGTCCCCGCTGGCCTGGACGCTCGCCCTCCTGGGCAGCCTCTTCATCCCGGTGCTCCGCCCTCTGGCGGGGGCCCTCGGCGGGCCGGTCGCTCGGGAACCGCTGGGGATCTTCCTGGGGCGCGCCCGCGAGGAGCTTTCCATGGCGGTCTCGCAGTGGCTGGTCACGCTCCTCCTCCTGCCGTACCACGCCTGGGTCATGGCGCAGGCCATCGCGGTCACGCTCTGGCGCGTCGTCGTCAGCCGCCGACGGCTCCTTGTCTGGGAGACGGCTGCGGCCACGAGTCATCGGATGTCGACCCGCGCCGGACGGTGGGAGCTCCCCCGGTTCGTGAAGGCGATGGCGGTGAGCCCCCTGGCGGCCACGGCCCTCGCGGCCGCGGTCCTGGCCTGGCGTCGGGACGCGCTCCTCGTGGCTGCCCCCCTCGTGTTCCTCTGGGCCATCGCGCCCGTCATGGCCTGGGCGATCAGCCGCCCGCTCCGGACGCGGCAGCGGCCGATGACGGCGGACGATCGGGCGCTCCTGCGGCGTGCGGCGCGGAAGACGTGGCGGTATTTCGAGACCTTCGTGGGCCCGGAGGATCACGACCTTCCGCCGGACAACTTCCAGGAAGCGGCGGTGGAGGCGGTCGCCCACCGGACGTCGCCCACCAACATCGGCCTGGCGCTCACGTCCACCATCGCCGCGTACGAGCTGGGATATGTTTCGGTCCGCGACCTGGTCGCGCGGCTGGATCGGACGCTCTCGACGGCGGAGTCCCTGGAGCGCTACGAGGGCCACCTCCTCAACTGGTACGACACGCGGACCCTCGCCCCGCTCCTGCCGCGCTACGTCTCTACGGTGGACAGCGGGAACATGGCCGCCTCGCTCCTGGCCCTCGCCGCGAGCCTGCGGCGCATCGGCGGGACGAGCCGGGGGGACGCGGTCCTGCGGGAAGCGCTGAGCGACGCCGCGGCCTTGCTCGCAGAAGCCCTCGTGGCCCCCGGCGCACCCTCGGGCGCGAACGCGCTCACGACGGCCGAGGCTGCCTTGAAACTGGCGCGGGCGGAGGACGTCGACATCCTCTACTGGGCCCGGGCCGTCGTGCGCGGGACGTCGGAAGGCCCGCCGTCGCCGGAGCTCCGGGGCGAGCTCGACTCCCTGGCGCGCCGCGCGGAGGCGCTCGCCGACGGGATGAAGTTTCTCTTCCTGTACGACCCCCAGCGGAGGCTCTTCTCCATCGGGTATCGCCTCGCGGACGCCGAGGGGCCCGGGCGGCTCGACGCCTCCTACTACGACCTCCTGGCGTCGGAGTCGCGCCTCGCGAGCTTCCTCGCGATCGCCAAGGGCGACGTCCCCCAGGCCCACTGGTTCTACCTGGGCCGGACGATGGCCAGCCTGAACGGCCGCACGACGCTCGTTTCCTGGAGCGCCTCGATGTTCGAATACCTGATGCCCCTGCTTTTCCAGAAGTCGCATCCGGGCACGCTGCTCGACCGGAGCTGCCGGGCGGCCGTCGAGTGCCAGATCGACTACGTGCGCGACCTCGGCGTCCCGTGGGGGATCTCCGAATCGGCCTTCACCCTGGTCGACCGGCAGGGGATCCACCAGTACAAGGCCTTCGGGGTGCCGGGGATCGGCTTGAAGCGCGGACTGGGAGACGAGCTGGTCGTGGCTCCTTACGCGACGGCCCTGGCGGCCCTCCTCGATCCCCGCCGGGCCGCGGACAACTTCAGGCACCTTTCGCGGCTGGGCCTGGAGGGCCGGTACGGGTTCTACGAAGCGATCGACTTCACGCCCCCCAAGAGCTACAAGGACGACGCGGACGTGTCGATGCGGCCGCCGGAGCCGCGCGGGACCGTGGTCAAAGTGTTCATGGCCCACCACCAGGGCATGACGCTGGTCGCGCTCGCGAACGTCCTCCTGGATTCCCGGATCGTGGAGGACTTTCACGCGGACGCCCGCGTGAGGGCCACGGAGCTCCTGCTCCAGGAGAGGTCGACCCGCCCGCGCCCCGTGAAGCCCGTCCGGCACGCCGAGGCGACCCACCTCCCGTCGCCCTTCATGCCGGAGGAGGCGACCCGCTTCCGCACCCCCCACACGCTCTACCCGCAGGCCCACTTCCTCTCCAACGGATCATTCACGACCGTGGTGACGAACGCGGGCGGGGGCGCCTCGATCGCGCGCGGCCGGACGCTGACCCGCTGGCGGGAGGACCGCACCCGGGACGCCGGGAGCAGCTTCCTGTACCTGCGCGACGTCCGCAGCGGGACCCTCTGGTCCGCGACGCACCATCCGGTTGGGAAGGAGGCCGAGGAGTACCGAGTCACCTTCCACCCCGAGAAGGCGATCTTCCAGCGGCGGGACGACGGGATCGAGACGCAGCTGGAGGTCGTCGTTTCGCCGGAGGACGACGTCGAAGTGCGCCGGCTCTCCCTGACCAACCGGAGCGACCGGATGCGGGAGATCGAGGTGACGAGTTACGTCGAGCTCGCCCTGGCGCACCGCGCGGACGACCTGGCGCATCCGGCGTTCGGGAAGCTCTTCCTCGAAACTTCATACCTGCCGGCCTGTTCGGCCATCCTCTGCGGCCGCCGGCCGCGCTCGGCCGACGAGCCCGGGATCTGGGCGGTGCACGCGATGAGCGTGGAAGGGGCCCCGCGGGGCCAGGTGGAATGGGAGACGGACCGGGCGAGGTTCCTGGGCCGCGGTCGCGGGCCGGAGGATCCGGTGTCGCTCGACGGCCGATCCCTCTCTGGGACGACGGGGGCCGTGCTGGACGCCGTCGCGTGCCTCCGCACCCGGGTGCGGGTGCTGCCGGGGGGCTTCGTGCGGCTGGCGTACATCACCGGTGCGGCCGCGGGACGAGACGAGGCCGTCGCCCTGGCCGGACGCTACGGCGACGCCGCGCAGGCCGCCCGCACGTTCGCGCTGGCGTTCACCCACAACCAGATCGAGTTGCGCCACCTGGGCATCTCGGCCCGGGACGCCCAGCTCTTCCAGCGGCTCGCCTCCCCGGTCTTTTTCACCGACGCGTCCCTCCGGGCCGACCCGCAGACCCGGGCGCAGAACACCCTGGGGCAGCCCGCCCTGTGGCGGCACGGGATCTCGGGAGACCTCCCCGTGGTTCTCGTGCGCGTGGCCGCGGAGAAGGATCTTCCCCTCGTCCGCCAGGTGCTCAAGGCCCACGAGTACTGGCGGCTCCGGGGCTTGCACGCCGACCTCGTCTTTCTGAACGAGCACCCGATCGGCTATCGCGACGAGATGCACCGCGGCCTGGCCGCGCTCCTCGACGCCGGATCCTGGGCCGC
This sequence comes from uncultured Planctomycetales bacterium, assembly GCA_964604905.1. Taxonomy (GTDB): domain Bacteria; phylum Planctomycetota; class MHYJ01; order MHYJ01; family JACPRB01; genus JACQFK01. The sequence continues at coordinate 3,934 of CAZSCC010000297.1, forward strand.
CCTGAAACAGCGGCCGGGCGGCGTCTTCCTCCTCCGGAGCGACGGCATGGACGAGGCCGACCAGGTCCTGCTGGCGGCGGTGGCGCGCGCGGTGCTCCCGGGGGACCGGGGGGACCTCGAGGTCCAGCTCGACCGGCCCGCCCGGGAGCCGACGTGGCCGGCCCGGCTTCAGCCCGCGGCGCCCGGGGCGCCGCACGAAGGGTCCGACCCAAAGCCGCCGGATCTCGCGATGTGGAACGGCCTCGGGGGATTCTCGTGGGACGGTCGCGAGTACGTCGTGGTCCTCGACGGCGATCGCGAGACGCCGCTCCCGTGGGCGAACGTGATCGCCAACCCGGGGTTCGGGACCGTGGTGACGACGGCCGGCGCCGCCTTCACGTGGTCGGAGAACAGCCGCGAGAACCGGCTGACGCCCTTCGCGAACGACGCCGTGACCGACCCCCCCTCGGAGGCCCTCTACCTTCGCGACGACGAGGACGGCGCGATCTGGACGGCGACGCCGGGACCACGGAAGCATGCGGAGCGGAAGGGCCGGTGGGTGGTGGCCCACGGCGCCGGCCGTGTCTCCTTCGCCCACGGCGAGCGCGGGATCGCCCACGAGCTCGAGGTCTTCGTCCACCCCGACGACCCGGTGAAGATCTCGCTCCTCACGCTGCGGAACGATTCGCCGGTCCGGCGTCGCGTGAGCGTCTTCGCCTACAACGAATGGGTCCTGGGGCCGCCCCGCTCGAACGATCACCTCCATGTCATCACGGAGTTCGACCCCGAGACCGGTGCGGTGCTCGCACGGAACCCCTACGCCCAGGACTTTCCGGGGCGGGTCGCCTTCGCAGGCCTGGGCGAACGCCCCACGTCCGCGACCGGAGACCGCCTCGAGTTCCTGGGGCGGAACGGCAGCCCGGCGCGGCCGGCCGCGCTGGGGCGGAGGGGCCTCGCGGGGCGCTTCGGCGCGGGCCTGGACCCGTGCGCGGCCCTTCACCTCTCGATCGACCTCGCCCCGGGCGAGACGCGGCGGGTCGTCCACCTCCTGGGCCAGGCGCGCCACCGGGTGCAGGCGCGCGACCTCCTCCGTCGCCACGGGAGCGCGGCGAGGGCCGCGGAGATCGGCCGGGAGGTCGACCGCCGCTGGGACGACATCCTGGGGACCCTGCAGGTCCGCACCCCGGACGATTCGTTCGACCTGCTCATGAACCGGTGGCTGCTTTACCAGGACCTGTCGTGCCGCGTCTGGGCGCGCACGGGCTACTCCCAGCCCGGCGGGGCCTTCGGTTTCCGCGACCAGCTCCAGGACGTGATGGCGCTGGGCCTGGCGCGCCCCGCGCTGTACCGCGAGCACCTGCTCCGCGCCGCCGCGCGGCAGTTCGTCGAAGGAGACGTGCAGCACTGGTGGCACCCCCCGGTCGGCCGGGGGACGCGGACCCGCTGCTCCGACGACCTCCTGTGGCTCCCCTACGCGGTCGAGCACTACGTGGAGACGACCGGGGACGCGGGCGTGCTGGACGTCGAGGTCCCCTTCCTCGAGGCGCCGGCGCTGGCTCCGGAGGCGGTCGATGCGTACGGGCTTCCGGTCGAGTCCGCGACGCGCGGGACGGTCTATGAGCACTGCGCGCGGGCCATCGAGCGCACGCTCTCGTACGGGGCGCACGGGCTGCCCCTGATCGGCTCGGGCGACTGGAACGACGGGCTGAATCGCGTTGGGGCCGGAGGGCAGGGGGCGAGCACCTGGCTGGGCTGGTTCCTCCACGGGGTGCTGACCCGCTTCGGCGCCCTGGCGGAACGGAGGGGCGACGCGGCGCGCGCGTCTCGCTACCGCGG
>CAZSCC010000298.1:0-4452 GCA_964604905.1 uncultured Planctomycetales bacterium
AGCGCCATCTGGGCGGCCTTGACCTTGAGCGGGTCATCGGGAGTCTTCTTCTTGTCCAGCGCCTCGAGGGCCTTCATCGTGGTCTCGAGCGGTCGGTTGTAGAGCCAGTAGAGGATCCCGAGCGCGAAGAGATTCTTGTTCCGCTCCTTGTTCGGCTTGTCCTTCTCAGAGAACTTGATCGACTCCAGGGCCTTCATCGTCAGGTCCCCGATGGGGACCTTGATGGCCTGATACTTGTCCAGGGTGCCGTCCTCAAGGGGGTTGGTCTTGCAACCGGCCTTCTTGAGGTCCACCTCGCCGAAGTTGTCCGTATTGACGATGATGACCGAGTTGGCGGGCATGTCGGCCAGATTGACCTTCAGGGCCGCCGGGTTGAACGCGATCAGCACGCCCGGTTCGTCACCCGGGGTGTGGATGTCCTTGGATGAAAACTGGATCTGGAAGCCCGAGACTCCGGGCAGCGATCCCGCCGGGGCCCGGATTTCGGCGGGGAAGTCCGGGAACGTGGACAGGTCGTTGCCCAGGACGGCCGTCGTGTTCGTGAAGTGGCCGCCGATCAGCTGCATGCCGTCGCCCGAGTCACCGGCGAACCGGATGACCACGGTGTCGAGGGTCTCGCGCTTCTTGGGCGTCGCCACGTCGGCGGCGGTGGGGGGCGTCATGGCCTCTCCGTAAAAAAAAAGCCCCGCATTGCGGGGCGGCCGATCAGTGTGGCGAAATCATCGGTCTATTCCGGGGGTGAGGAACTACGCCTCCCCACCCGGCTGTCAGAACTATATCGTCCGAACCCCTTACTTTCAAGCAACTCCCCACAACCTCAGCGGATCCCCTCCACCAGGATGAGCATGGGGGCATAAAAGACATAGAACGTGAGCCCGATGGCCCCGGCGCCCAGGAGCAACACTCCTATACTGAGAACGGGGATGAGGCTGTCGATCTTCCCGGTAAAGGCGAGCCCGATGGCCACTCCGCAGCCGATCGCAATGGCCGCCCAGAGCGCCTTGAACCACCCCGCCAGCCCCAGCAGGACCTGGACATGGCCGGGGATGGAGGCTTTCCGGGAGATCTTGGCGACCTCGGTCGCCCGCACCGTCAGGTTGGGCAGCGCCCACCACGCCAGGATGGAGAGGATGGCGAAGACGATCACGACTCGGACGGCGAACTTCTTCCGGTCCACCCGCGCCTTGACCAGCCACGCCGGATCGATCAGCTTGTCTTCAGGCATGCATCCCCCTCGCGTAACAAAATAGACCGTCTTTTTTGTTACGGGCTAGAACACCTCGGCCGGGACGCCCGTCTGGGCCGTGACCGCCCGGCCGATCTCCTCGAGGAGCTTCCGCTCCACCCGGTGGATCTTCGAGTCGGCCGGGAAGCGGTCGACGCTGTAAATCTGCACGGCCTTGGGCTTGACCCGCTTGACCGCCTGGATCCAGTCCACCACGGACTTCTCGTCGGTGTTGTCGCGCCGCCCGTGGGTGAACATCGCTTGGACGGTGAAGTCGGTCAGCTTCGAGAGGCTCGTCATGATGTCCCAGATCCCGATCTCGGTGACGGGAGAGTTCATATTGAGGAACTGGCCGTCGCTCCCCGCATCGAGCTTCATGTACCGCTCGTCGAGCAGGTTGAGGCCCTTCACCACGTCGATCCGGTCGAGATGGGCGGCGTTCGAGAGGATGTCGCAGCGGACTCCCGGCATGACTTCGTCGCGGACGGCCAGGATTGCCCGGACTACCTCCAGAAAGTCCGGGTGGAGGGTGGGCTCCCCGTTCCCGGCCAGGGTGATGCAGTCGAGCTTCCGTCCCTTGGCATTCAGGTCGAGGAGGGTGTTCCGAAGGCCGTCCGCCACCTGCGGGGCGGAGGGCCACTCGTACTTGGCCAGGGCGGCATCGTCGACCGTGTCGGTGGTCCATCCGCACTGGCAGTAATTACAATTGAAGGAGCAGACCTTGACGTTGAAAGGGAGGATGTTGACCCCGAGAGAGGCTCCCAGACGGCGGGACTGGACCGGCCCGTAGGTCACCCCGTCCGTGAGGTTGTAGGTCTTGTAAGTCGCGTCGGGCACGGGCGCATTGTATCAAACTGTTAACGAAATCGCGGCGCGCTTTCGTTAACAGTTTGATAGGATGGCCCCCCGCGTATGGGCGAAAAGAACTATAAGGACACGCTCAACCTCCCGAAAACAGATTTCCCCATGGCGGCCAGCCTCACCCAGATGGAGCCGCGCCTGCGGGAGAAGTGGGCCCAGGACGACCTCTACGGGAAGATCCAGGCCGCCCGCAAGGGCCGCCCCCTCTGGGTCCTCCATGACGGCCCCCCCTACGCCAACGGGGACGTCCACGTCGGCACCGGCCAGAACAAGGTCCTCAAGGACATCGTCGTCAAATTCCGCACCATGCAGGGCTTCGCGTCCCCCTACATCCCCGGCTGGGATTGCCACGGACTCCCCATCGAGCATAAGGTCGTCAAGGAACTGGGCCCCAAGGCCGCCTCCATGCCCAAGTCCGAGATCCGCAAACTCTGCCTCGACTTCGCCCGCAAGTACATTGACCTCCAACGCAAGCAGTTCAAGTCGCTCGGCGTCCTGGGCGACTGGGAAAACCCCTACCTCACGATCGACCCCCAGTACGAACTCGGCATCATCGAGGTCTTCGAACTCCTCTGGAAGAAGGGCCACATCGCCAAGCGGCGCCGCCCCATCCATTGGTGCATCCACGACCGCACCGCCCTCGCCGAGGCCGAACTCGAATACAAGAGCGAGAGATCCCCGTCGATCTACGTCGCGTTCGAGATGACCTCGCGGCCGAAGACCGACCTCCTGGTCTGGACGACCACCCCCTGGACCCTCCCCGCCGACGTGGCGGTGGCCGTCCACCCCACCCTCGAGTACGCGATCGTCAAGTTCCGCGACCGCGAGGCGATCATCGCCCCCCAGCGGATCGAGGAGTGCCGCAAGAAGTTCCCGATCGGCGAGCAGGTCGGCTCGATCAAGGGCAAGGACCTTGAAGGGGCGACGTACAAGCACCCGCTCTATGGCCACGAGTGCCCCGTCGTGATGGCCGACTACGTGACCGTCACCGACGGCACCGGCCTCGTCCACACCGCGCCCGGCCACGGCGCGGAGGACTACGCGACGGGCCTCAAGTATAAGCTGCCCACCCTCTCCCCCGTGGACGAAGGAGGCCTCTTCACCGCCGAGGCCCCCGGCTACACCGGCCTCCAGGTCTTCCAGGCGAACCCCGTCATCGTCGAGGACCTGCGCCGGACGAACGTCCTCGTCCACCACGAGGAGTTCTCCCACGAGTACCCCTGCTGCTGGCGCTGCAAGAAGCCCGTCATCTTCCGCGCCACCGAGCAGTGGTTCATCCTCATCGACCACGACGGCGCCCGGCAGAAGGCGCTTGAGGCCGTCAAGAAGACCCGCTGGATCCCCGCGTGGGGCGAGACCCGCATCTCGAGCATGCTGGAAGGCCGACCCGACTGGTGCGTCTCCCGCCAGCGCTCGTGGGGCGTCCCGATCCCCGCTTTCTACTGCTCGAAGTGCCGGAAGCTCTTCTTCAACCAGACCAGCTTCGACGCGATCAAACAGCTCTTCGCCCGCGGCGGCGCCGACGCGTGGTTCACCACCGACGCGAAGGCGATCCTCCCCGCCGGAACGAAGTGCGAGTGCGGCTCGACCGACTTCGACAAGGAGCAGGACATCTTCGACGTCTGGTTCGAGTCGGGCGCGAGCCACCGTTCGGTCCTCATGAAGCGCCCCGAACTCCACTTCCCCACCGAGATGTACCTCGAGGGGACCGACCAGCACCGCGGGTGGTTCCAGGTCTCCCTGCTCGCAAGCCTCCTCTCGACCGGCCAGGCGCCGTTCAAGGAGGTCGTGACCCACGGGTTCCTGGTCGACGCGCGCAGCGGCGACAAGATCTCAAAGTCCGCCTCCGGCTTCCTTATCGCCGTCGACGAGATCGTCGGCAAACTCGGCGCCGAGATCCTCCGCCTCTGGATCGCTGCGACCGATTTCCGCGAAGACATCCGAATCTCTCAGGAAATACTGTCTCACCTCGTTGAGGCCTATCGGAAAATCCGGAACACAAGCCGATTCCTGCTCGGCAATCTTTACGACTACGATCCGAAACGGGACGCGCCGCCGGCCGAGGCGTTGTCGGAAATCGACCGCTGGATGCTGCACCGGCTTCAAGAATTGATACGGCGCGTTCGCCGGGCCTATGCCGAGTTTGAGTTCCACGCGGTATTTCATGCCTTGAACAATTTCTGCGCCGTTGATATGAGCGCGATCTATCTGGACATTTTAAAAGACCGCCTCTATTCCGATCCGGCAGGTTCTCCGTCCCGTCGTGCGGCACAACGGGTCCTATTCGAAGTCTTAACTGTTTTGACCCGCCTCATGGCCCCGATCCTTTCCTTCACGTCCGAAGAGATCTGGAGTCAGATGCCTGG
>CAZSCC010000299.1:0-4315 GCA_964604905.1 uncultured Planctomycetales bacterium
CTCCACCCCGCCGGCTACCAGGAACGCCCCTGGACCATGCGGCAGTACGCGGGGTACGCGACCGCCGAGGAGACCAACCGGCGCTACCGCTACCTCCTCGAGAAGGGACAGACGGGCCTCTCCGTCGCGTTCGACCTCCCCACCCAGATGGGCTACGACCCCGACGCCCCCCTGGCGCGCGGCGAGGTCGGCAAGGCGGGCGTCTCCATCGCCTCGCTCGACGACATGGAGACGCTCTTCCGCGACATCCCGCTCGACCGCGTCACCGTCTCGATGACGATCAACGCGACGGCGATCGTCCTCCTCGCGCTCCACATCGCGGCCGCCGAGAAGCAGGGGGTCGCGCCGGAGAAGCTGGGCGGGACGCTGCAGAACGACATCCTCAAGGAGTTCGTCGCCCGCGGGTGCTACATCTACCCGCCGAAGCCGTCGATGAAGATCGCCGTCGACGTCATCGAGCACGCCTGCCGCCACCTGCCGTCGTGGAACTTCATCAGCGTCTCCGGATACCACATCCGCGAGGCGGGGTCGACCGCGGCGCAGGAACTCGGGTTCACGATCGCCAACGGGATCGCCTACATGGAAGCCGCGCTCCGGCGCGGGCTCGACCCCGACGCGCTGGGCCGGCGGATCAGCTTCTTCTTCAACGCGCACAGCAACTTCATCGAGGAGATCGCGAAGTTCCGCGCCGCCCGGCGCCTCTGGGCCTCGCTCATGCGCGACCGCTTCAAGGCGAAGGACCCGCGCGCCCAGATGCTGCGGTTCCACGCCCAGACGGCCGGCTCCACCCTGACCGCGCAGCAGCCCGAGAACAACGTCGTCCGCGTCTCCCTCCAGGCGATGGCCGCGATCCTGGGCGGCGCCCAGTCGCTCCACACCAACGCGAAGGACGAGGCGCTGGCCCTCCCCACCGAGGAGGCGGCGAAGCTCGCCCTCCGGACGCAGCAGATCATCGCCCAGGAGACGGGCACCCGCGACGTGGCCGACCCGTTCGGCGGCGCCCGGACGATCGAGGACGAGACCGACCGCCTGGAGGCCGAGGCCCGGGCGCTCATCGAGGAGATCGACCGGCGGGGCGGCGCGGTGGAGGCGCTGCTTTTTGAGCAGCAGGAGATCGAAAAGAGCGCCCTGGCCTACCAGCGGGAGATCGAAGCCGGGAGCCGCATCATCGTGGGCGTGAACAAGTACCGGGAGCCCGGCGAGGAGCGGGCCCTCCGGACGCTCAAGGTGGACGAGAAGCTGCAGGCCGACCGGCTCGAGCGCCTGGACCGCCTCCGCGCGTCGCGCGACCGGGGCCGGGCGGAGGGGGCGCTGGACGGCCTCCGCCGGGCGGCCGGCGAGGAGGCCAATCTCGTCCCCGCGGTCGTCGGGTGCGTGAAGGCGCAGGTCACGCTGGGCGAGATCTCCGCGGCGCTCCAGGAGCGCTACGGCCGGCATTCCGCCGGGGAGCTCCGTGCATGAAGCAGCACCTCTCCGCGGTGGCCGCCGGGGCGCTCGTCTCGATGGCGCTCTACGGCCTCCTCAGCGCGCTCGACCGTCCGGGCTCCGAGCCCGAAGACCCATGGCTGGACGCCTGGCGGGCGGCGGGCCTCCAGGGGCAGCTCGTCACGATCTCCTCGGAGCCCGACAAGCACCTGATGTTCGGCGACGGCCGGGAGCTCTGCAAGGGCCGCGCCTTCGCGGAGACGGTCCTCCGCCGCTATGTGATCCAGAGCGTCTCACTCCAGGTCGTCGTCCTTCCGAAAGCCGATCTCATCGCGGAGTTCCCCGAGGGGCGCCAGCTCGCGTTCCGCCTGAAGAAGAAGGGGAGCTCGGCGCACCTGTGCCGCTCGGGCCGGAACATCCTCTTCACCCGGACGCAGACCCAGTGGATGCCGTTCGCGGGCGAGCCGCCGGTGCCGAAGGCGATACTCGAAAAGCTGTTCGACGCCTTCGAGAAGACGGCGGCGGCGTTCCCATGAAGATCCTGAGGATCGAGCACCTGGGCCTGGCCTGCCGCTCGGCGGAAAGCGCCGCCGCCTTCTACTCCGGCGTCCTCGGCCTCCCGGTCGTCTCGCGCGAGACCCTGGAAGGGATGAAGCTCAAGGTCGTGAAGCTGCGGAGTGGCGAATCGCTGCTGGAGCTCCTGGAGCCGCTCGACGGCGAGCCGGTGATCTCGAAGTTCCTCGCCGCAAGAGGCGAGGGGATCCACCACGTCTGCTTCGAGGTCGAGGACCTCCGGGAAGCGATGAAGGAGCTCCGCGCGAAGGGCTACATCCCCCTCTGGGACGAGCCCAAGGTCGGCGCCGGCGGCAAGTGGGTCAACTTCCTCCGCCCCAAGGAGACCTTCGGCGTCCTGCTGGAGCTGAACCAGGCCCCCCGTTGAGCCGCGCGCTCCAGGCCCCCCTTTACGAGACAGGCGAGATTCGTCTTTCCCCGCAACGGGCGGTCCATGGGTCAGTCCCAGTTCTTGCGAACCGACTTCTTGAAGCGTTCGAGGGAGGATGCGGTGAGCTGGATCCTGCGGATCGGCCATTGGGTGGACATGAGTATGGGAATCCTGACGTTGGCTGGGGTCGTCTTCGGCAGTATTGAGATCCTTCTCGGCCTCCTATAACAAAGTCCTCCCTCAAGCCTTCGTCACGTTGTCCATTCGCCAGGCGAAGAAGGCAGCCTCACGGCGTCTCCCGGTTGAAATCCTGGGGAACCTCCGCCCCCCCCTCACCCCATCTCCCTCAGCCCCGTGCACGAGACAGGACCTTGGGGGTGGGTCTTGCCCTTGTCCGGGCCTCCGCCCTCCTCCATCCCCCTATCTCCATCAGCCCCCTTCACGATACAGGACCTCGGGGGTCGGACTTGACCTTGTCCGGGCCTCCGCCCTCCTTCCCCATCTCCCCATCTCCCTCAGCCCCGTTCACGAGACTGGACCTTGGGGGTCGGATTCTCCCGTGTCCGGGCGTCCGCCCATCTCCTTCAGAAGTTATGCTTGAAAAGCCGACATTCCTCATATAGAATCCCGCCCCATCAAACGGGACCCCTCGAACCGAATCCAACTTTGACGGAGGAGCTATGGCGTCCACGGCTGAGATCGAGACGAAAGTCATCGAGATCGTGTCGAAGCAACTCGGCGTGGCCAAGGACAAGATCACCCGGGCCTCCTCTTTCGTGAACGACCTGGGCGCGGACTCGCTGGACACCGTGGAACTCGTGATGGAGATCGAGGACGCGTTCGACCTCTCGATTCCCGACGACGCGGCCGAGAAGATCCAGACCGTCGGCGACGCGATCACCTATATCGAGAAGAATGCCTCCGACAAGAAATAGGGTCGTCATCACCGGGCTCGGCGCCATCACGCCGGTCGGCCACGACGTCGACACCTACTGGAACGCCCTCCTCGCCGGGAAAAGCGGCGCCGCCAAGATCACCAAGTTCGACGTGACGGGCCACTCGGTCACGTTCGGCTCCGAGGTGAAGGGCTTCGACCCCGCCGCGCACATGGACCCGAAAGAGGCGAAGCGGATGGACCCCTTCGCCCAGTACGCCGTCGCCGCCGCCAAGCAGGCGGTGAAGGATTCGGGGATCGACTTCCAGAAGCTCGACCGCTTCCGCTGCGGAGCGATCATCGCCAGCGGCATCGGCGGCCTCAACGAACTCCAGGAGCAGCACCAGAAGTACATGGAGAAGGGCCCCGGCCGGACCAGCCCCTTCTTCGTCCCCAAGCTCATGCTGAACGCCGCGGCAGGCCACATCGCCATCGCCTTCGGCCTGGGCGGACCCAACTGGGGCGTCGCCAGCGCCTGCGCCTCCGCCAACCACGCGATGGGGACCGCGCTCCGGACCATCCAGTACGGCGACGCGGACGTCATGCTCAGCGGCGGCAGCGAGGCGGCCCTCACCTACCTGTCGCGCTCCGGGTTCGCCAACATGGGCGCCCTCTCGACCCGCAACGACGCCCCCGAGAAGGCCTCGCGGCCCTTCGACAAGAACCGGAACGGCTTCGTCCTCGGCGAGGGCGCCGCCATCCTCGTCTTCGAGAAGCTGGAGCACGCCCAGGCGCGCGGGGCGAAGATCTACGCCGAGGTTCTCGGCATCGGCAACTCCGACGACGCCTACCACATCACGGCGCCCGACCCGGACGGCACGGGCGGCGCGTACGCGATGAAGCAGGCGCTGAAGGACGCCGGCCTCCAGCCCGAGCAGATCTCCTACATCAACGCCCACGGCACCTCGACCCCGCTCAACGACAGGATCGAGACCGTCGCGATCAAGAAGACCTTCGGCGCCGCCGCGAAGAAGATCCCCATCAGCTCCACGAAGTCGATGATCGGCCACCTC
>CAZSCC010000300.1:0-32522 GCA_964604905.1 uncultured Planctomycetales bacterium
CACACGAGTGACATTTATGGCAACTCGACGTATGGGGTCTTCAACGCAGACACGAAAGTTGTTATCGACGCTGGACTCAACTGGTGGGGCGCCTCGAGCGGCCCGACCCCGAACACGACCTGCTTCCGCGTGGAGCAGAGCCCGCACTTCCTGCACTCCAGGACCTCTTTCCTGAATTCCAGGTAGTCTTTGGGGTAGGAGAACGCCTCGGCGGCCCGAGTCTCCGTCGGGGTTTCGGATTGTTTCATTTTCGGCGGCGCTGCCGACCCGGCATCACGGGGAGCCTGGCCCGCCGAAAATGGAACAAGGGGCGCTTGGTTTCTCGAGATGGGCAGAAAGTCCGCTCCAAACAGCTTCTCGAGCTCGGCGTGCTTCCGGAGCTGCTTCGTCACTTCGCCGCTCCGTCGACGAGCTTCACCGTCTCGGCGATGATCTCCCGCTCGGCGTCGGCGATCGAGCCCCGATAGGTCGCGCCGGAGGCGCGCGGGTGGCCGCCGCCGCCCCACTTCGAGGCGATCGCGATCCCGTCGATCCCCGCGTCCGTCCGCCATGAGACCTTCACCTTGCCGGGCTCGTCGCTCTCGCGGAGGAGCACCGCGACCTTCAGCCCCCGGATCGACTTGACCAGGTCGATGAACTCCTGCGTGTCGCCGGGGACGTACCCGGTCTTCTCGAGGAGCGCCTTCGAGATCACGATCCAGCCCACGCGGCCGTCGGCGGTCATCTGGATCCGGCCCAGGACCTCCGCCATGAACCGCAGGTGCTGCGGCGTCTTCTGCCGGAAGAGCGCCTTGTGGATCTCCGCGGGACGGACGCCGCACTGGAGGAGTTCCGCGGCGTTCAGATGGGTCTCGATCGTGGTGTTCGAGAACGAGAACCGGCCGGTGTCGGTCACGATCGTGGTGTAGATGCACGTCGCGAGGTCGCGGGTCGGCTTCACCCCCGCCGCCTTGACGAGCTCCCAGACCATCTCGCCGCAGGCGGAGAAGCTGGGGTCGACCCAGTTGATGTCGCCGAAGCGCTCGTTCGAGGCGTGGTGGTCCACGTTCACCACCGTCAGCCGCTCGCGCGGGAGCGCCGCCGAGATCCGCTCGAGGCGCGCCCAGGAGCCCGAATCGAAGGTGAAGACCGCCGAGTAGCCCTTCCGGAGGTCCTCGGGACCCGATCCGACCCGGTCGCTCCCCGGCAGGAACCGGTAGTCGGGGAGGGTCCCCTGATCGCAGACCACGTGCGACTTCTTTCCCAGCTTCTTGAGGAGAGAGTGAAAGGCGAGCTGGGAGCCGAGCGCGTCGCCGTCGCTCCGGACGTGGCCGGAGACGAGGAAGTCGTCGTGGCGGCGCACGAAGGCGAGGATCTTCCGGATCATCGCCCGCGAGGAGGCGCCGAGCTTATGCGCGGGAACCGTGGACTTCGCCATCGTCGACCCTCTCCACCCTCATGCGGACGATCGTGTTGCGCTCGCCCGCCGTGCGGGCCTTCAGGTATCTCTCGGTGTAGCCGCCGTCGATCTCCAGGAGGACCTCGACCTCGCGGCCGATGAACTTCCGGGCGTAGGCCTCCGTCATCTCCGAGGCCAGGGCCTCCAGGCGGTGGTGGCGCTCCTTCTTGACCCGCGAGGGCAGGTCGGGGAGGAGGGCCGCGTCGGTCCCGCGCCGGCGGGAATAGGAGAAGACGTGGACCCGCGAGAAGCCCACCCGCCGGCAGAGGTCCAGGGTGTTCTCGAAGTGACGCTCCGTCTCGCCGGGGAAGCCGACGATGACGTCGGTGGTGAACGAGGGGTCGGGCACGCGTTCCGCCACCCGCTCGCACGCGGCCCGGAACTGCCTCGCGTTGGTCCGGCGGCGCATCGCGCGGAGGATCTCGTCGTCTCCCGACTGGAGCGGCAGGTGCAGGTGGGGACAGAACCGGGGCTCCGAGGCCATGAGGGCGACGAGCGGGTCGGAGACCTCGTTGGCCTCGATCGACGAAAGCCGCACCCGCGCGAGGCCGGGGACCGCGAGCATGCGCTCGAGCAGGTCCGGAAGGAGCGACCGGCCGGCCAGATCCTTCCCGTACGAGCCCAGGTGGACGCCGGTGAGGACGATCTCCCGGACGCCGTTCCCGACGAGCCGCCGGGTCTCCTCGACCGCGGCCTCGAGCGGCCGGCTGACCGCGGTTCCGCGCACCTTGGGGATGATGCAGAACGAGCAGTGGAGGTCGCATCCGTCTTCCACCTTGAGGAAGGCGCGCGTGTGGCCGTCGAAGCGGGAGATCGAGAGCTCGAAGATCGACGGGGCCGTGTCCGCCGGCGCCAGGCGGGGGTCGTCCGCGAGCGAGGCCTTCCGGTCGTGGGTCACCACGCGGCGGACCCCGGGGAGGCCGAGGAACTCCTCCGTGTGGGAGTCGGCGGCGCAGCCGGTCACGGTGATCTCGGCGAACGGGTTCCGGCGGGCGAGTCGCCGCACGGTCCGCTGCGCCTCGGCGCTTGCGGTCTCCGTCACCGTGCAGGTGTTGACCACGAAGAGATCGGCCCCCCGGTCGGCGGGGACTTCGGTCATCCCCTTCGTCGCCATGCGCTCCCGGAGCGCCTGCGACTCGTACTGGTTCACCTTGCAGCCGAACGTGACGAAGGCGAAGGTCTTCACGGGGCCGGAGTATAGACGATGGCGCTCGCGCCTGCTAGTCTGGGGTGACCGGGAGAGAGCGTCCGGGTTGTAGAAGGATCGAATGCCTGGACGATAGTGATGACAGAGATGAACGACGTCCTCGTGTTCGGCATGGTCTTCGTTCTCCTGCTGGTCTTCGTGGGCAGCGTGACCAATTTCCGCCACCGCGCGCGCCGCCGCTGACCCCCGCTTGCAATCGGCCCCTCCCTCTGATACCTTCCGGCCCATGGCCCGCGTCCTCCTTGCCATGAGCGGCGGCATCGATTCCAGCGTCTCGGCGGTCCTCCTCAAGAGGGACGGCCACGACGTGACCGGCGTCTTCATGCGCCACGGGGCGAAGAGCGAGGTCGCCGCGCGCCCCGGCAAGCAGGGCTGCTGCTCGCTCGACGATGCCTACGACGCGCGCCGCGTGGCCGACCAGCTCGGCATCCCGTTCTACACGCTCAACTTCGAGGAGTCGTTCGGGAGGATCGTCGACTACTTCGTCGCCGAGTACGACCGGGGAGCGACGCCCAACCCCTGCATCGTCTGCAACCGTGACCTCAAGTTCGGGAAGCTGCTCGATTATGCCGACGCGATCGGCGCGGAGTGCCTCGCGACCGGCCACTACGCGAGGGTCGACCGGCGGGGCGGACGGACGGCGCTCCTCCGGGGCCGCGACGCGCGGAAGGACCAGTCGTACGTCCTCTTCCCTCTCGGGCAGCGCGAGCTTTCCCGCGTGATGTTCCCCGTGGGCGGCTTCGAGAAGGTTGAGATCCGCAGGATCGCCCGGGAGGCGGGCCTCCGCATCGCCGAGAAGCCCGAGAGCATGGAGATCTGCTTCGTGCCCGACAACGACCACCGCCGCCTCCTCCGGGAGCGGCTGGGGGCCCGGCTCCGCGAGGGGGAGTTCCGGTCGCCCGACGGCCGCGTCCTGGGCCGGCACGGAGGGCACCAGCTCTTCACGATCGGCCAGCGGAAGGGGCTCGGGATGGCGTTCGGGACCCCGATGTACGTCGTCAGGATCGAGCCCGTCGCGAACGTCGTCGTGCTTTCGGAAGAGGATGGGAAGGGTCGCGAGCTCATCGCCCGGGACGTGAACTGGGTCTCGGTCGAGGCCCGGCCGGGCCCGGCGACGGTCAAGATCCGCTCGATGCACGCCGGGGCGGAGGCGCAAGTGGAGCCGCTGGACGGCGGTCGGGTTCGGATCGTCTTCGACGAGCCCCAGCGCGCGGTCACCCCCGGCCAAGCGGCGGTCTTCTACGACGGCGACCTCCTGCTGGGGGGCGGCTGGATCTCAAACTGTTAACGAAATCGCGCCGCGATTTCGTTAACAGTTAGGGCTTGGGCGGCCCGCCGGCCGCCTCGGGCCCCTTCTTGACGGCCTGGATCTCGATCCGGGCCGCCTGGGCGACGGACTTGATCTGCTGGAGCGCCTTGCGGGCGCGGGTGGCGGCGACCTTCTTGCCGTTCACGAACTCCTCGTACTGCGTGCGGGCTTCGCCCACAAGGCGGGCCAGTTCGTCGTATTTCTCTATGCCCACGAGGCACCCCTTTTCGTTTTCAATCGGTAACGGGGCGTATTCTGTCGGGGCGGTTTTCCACTGTCAAGCCAATTCACCTCGTCCGGCGGGCCCAGAGGCGCCATCGGGTCTCGAGGGTCGGCAGGTCCTCGAACGGCCCGGAGGCCTCTCCGCGGAGGAGGCCGGCGATCGCGGCCTTCTCGTGCTCGAGGAGATAGGCGGCCAGGAGCCGGGCCGACTCGAGGAGGCGCGACTTCCCCGGGCTACGGAACTCCGCCTCCGGGATCGACAGGAGCGACGCCAGCGGGACGAGGTCCTCGCCCGTCGCGGGGGCTTGGGCGGCGGTCTCGAAATGGGCGGCCAGTCCTTCGGCGAGCCAGGGCGGCGTGGTACGGGGGAGGAGGAGGTGCGTCATCTGATGGCGCAGGGCGCGCTCGTCCAGCTTCTGATCGTGCGTGCCGCCGTCGCCGACGAGCGCGAGGGTGCCGGTCGCCCCATCCGCCACTCCGCCCTGGTCGAGTCGTTCCGCGTCGAGGCCGAAGCGGGCGAGGTCGTCCTTGGAATCGAGCAGGAGGACCGTCACGCGGGGTGGGGGATTCAGGCCGTGCGCGCGAGCCGTCGTGCGGGCGAACTCATCCAGAGTCTTCGCGACGAAGCCGTGGTACTCGCTCCCCCGGCGGACGCGGACCCGGAAGACCCCGTGGTCGTGCTCGGGATAGGCGAACGCCGCGGACGCCGCCCGGGCGGCGCGGCCGGCCGGCTCGCCGAATGCGCGGAGGGAGAGCACGCCCGCGGCGAGGGGCGCGGCGAGGAGCGCGAGCTTGAGCGCCGTCCCCGGCCTACTCACGGGCCTGCCCCCGATCGCGCCGGACGATCTCGCTTCCGGCGCGGAGCGTCCGGAGTTCCCCCTTCGTCAGGCTGGCCATCCCCTCGCGGCTGATCTTCTCCAGGAGGAGGTCGACCTGCCGCCGGGTCTCGACCTCCGAGAGGAAGAGGTCGCGCTCCCGTCGGAGCGACCGGTTCTCCCGCCAGACGGCCACCCGCGGCTCCAGCTTCTCGATCGCGACCGCCGCGACCGCCGCGCCGATCACGGGTGCCACGGCGGCGGGGAAGTAGACCGCGCAGAACGCGAGGAGGACGACCCCCATGAGGAGGATGCCGGTCAGGGTGCGGAACGGGAAGACGAAGAGGAGGAGGAGCGGCCGGTCGGGAAATCGGAGCGCCGCCAGGAGGAGCGTGCCGTAGACCGGGGCGAGCAGGCTGAGGGTCCGCACCTCCTTCGCGGCGGGGTGGACCAGGAAGTCCACCGCCGCATGGGCCAGGGCGCCGTAGGCCGCCAGCGCGAAGTAGAGGACGAAGAGGCGGCGCGCCCCCACGCGGGCCTCGAGTTCGCCGCCCAGCGTGAAGAGGGCGTAGGCCGCGGGGATGAACGCGAAGGGGAACCAGAAGGAGATCACCTGCACGAACGGATACGTGAAGAACTGCCAGAGCTTGAGCCGGCCGATCGCCTCTCGGGGGGCGAATTCGAGGAAGGCGAGGGTGTCGGAATTGTCCCGCACCAGGAACCCGGTGGCCACGAATCCCACAATATTGAGGAAGAGGATCGCGTTGACGGCGGTGAGCCCGCGGGGGCGGGTCCGCGTCCCGGTGTCGCTCGTCGTGTCTTCCCAGTGGGGCATAGTTTAAGGGTCCGCGTTCGTTAGCTCTCTATAGGTAATTATCTCCGGAGGGGCGAACCTTTCAAGGGCGCTCTTCTGTCCAAAGAGGCGAAACTTTCAAGGAGAGATCCATGAGCCGTCTCACGCTCGTCCTGGCCGCCCTCGCGCTCCCGTTCGGCGCCGTCGCGCAGGATAAGAAGGAGCCCGGCGGCGACAAGATCGGGAAGGACAAGGCCCCCACGGTGGCCAAAAAGATGATCGTGGAGGTCCAGAAGAGGAAGAGCGCCGCCATCGCCGAGACCGGCGAGATGACCGCCGGGGCGGGCGCGAACAACCAGAAGGTCACCGGCACGTTCGAGGGCGTGCTGCGGAAGGACTTCGCCGGGGTGAAGGGCACGCTGGAGGTGTACGCCCAGGGCGCCAAGACGCTCGTCAACACGGGCGCCCGGTTCGACCCGCCCGAGGACCTGGAGGGCCCGCAGGTGGGACAGGCTGCGACGTTCAAGAATCCCGCGCTCCTCATCAACGAGATCTCCCGCCTGGTCAACACGGCCTCGTTCCTGTCCGACGAGACGGTGGACGGCAAGGAGTGCAAGGAGCTCACCTTCGTCGCCGACGAGGCGACGGTGAAGCAGTACCTGAAGGAGATCGCCGACCGGATGGGAAAGCAGACGCGCGGTATCGGCGGCGGCTTCGGCGCGATGATCAACTGGTCCACCGCGCTCGATGAGAAGAACACGATCGCGACCTACAGCGTGCTGGTCGGGAAGGCCGACCTCCTCATCTACAAGATCGTCTTCGTGATCAAGCCCAAGATCAATCCGAAGGGGCTCCCCCGGGAGCTCCCCCCGCAGTTCGCCCAGATGAACCTCGACCAGCGCCACGAGGTGAAGTTCTCGAAGTGGGACGAGGAGCTGGTGTTCGAGGTCCCCGCGGCGATCAAGGCGAAGTGGGGGATCAAGTAAGCGGCGGATCACGGATCGGAGAGGGCCGCCCGCGGGGAAGGTCTCAGGCGACGACCCGGATGGGGCGGGCGGGGGCGTCCTCGGCCATCCCCTCGTGCTGCGAGGTCGTCAGCTGGTACATCACGCCGAAGATGAGCGCGGGGAGGAAGACGCAGAGGTGGATCAGCACGGAGGTCTCGGGCTTCACCTCGCCCGCCAGCTTGCCGACGATCGCGGCCGAGATCCCGTAGGTCACGAAGACCGAGCCGATCAGCGACGAGTTGAAGATGAAGAAGAACTTGGGGAAGATCGCGCCCAGCCCGCCGCCGAGCAGGAAGGCCATCGAGATCGCGGCCAGCGTGTGGTCGCCGGGCTTGAAGTACTGGGGGAAGAAGACGGAGCCCAGGATCGCCACCGTGAAACCGCCGAGCAGGATCCCGACGAAGCGCCTCCAGCAGATCGCCACGAACGCGCCCCCGACCGCGCAGGTCGCGAGGTAGAGCATCGGGGTCACGCCGCCGCCGGCGGGCTGAAGGTGGCTCTTGAGCATCAGGCCCGCCCAGCCGCCGGTCAGGAAGCCCGTCACGCCCAGGAAATAGGCGTGGTGCTTCCAGCCGAAGAGGAGGAAGGCGCCGCCGAAGACGATCGACAGGAGCGCCAGGATCTCGGGGAAGTATCCTCCGATGAGGCTCTTTTGGGTGGAGAGGTTCAGCGCCTGGACCCGGTCGACGAGTTCGCGCATCATGCAGACTTCCCCCGCAGGAAGTCTATCGGCGCGCCGGATTATTTCTCTTCAAGCAACTTGGCGATGCCGTTTCGGAGGTCGCGGTGGGCCAGGTTGAAGAATCGGATCCGGCCCTTTCGGTCGATGACGGTGAGCGAGGGGAGCAGGCGCGCGTCGTAGAGGCGGGCGAGCTTCCCGTCGTAGCCCTTGGGGTCGAGGTGGAGCGGCCAGTCGACCTTCATCTCCGCGACGAAGAGCGAGAGGTCCTTCGCGTCGGGGTTGACCGAGACGCCGAGGATCTGGAGTTCCTCGGGCTTGAACGCCCCCTTCGCGCGCTTGAGGAACTCGGCTTCCGTCGCCGCGGTCGTGAGCCCCGCGTCGAAGAAGTGGAGGACGACGACCTTCCCGCGCTGCTTCTCGAGGGAGAAGTCGCCGCCCTTAAGGTCGCGCTCGGCGAAGGCGGGGGCGGGGTCGCCGACCTTGAGGTACGCCGAGAGGTGGCGGCGCGCGAGCTCGACGGCCTCGCGGTCGGGGCAGCTGCGGACGAGCTCCTCCAGGGTCGCGCGCGCCTCCTTGTTCTTCTCCTGTGCGTGGCGGACCACCGCGAGCTGCATCAGCGCGCCCCAGGACTCGCGCCGGTCCTTGTGCGCCTCCCGCGCGGCGGCCAGGATATCGGCGGCCTCGTCGTAGCGGCGCTCGTTCTGGAGCGTCACCGCCACGTAGAGGCGGGCGAAGAGCGCGCGGTCGTCCTTGGGATGGAGCCTGGAGAACTCCTCGAACGTCGCGCGCGCGGCGGCGTCCTCCTCGCGCTGGAGCAGCACCTCGCCCTTCGCGTAGCGCGCGCTCGGGGCGTGCTCGGAGTCCGGGTGGTCCTTCAGGAAGGCGTTGAGCCGCTCGAGAGCCGGCTCGAGGGTCCCCTCGGAGAGCAGACTCTCCGCCACGTGCCAGGCGGCGCGGTGGGCGTCCTTGTCCTTGGGCTTCTCCTTCAGGAAGCGCTCCAGGTCCGCGCGCGTGGCGGCGAGCAGTCGCTTCCACTGCGCGTCGTCCTTCACCTGGGGGATCCGCTGCTTGAACCGCAGCATGATGCGGTCGACCTCGCCGTCCTGGCAGGCGAAGAGGAGCGAAATCGCGAGTGAGAGCATTTGTATGTTGCTCCTTGCGGTTCCGCGGATTATAAACGACGAGGATGGCGAGGCGCATCGGAATTCTCACCGGCGGCGGCGACGCGCCGGGGCTCAACGCGGTGATCCGCGCCGTCTGCAAGACCCTCCTCCTCCACAAGGTCGAGGTCCTTGGCATCGAAGACGGGTTCGAGGGGCTGATCCACGACCACGCGCGCCCGCTCAGGTTCGACGACGTGTCGGGGATCATCTCGCGGGGCGGGACGATCCTGGGAACCTCGAACCGCGGCGACCCCGTGAAGCACCTGGGGCCCGCGATGGGCAACTACCGGCGCTGGGGGCTCGACGGGATCGTCGTGATCGGTGGCGACGGGACGCTCAGGATCGCCCACGAGTTCTCGAAGAAGGGCGCCCGCATCGTGTGCGTCCCCAAGACGATCGACAACGACGTCGCGGCGACCCACGTCACGTTCGGCTTCGACAGCGCGGTGGCGGTCGCGGCGACGGCGATCGAGTCCCTCCACTCGACGGCGGACGCCCACCGCCGCATTATGATCGTCGAGGTGATGGGGCGGACCGCGGGGTGGATCGCGCTCTACTCCGGCGTGGCGGGTGGGGCGGACGTGATCCTGATCCCGGAGCTCCGGAACGACCTGGACGACGTGGCGGAGTACATCCGCGAGCGGCACAAGACGCGGCGGTTCACGCTGGCGGTGCTCGCGGAAGGGGCGGGAAGCGCGCTCAAGGTCGGGGCGGAGCTGCAGAAGAAGACGGGCTACGAGGCGCGGGTGACGGTGCTGGGCCACCTGCAGCGGGCGGGCCATCCGACCCCGAACGACCGGTTGCTCTCGACGCGGTTCGGCTGCGGTGCGGCGGATCTGGTGCTCCGGGGGAAGTGGGGCCGCATGGTGGCGGTGCAGAAGGGCCGGTTCACCCACGTGGCGATGAAGGACGTGGCGGGAAAGGTCCGGAGCGTGCCCCGGGACCACGAACTCATCCGCGCGGCCCGCAGCGTGGGGACCTACCTGGGGACCTGACCCTTCCGGAAATCTTCCGGTCGAGGCTTGCACCCGTGAAATTTATAGTTTATAATTTACATTGTTGGGGAAGGCGCCGATCGTCTCGTTGGAGGGATCATGACTCCGAAGAAGCTCTTCAAGATCGGGGAGGTCATGAAGTACAGCGGCCTCTCGCGCCAGACCATCCACAACTACACGATGATGGGGCTCATCGTCGAGGAGGAACGGACGATCTCCGGCCACCGGCTCTATCCGGAGGGCGTCTTCCCGCGCCTCGAAAAGATCAAGATGCTGCTTCGCCACCGCCGCCTGCGCGAAGTCGTCGAGATCATGAAGAAGGATGGCGACGGGGTTCCGAAGGCCGAGTAGCCGTCCCATGGCCCGGAAAGCGCTCTCCGTCCTGGTCCGCGAATGGCCGCTGGCGGCGGCCGCGCTGGCGATCGTCTCGCTGGCGCTGCTGCCGCGCTTCGCCCGTTCGTCGGAGCTGATCGAGGAGCGCGAGCGGGCCGCGCTCCAGGAGTTCCGCCGCCGGGTGGAGGTCGAGCCCTCCCAGGCGGAGCCGCTGATCCGCGACTTCATTGCCAACCGGAGCGAGAGCCGCCGCCTCCCGGAGGCGCTCTATCTCCTGGGTAGGTCGATCGTCCTGGCCGCCCGGAGCGGCGAGTTCCCGGGGCCGCACGTCCTGGGCGTGGCCTGGAATTCCCTGGCGGCCGCGCGGACCGGCGGGTTCGACCCGGCCCTGGCGTGGCGACTCCAGCACGAGATCGCCCGCATGCTCGACGAGCGTGACTACTTCCGCGAGGCGGTGGCCCGCTATACCGAGCTCGTCCATCAATCCGGCATCCCGGAGGTTCCCCTCGACCTGGCCCGCACCCTGGCCAAGCGCGCCGTCCAGGATCCGGTGGCGCGGGAGGCGCTGCTCGACGAGGCGGCGAGCCGGGTTTCCGAGTACCTTCGGGCGGCGCCGCCCGAGCAGCGGCTCCGGGGGTTCCTGACCCAGGCGGACATCTACTTGCGCTCGGGCCGGTACGGGGAGATACTCCCGATCCTCAAGCGCGAGCTCGAGGAGTTCCACGGCGACGAGGAGCGCGGACGCCTCCAGCTGGAGCTGGGGAAGGCGCTCACGCGTCTTCGCCGGAACGACGAGGCGCTGACGGTCCTCCGGGAGGCGGAGCGGCTTCTGGGTCGGACCTCGGGACTGGACCCGGCGCTCCTCTTCCAGGCCATCCTCCATCAGCGCTCCGGGGAGGGCGAGTCCGCCGAGCTGTGCGGGCGCCTCTTGAAGAACAACTCGGCGCTCGCTCCCGTGGCCAGGCTGGTCCTGGGCCTCCATGAGCTCGGGATCCGGGGACGCACGGTCGATCCGATCGGGGCCCTGTCGGCGGGTCTCGCCGAGATCCGGCGGCCGGCGATCTTCGACGAGACCGGCTTCGATTTCGGGGAGTTCTACGGCCAGGTCCGCTCCGCGTGGGAGCGCGAGGACGACCGCGCCACGCTCGGGCGTTACGCGGCGCTCTATCGCGACCTCTCGCGTCTCTACCCCGGTTCGATCGCGTACGTGCTCGACCACGCGCGGCTCTGGATCAAGGCCGGCGAGCACGCGAAGGCGGCCGACCGCTACCTGGCGGCCTCGGCGCTCCTGGCCGATCCCGCCGAGCGGCAGCGCGCGGTGTGGGACGCCGCGGAGTCGTGCTTCAAGGGCGGGGCCGATCTGTACGCTCGCGCGGCGGGGCTTTTCCGCCGGTATTTCGAGCTGGAGCCCGGGTCGAACGTGGAGGGGCTCTTCTGGCAGGGCGAGTCGCTGAGGCTGGCGCGCTGCTACCAGGGGCCCCGCCGGGGCGAGCCCGACGCGCTCTCGGTCTTCGCCGAGTTCATCGCCCGGGCGAGGGCGGCCGATCCGCTCCTGGCGCGGGCGCTCCTCAACCGCGGCCGGATGTTCGCGGAGCTGGGGATGCGAGAGGACGCGATCGAGGAGTTCGGGCGCATCCTGTCGCCGGCGGGAGCCCTGTCGATCGACCCGCGCGCGCCGGAATTCGCGGACGCGCTACGGGAGCGGGGGAGGGCCCTCCTGGAGCTGGTCTCGTCGATCCCGACGACGGACGCGTCGAACCGACGTCGCCGCCTGGCGGCCCAGGGCGGCAACGACCTGAGGGAGTACCTCGACCGCTACGCCGACCAGTACGATCATCGTGCCGGGGCGGTCGAGGCGGGCTACCTCCTGGCGCGGCTGGCGATTGGGGAACGCGAGTGGGCGAAGGCGATGGAGGCGCTGACGCGGATCGAGGGAGTGGGAGGGGCGGACTCGGAGTTCCTCCAGCAGGCGCGGTTCCTGAAGGGGGACATCCTGCTGGGCCAGGGGGAGTGGGAGAAGGCGGTCGACGCCTACAGCCGGGCCTACAAGGCCGACCTCGCCTCTGACGAGCGGCTTTGGGGCCTGATCGGGCGTGCACGGGCGTACCTCCGACTGGGCCGCCGGGACGAGGCCCGGCACGACTTCGAGAACGGGAAGGCGATCTACGAGGAGAAGAAGGAGACGTTCGACGCGTCGCTCGCCGGTCGGGGCAAGGACGTGTGGGGTCCGGCGCTGGAGGCGCTCGGGAAGGAGTTCCTCCAGTGACGGACGGAGCCAACTTCCTGGAGGGCCTGCTCCGGCAGCAGGGGAAATATCGCGAATTGGCCGACGTGGCGGAAGAGCAGAAGAAGGTGCTTGCCGGCGGCGACATCGACGCCCTGATGGGCGTGGTCGACCGGAAGCGGGCGATCATGGGCGAGGTCGAGGCGTTGGAGAAGGAACTGGCTCCGACGAAGGGGCGCTGGACGGAAGTGCGGGGCGAGCTGGACGCGCCGACCCTCCGCGAGGTGGAGGCGGCGGTGGAGGAGACCAAGCGGATCCTCCAGGATCTGGTCCGGCTGGAGGATGAGGCGCGGGCGGCCTTGGAGCAGCAGCGGTTTTCGACCGCCGAGCAGCTCAAGGACCTGATGAAGAAGAAGAAGGCCCAGAGCGCCTACGGGGGCGGCTCCGGTGGCTCCCCGAATCCGCGCTACCTGGACGGCCAGAAGTAGCGCAATAGCTATCGCAACGAAACAGACGGTGCGTTTCGTTGCGGCGCGCCAGAGAGGGGAATGGCAGTGGGAGTGGCGATGACCCAGCCCGGGGAGATCGGCGAACTGGCCCGGTTGATGCAGACCTTCAACCAGGCCACCGAGAAGCTTGGCCAGTCCTACCAGAGGATCGGCGAGCTCCAGCGGCAGCTCGCCGAAAAGGACCGCCAGCTCTCCCGAAAGACCCGCCTGGAGATGCTCGGTCGGATGGCCGCCGGACTCGCCCACGAGATCCGCAACCCCCTGGGCGGCATCCAGCTCTACGCCTCCATGCTCCGGCGCGACCTCGAGAGCGACCCCGACAAGGTCCGAACCCTCGACCGCATCCTGGCCGCCGTCAGCGGCCTCGACAAGCTCGTCGAGGACATGCTCACCTACGGCCGCGAGATCGAGCCGCGCAAGACGATGCAGCCCCTCGCGCCCGTCCTGGAGGATGCGATCGCGCTCGCGGCGCTGGACGGAGGGCGGGTCTCGCTCGTCCGGGACTTCGACGGGGGACAGGGGGAGCTCGACCGCGAGATGATCGCCCGCGTCTTCCTCAACCTAATCCGGAACGCCGTACAGGCGATGGAGCCGGGCGGGGCCCTTCGGATCGTCGCCCGGGGAGGCACGGTCACCTTCACGGACACCGGAACGGGGATCCCGGCGGAACTGCTCGACAAGCTCTTCACGCCGTTCGTGACGAGCAAGGCGAAGGGCACCGGCCTGGGCCTCGCCATCGCGCAGAAGATCGTCGAAGCCCACGGCGGCGCGATCGAGGCGAGGAACAACCTCGACCGCGGGGCGACCTTCACGGTGAAGCTGTGAGCCGGATTCTCGTGGTGGACGACGAGGCGATCCTGCGGGACGCCATCGCGGAGGCGCTCCGGCGCGCGGGCCATGCGGTCGACGCGTTCGACTCGGGCCGCCCCGCGATGGACCGGTTCCAGACGGAGAGCTACGACCTGGTGATCAGCGACCTGAAGATGCCCGGGATGGACGGCATGGCGGTGCTCGAGGAGGCCCGACGCGCGGCGGCCGACGTGCCGGTCGTGATCATCACGGCCCACGGGACGGTCGAGAGCGCGGTGGGCGCGATGAAGCGGGGCGCGTACGACTACATCATCAAGCCGTTCAAGCTCGACGAGCTGGAGCTGCTGGTCGGCAGCGCCCTGGAGCACCGGACGCTCTCGGTGGAGAACGAGGTCCTGCGCGCGCGCGTCGCCGACTCGAACGGCGCCGCGGTCTGGAGCGCGGCGACGCGGGACGTCTACCAGCTCCTCGAGCGCGCCGCGCAGAGTGACGCGACGGTGCTCATCACGGGCGAGAGCGGCACCGGCAAGGAGGTCGCGGCGCGGACGCTCCACCAGCTCTCGAAACGGAAGGCGGCGCCGTACCTCGCGGTCAACTGCGCGGCGCTCTCGGCGGGCCTGCTCGAGAGCGAGCTCTTCGGCCACGAGAAGGGCGCGTTCACAGGGGCCGAGCGGATGCGGAAGGGGCGCTTCGAGCTGGCCGATGGGGGGACGCTGCTCCTCGACGAGGTGAGCGAGATCGATCCGGGCCTCCAGGCGAAGCTGCTGCGCGTCCTGCAGGAGCGGGTCTTCGAGCGGGTCGGCTCCAGCCAGGCCCGGCGGGTGGACGTCCGGGTGGTCGCGACGACGAACCGCGACCTGCCCGCCGAGGTCGCGAAGGGGCGGTTCCGGGAGGACCTCTACTACCGGCTGAACGTCCTCCCGGTGAAGCTGTTGGCCCTGCGCGACCGGCGCGAGGAGATTCCGCTGCTCGCGGATTACTTCCTGAAGAAGCACAAGAAACGGGCGTCGAAGGGCGCGATGAAGAAGCTGGGCGACTACGACTGGCCCGGCAACGTCCGGGAGCTGGCCAACGTGATCGAGCGGGCGGCGGTCCTCTGCGCCGGAGACGAGATCTCCGGGGAGACGATCGCCCCCTGGCTCGAGGGCCAGGCGCGCGCGCCGCAGTCGCTGGTCGGGGTCACGCTGGAGGAGGTCGAGCGCCGGGTGATCGAGGAGAACCTGAAGGCCTGCGGCGGCAACCGCGAGAAGACGGCCCGCCAGCTGGGCATCACCTCCCGGACCCTCCGGGACAAGCTGAAAAAGTGGGGGGTGAACTGAACGGTCGTAACAAAACAAACCGTTTGTTTTGTCACGCGGAACAGGAGGGGCATGCGGAAGGTTTTTCCGTGGACGTGGAACGGCTTTCCCACCCCTCGGAAGTGGCCCCCGGGGCGGATGTATCTGCATCGGGGTCAATGGCTTAGAGACGCGAAAACGAGGAGACTCTGGCACGGAGCTTGCGCCCGGTAGCGCGTGAGAGAGTCTCTTTCGACGGGAAGTTAGGGGGAAGAAGGATGTTGAGCGCGATGTTCAACCGGGGGTCGCTGCCGGCGCTGGAAGCGATGATGCAGTTCACGAGCGCCCGTCACAAGGCGATCGCGAACAATATCGCGAACGTCGAGACGGTGGGCTACAAGGCGATGGATGTTCCCGTGGCGGAGTTCGAGAAGGCGCTCGCCCGCGCGTTCGAGGAGCAGCGCCGGACGCCCACGGGGGTCTTCGAGATGCCCTCCGGCCGCGGCGTCCGCCCGACCGCCGACGGCCTCCGCTTCCGGTCGGTCGAAACCAAGGAGGCGGGAATCCTGCGCCATATCGAGAACAACGTCGATCTGGATGTGGAGATGGGGAAAATGGTCAAGAACGGCGGCCTCCACAACCTGGCGGCCACCCTCCTCTCGCACCAGTTCACGATGATGCGCGAGGCCATCGGCGAGCGCGTGATCGCGTAGCGAGGTAGAGTATGAACGTGAGCCCGATCGACGTCAGCGCGAGCGGCATGCGCGCCCAGCGGCTGCGCATGGACCTGATCGCCAACAACCTGGCCAACGTGGACACGACCAGCTCCGGACAGGAGCTGCGCCGCACGCCCGACGGCCAGACCTACGTCCGCCACGTCCCCTACCGCCGCAAGGTCGCCCTCTTCACCCAGGGCACGACGGCGAAGGGCAACAAGGCCTTCGGCGTGTCGACGCCCAAGGTCGTCGACGACGCCTCCCCCTTCCGGATGGAGCACAACGAGTCCCATCCGCACGCGGTCCCCGCCTCGTCGGGCGAGAAGGACGCGGGCTTCGTCTACCTTCCGAACGTCCACCCGATCGTGGAAACGGTCGACATGATGTCCGCCGCGCGCGCCTACGAGGCGAACCTGACGGCCGTGGATATGTACAAGTCGATGAGCGCCGCCACGATGCGGCTCCTGGCGTAACCGGGGGAAGAGTAGAGATGCTGGAGAACATCGGCAACAACGCCGCCGGACCCGTGAAGGGGCCGGCGGGCCCCGGCCCGGCCGCCCCGAGCGGTCCCGCCGAGGGCGAGCGCTCCTTCAAGGAGATCCTGAAGGACTCGATCGCGAGCGTCAACTCGCTGCAGCAGGAGGCCGACCAGGTCCTTGAGAAGTTCACGAAAGGCGACGCCACCGAGGACCAGGTCATGATCGCCTTCAAGAAGTCCCAGATCGCCTTCGAGACCCTGATGCAGATGCGGAACAAGCTGGTGGACGCCTTCGAGGAGATCCAGCGGATGCGGATCTAGGGGGCAGGGTGGCGTAAATCTGCCAGGCGGCTTTACGCCACCGGGTGGGTCGCGGACACGGGAGAGAGGATGAGGGGCTAGAATGGATGCGTTCAAGCGTGCACTCGAGTACACCCGGCGGATGTGGGGCAACCTCAACACCTCTCAACGGGTGCTGCTGGGCGCCCTCGCCGTCGCCATGGTCGCCTTCTTCACCTGGGGCTCCGTCGCCGGCACCGGCGAGGGCATGGTCCGCGTGGTCGGCCACGAAGTCGACGATGCCACCCGCGCCGACGTCCTCAAGAAACTCGTGGAGAAGAACGAGAAGTACGAGGTTCGCGACCGCGACATCTTCGTGCCTCGCGAGAACGCCGACAAGATCGTCCTCGAACTGGCGGGCGACGGCGTCATGAGCGACCGCGCGGTCTGGGAGTGGCTCGCGAGCTCCGACATCGTCGCCTCCAAGTGGCAGCTCGAGAAGCGCTACCAGGTCGCCCTCCAGCGCAAGCTCGAGATCATGATCCGCAAGATCGACGGCGTCCGCAACGCCAGCGTCATCCTCAGCCCCGCCTCCGAGGCCCAGCAGCTGGGTTTCCGCGACGGCGCCAAGGCCAGCGCCTCCGTCCAGGTGGAGCTCCGGCCGCCCCACGCCTTCGGGGCCAAGCAGGCCAAGGGCGTCGCCGGCCTGGTGGCCCGCGCCGTCCCGGGCCTCGAGACCGACCGCGTCCACATCATGGACACCCAGGGCGTCCCCTACCGCATCCCGCGCGACAACGGGAACGCCGCCGTGACGGGCGAGATCCGCGCCCTCGAGACGCAGATCGAGGAGGACATCAAGGCGAAGATCATGGAGCTCTTCCCGATGGCCCGCATCGTCGTCCGCGCGATCGCGAAGACCACCGATACGGAGACCGACAAGAAGACCCACACCAATCCCAAGGTCATCGACTCCGAGGACAACAAGCGCGTCGAGAAGGTGAAACCCGCCGGCGGCGTGGGCGGGATCAAGGGCGAGGGTTCGCTCGCCCCCCTGGAGTCCTCCGGCACCGCCCGGGACGAGACCGACCAGAGCGTTAGGGAGAAGAGCGTCGTCGACGTCGAGCACCGGCGCGAGCGCGACCCGGCCGGCGCGATCCAGAAGATCACGGTCGGCGTCCTTATCCCCCGCGAAGACAGCCCGGAGAACAAGGACATGACCGTCGAGAAGGCGCAGGACCTCATCCTGAAGGCCACCGGCGAGAAGGACGCGACTTCGGTCAGCGTCATGTTCATCCCCTCCAAGAAGCCCGAACCCATCGCCCCGACGCCGATGGGCGAGAAGGTGACGGAGTTCCTGGGCGCCAAGGGGGCCGCGATCGCGATGGTCGTCCTGGCCTTCATCGCTCTCCTCCTGGTCTTCAAGGCCATGAAGAACGCGATGCCGAAGGGCGCCGTCGAGGAGATCCAGGCCCTCACCGCGCAACTGACGGCGGCCCCCGAACTCGAGGCGCCGCAGGTGGTCCTCACCGGGACCGACAACATCAACCGCGTGAAGCAGAGCATCCAGGATGTGATCAACCGGAATCCCGCCGGCGCGGCGGTCGGGCTGAAGCGGTGGATGGGCGAAGCCCAAAAGTAGCGAGGAGACAGGACGATGGCGGACAAGGGCGGCGAAGGCGGGCCCCGGAAGGCGGCCGTCCTCATGGTCTCGCTGGAGCCGGACGCCGCGGCACGGCTGATGGCCCAGCTCGAGAAGCCCGAACAGGAGAGGGTGGCGCTGGAGATCGTCCGCCTCGAGGGCCAGCCGCTCTCGAAGGAGGAGCGCGAGCGCGTCCTCCGCGAGTTCTACCAGGTGGCCGTGGCGCCGCCGAGCATCGACCAGGGCGGCACGCGCGCGGCGCTCAAGCTTCTTGAGAAGGTCCACTCTCCCGCCGAGGCCCAGAAGATGGTCGACTCGGTCGAATCCGCCCTCGGTCGCCACCACTTCGCGTTCCTGACGAAGACCGACCCTGAGAACCTGATGGCGATCGTCGGGGAGGAGCACCCTCAGATGGTGGCGCTCATCGTCTCCCACCTGCCCCCCGACCGGGCGGCGAGGATCATCGAGAGCCTCCCCACCGCCAAGCAGCAGGAGGTCGTCAAGCGGCTGGCCAACATGGAGCCCACCAACTCCGCGGTCATCGCGCAGGTCGAGCGGGCGCTCGAGGGGCGCATGGGATCGTTCGCCGGCCCCGTGGTCGAGGTGGCCGACGGCGTCTCGACGGCCGCCCTCCTCCTCAACCAGGTCCAGCGCTCGACGGAGCGGAGCATCCTCGAGGGGCTCAAGGCCGAGGAGCCCGAGCTCGTCGAGAAGATCCGCCGGCTCATGTTCACCTTCGTGGACCTCATCCGCGTCAACGATCGCGGCATCCAGAACCTGCTCAAGAGCATCGACGCCTCCAAGATGTCGCTCGCCATGAAGATCGCGAATCCCGAGCTCAAGGAGAAGTTCTTCAAGAACATGTCCAAGCGCGCCGTCGAGCGCATCACCGAGGAGATGGAGCTGATCGGCCCCGTCCGCGCCACGGACGTCGAGGTCGCGCAGCACCAGATCGTCGACGAGGCCCTCCGCCTCGAGGAGGCGGGCGAACTCGTCATCGAGGGCCGCGGCGGCTCCGAAAGGGTGGTGGTCTGATGCCCGTCCGCCTTGATCGCACGTCCGTAAGCCGTCCGTCGGAGGTTTCAAGCTTCAAGCTTCAAACTTCAGGCCGTCCCGCCGAATCCGATCCCGCGATCCGGAGGGCTGGGCCATGACCGACATCCGGCCGTTCCAGCTCCAGTCCTTCGAGGACGAGGTCCACGCCCAGGAGCAGGTGATCCAGGCGAAGCAGATCCTCGAAGCGGCGATGAAGGAGCGCGAGCGCATCCGCGAGGAGGCGCGCCGCGAGGGCCTCGAGAAGGGCCGGGCGGAGGCCCTGGCCGCCGCCCAGAAGAGCGAGCGCGAGCGCCTGGCCCCCGAGGCGGCCGCCGCCCGCGACCTGCTGAAGAAGGCGGCCGAGGCGCTCCAGGGTAAGCGCGCGGAGCTGGTCGCCGCCGCGGAGCGCGACCTCGTCCGGCTGGCCCTCGCGATCGCCCGGAAGATCGTGAAGCGCGAGGTCCGGGGAGAGGACGTCGCGGCCGAGAACGTCCGCCGCGCGATCGAGCTCACCGCGAGCCGCCAGGTAGTCCGGATCCTGGTCCATCCGGCCGACCTCTCGTCGATCGAGGCCTTCCTGCCCGACCTCCGCCGCGAGTTCACGGACATCCTGGACGTCGCCCTCGAGGGGTCCGACACGGTCGACCGCGGGGGCTGCGTCGTCTCCACCCGTGAGGGCTCGGTCGACGCCACGATCGCGGCGCAGCTGGAGGAGATCGAGCGAGGGCTGCTGGGATGATCTTCGACCGCTGCCTCGATCAGCTGCCCGATGTCGAGCCCGCCCGCGTGCAGGGCCGGGTGCGGCAGGCGATCGGCCTCGTGGTCGAGGCCGAGGGGCTTGCGCTTCCCGTGGGGGCGATGTGCCAGATCCGCACGGTGGGAGGGGCGCCCGTCGCGTGCGAGGTTGTGGGCTTCCGCGACGAGGTGGCGCTCCTCATGCCGCTCGGCGAGCTCCAGGGAGTGCGCCGCGGCGACCCGGTCCGCTGCCTCGCGTCGGTCCAGCGCGTGCCGGTGGGTCAGGGCCTCCTGGGACGCGTGATCGACGCGCAGGGGAACGCGCTCGACGACGGCCCGCCCATCGTGCGCGAGCGGCTCAGCCCGCTCTACGCGAAGGCGCCCCATCCAATGGGGCGCGAGCGCATCCTCCAGCCGCTCGGCACCGGCGTACGGGCCATCGACGCGCTCCACACCTGCGGCAAAGGCCAGCGGGTGGGACTCTTCGCCGGCTCGGGCGTGGGGAAGAGCACGCTGCTGGGCATGTGTGCCCGCGGGACCGCCGCGCAGGTGACCGTGATCGCCCTGGTGGGCGAGCGCGGCCGCGAGGTGCGGGAGTTTATCGAGAAGGACCTCCGCGGCGAGGGCCTCCGCCGGAGCGTCGTCGTCGTGGAGACCAGCGACCGCCCCGCGCTGCTCCGCGTGAAGGCGCCGTTCACCGCGACCGCGGTAGCCGAGTACTTCCGCGACGAGGGGATGGACGTGCTCCTCCTCATGGACTCGATCACGCGCATGGCCAACGCCCAGCGCGAGATCGGCCTGTCGGCGGGCGAGCCGCCCGCCACCAAGGGCTATCCCCCCTCGGTTTTCGCGATGCTGCCGCGCCTCCTCGAGCGCGCCGGCCGCGCCGACCGCGGCTCGATCACGGGGATCTACACGGTGCTGGTCGACGGCGACGACGTGAACGAGCCGATCGCCGACACCTCGCGCTCGATCCTCGACGGCCACATGTGGCTCTCGCGCGACCTGGCCGTCCGGAACCACTACCCCGCAATAGACGTCCTGGGAAGCATCTCGCGCCTCATGATCGACGTGACGACGCCGGAGCACCAGGAGGCCGCGGGGCGGGTGAAGGCCCTCCTGGCCGCCCACCGGGGCGCGGAGGACCTGATCAACGTCGGCATGTACGTGAAGGGATCGAACCCCGAGGTGGACCAGTCCGTGGCGGCGCACCCCGCGATCCAGAAGTTCCTCAGGCAGACGATCCACGAGCGTCCGACCCTCGAGGAGAGCCGCAAGGCGCTGCTCGATCTGGTGAAGGGCTTCGGCGGAGGCATGAAGTAGATGGCCAAGGCCTTCAAGTTCCGCTTCGAGCAGGTGCTGGGGGTCCGGCGCCTCAAGGAGGAGGTCGCCCAGCGCGACCTCGCCCTCGCCCAGAAGGCGCTGCGCGAGCAGCAGGAGCGGATCACCCGGCTCCTGGCGGAGGAGGACGAGGGGAAGGGCGCGATCCGGGGGCTCAAGCAGAAGTCGATCGACGTCCTCCAGCTCCGCCTGCAGGAGGGGTACCTGGTCTCGCTCGAACGGAGGATCCGCGAAGCGGTGGCGAGACTCCAGGAGCTCGCCCGGACCGAGGCGGAGAGGCGGAGGGCGCTGGTGGAGGCGCGGAAAGCGGTCAAAGTGCTCGAGAAATACCGGGAGCGGAAGGTCCGGGCCTACGCCGTAGAGCAGGGCCTGGCGGAGCGGAAGTTCCTCGATGAGGTCGCGCAGAACATGGCGCGGACGGGGTCATGATGAACCTGATGGCCGGGCTGGTCAAGGCGTACGCCGCCGTGGCGGCCTATACGATGCTGCTCCTGGCGCTGGTCGCCGCCGTGCTCCTGGGGAGCGGGACCCTCAGCCCGGAACGGGTGAAGGAGGCGCTGCAGGTCCTCCGCATGCCGAAGGAGAAGGCGGTCGAGCGGACCCCGACCCTGACGGACGAGGCGAAGAAGGAGCTCGAGAAGACCCAGCGGCAGCGCCAGGAGACGCTGGACCTCCGCGAGAAGGACCTCCAGAAGCTGGAGCTGAGGCTCAGCGGGGAACTGCTGCAGGTCCGGGGCGGCCGGGAGGAGCTGGAGAAGGCCAGGAAGGACCTCAAGGACGGGCGGGAACAGCTGAAGAAAGACCAGGAGGCGCTGGCGGCTGCAAAAACAGATGCAGAGATCACCGCCAATCTGCCGATCCTATCCAAGATGGACGGGGTGGGGATCGTCTCGCTCATGAAGGGCTGGGACGACGCCCGCTTCGTGCGCTATCTGCGGGCGATGAAGCCCGCCAGGGCGGCCGAGGTGCTCGACACGGTGCGGGGCGACCCGCAGTTCGAGGCCGAGTTCCGCCGCCTCCCGGAGGACGCGCCCCCGGGGGCGAAGACGCGCGCCGATCGGTTGATGGACGAATTCAAGAAGGCGCCTTAGGGATCTAAGGGCCGCGACACTCCGGAGCAGGGGTCACGTTAGCCCTGGGAGCAGGGCTGGGTGACCCGCCATGGACGGCTGGGGCCCCGCGTCAAGCGGGGTGCGTTTCGATTCTCTCTTCACGCCGATCACCGGCACCGAAGGGGGTGAGCGCAGTTGGTGAACGCGATCCATTCCGCCCTAGGCACGGCGAAGAGCCTCCTGCCGGTTGGCACGGGGGGCCCCCTGCCGGTCGCGCCGAAACTGCCCGACGTGCCCTCGTTCCTCAAGAACGTGTCGTCGCTGCTCCAGGACCTCCTGGGACAGTCGCCGCAGGTTTCGAAGGCTCCGGAGTCCAGGGACTCCAAGTCCTCCCCGAAGCCGGCCGTCGAGGTCGTCCGGGCGCCTCGCGAATCGTCCGAGTCTTTCCGGAGGGGGGATGACGAGGTCGTTCGCGATCGCGAGCAGTCGCAGCGCGAGGCCGAGAGGCGTCTCCGTGAGGAGGCGCCCGCCGACGGCGTCGTCGTCCCGTTGGAGCAGATCCGCAGGATCCTCGAGGGAGTCGAGCAGGCCGATCCGACCGCCCCTGCGATCCGGGACCTCATCCAGGCGCTGGACGAGCTTCGGAAACGCGCGGGTCTTCCGGCCATGGAAGCCCCCGCGAGCGAGACGCTGCTGTCTCCGGCTCCGGAGCCGCCTCCCCTGGGGGAGGCCGTGGCGCAGCAGGGCCAGGCGGTCGAGGTCCCGTCGAGCGACGTCCCCGAGCCGGGGCTCCCGGAAGTCTTCGCGCCCGGTGCGGCGGAGACCCCGGATTCCGCTCCGCTTCCTTCGATCGAAGAGCTGGCGATGATGCAGACCGCGGGAACGGATCCGATGTCCGAGCCGGCCGCCCTGGGGGCGCCGTCGACGATCGTCGAGACCGCCGTCTCCCAGGCCTTCGTACCTCATCAAGATCTGTCGACCCCGGTCCGGTCCGAGCCGACCGTGGGGGGGATTGCGGAGTCGGGAAACGTCAGGACCGGTCCGTCGAGCGCGACGCCGGCCGCCGAGGCGGACAGCCCGGAAGGCCGAGCGGAGATGGTCGATCGGATCGTCAAGGCGGCGCGGCTCACGCAGTCCCGGGGCAGCGCGCGGATCAGGATCTCCCTCAACCCGCCCCACCTCGGGGAGTTGAAGGTGGATCTCACGGTCCGGCAGCACGTGCTGCACGGCACGCTCCAGGCGGAGACCGTCGCGGCGAAGGAGATGCTCCTCTCCAACCTGCAGCAGCTCCGGGATTCCCTCGCGGAGCAGGGGGTCCAGGTGGGCGAGTTCCAGGTCCAGGTGGACCCGTCGTTCCAGCAGGCGATGCAGGAGGAGTCCGACGATGGCCGGCCCCGGGGGGACGCGGCGTCGTACGGCCAGGGGCTTTCCGAGGAGCCCGCGGGTTCCGTCCAGGAGCGTCTCCGGTCGGCCCGCATTCAGGTGTTGGACGTGGTGGTTTAACTGTCGAGGAGGTTTGAAATGGTTGCAGGTGTTTCGAGTGCGACGGCCGCGGGGGGGACCCCTTCGGCCTCGAGCCGGGCCTCAATCA
This sequence comes from uncultured Planctomycetales bacterium, assembly GCA_964604905.1. Lineage (GTDB taxonomy): Bacteria > Planctomycetota > MHYJ01 > MHYJ01 > JACPRB01 > JACQFK01. Next base: position 23,651 of record CAZSCC010000300.1, read on the forward strand.
CGCGGGACCAGTTCCTGAAGATCCTGGTGTCCGAGCTTACGTCGCAGGACCCGCTGGAGCCCATGAGCAACAACGATTTCATCCAGCAGCTGGTGGGGCTCCAGAGCCTGGAGCAGACGGCGAACCTGACGGACAGCCTGTCGTCGTTCGAGCGCTTCATGCAGATGTCGTCGGGCAGCACCATGATCGGCAAGTCGGTCAAGGGGCTGGCCGCGAACGGCGAGCCGGTCCAGGGCGTAGTCTCGAAAGTGGTGCTGGAAAACGGGACGGTGAACGTGGTGGTGGGGTGGCAGAAGGTCCCCGTCGACTCGATCACGGAGATCCTGGGCCGGTAGGAGGCGTCGATGGAAATCGGCAGGGTCGGGTCCGGGCCGTCGTCGCAGCCCCCTTCGCCGGCGGGGAAGGGATCGGTTCCCGGGTTCGCGGACGTCCTCGCGAAGGAACTGACCTTCTCGGGCCACGCGGAGAAACGGCTGGCGTCCCGCGGCATCGAGCTCTCGTCGGAGGATCTGGGCCGCCTGAGCGAAGGCGTGTCCCGGGCCGGCGCGAAGGGCTCGCAGACGGCGTTGCTGCTGCTCGGGGACCTCTCGTTCATCGTGAACGTGAAGAACCGGACGGTGGTGACGGCGCTGGATGCGCGGACGATGAGGGACGGCGTGATCACCCAGATCGACAGCACGGTGCTTTTGTAGCTCGGTTCAACGGAATCAGGCCGGCCCCGCGCGGGGAGACCCGCCGGGAAGCCTGAAAAGGAGACTTATGGTACTGGTTCGTGCGATGGGCTCGGCCCTCTCGGGGTTGACCGCCCAGCAGTTTCAGCTGGACACGATCGGCAACAACCTGGCGAACGCGACCACGACGGGCTACAAGTCGGCCCGTCTCGGGTTCCAGACGACCCTGTCCCAGACGATCCGCTTCGGCAGCGCGCCGCAGGGGTCGCTGGGGGGCGTCGATCCCTTCCAGGTCGGTCTCGGCGTGAGCATCGGATCGACCACCCGCAACTTCAGCCAGGGCGAGCTGCAGACGACGGGGCTCGCGAGCGACCTGGCGATCGACGGGAGCGGCTTCTTCATCACGCGCGACTCCCACAACCGGCTGGTCTTCACGCGCGACGGGGCGTTCTCGGTCAACCCCGACGGCTTCCTGCACGATCCGAGCACGGGCTTCATGGTGCAGGGCGTGAACGCGGACTACGCGAACTTCTCGATCCCGCAGGGCGGCCCGCTCGAGGACGTCGTGATCCCGGTGGGCAGCCTGCAGATCGCGGTGGCCACGTCCACCGCCGTCTTCGACGGCAACCTGAACACCGGCGGGGACGTCTCCCACATGGGGACCACGCTCCAGTCGGTGCAGTTCCAGGACAACGTCGCGGTGGCGCCCGCCGTCGCGGGGACGCTCCTGACGAATCTGTCCCGCGCGAACGGGGTCGGGTTCCTGGACCTCAACATCGCCGCGGGCGACACGCTCACGGTGGGCGCCACCAAGGGCGGCCGGCCCCTCCCCGAGCAGAGGTTCTTCGTCGGGGCCTCGCTCCCGGTGGGTTTCGACGGGTTCGGCACGACCCTCGGGGACTTCCAGGCCTTCCTCCAGCGCGCGCTGGGGATCAACACGGACAACGGCATGCAGTATGGCGCGATCCGGGACAACGACACCAACCCCAACACGCAGGGCGTCTCGTTCTCGGGCCCGCTCACGGCCTTCGCGCCTTCGACCACGGCCCCCTGGACGATGAACCAGGTGGGGACGGACTTCAGCGCGGAGGGCGTCCGGGTGGGCGATCTGGTCCGGTTCAATTCGGGCGCCGGCGCCGGGCAGATCGGGCGGATCACGGCGATCTCCACGACGACCACGGCCAACGACACGCTGACGGTCACGGCCCTGGCCGGAACGCTCCCGATGCCGGTCTCGGGCGACCAGTACACGATCCATGAGCCGGCGGGCGTCTCGATCGCCGATGCGACGGCCACGCCGTGGCTGACGGACGGGGCGCTCTACGTCGCCGGGAACGTGGGCACGGCCAACGCGATCACGGATCTCAAGATCATGAACGTGACGAACAACATCTCCTTCACGCCGTTCACCCAGATCGACGCCGCCGGCGGCGAGTCGGTCGTCACCAACGCCCTGGTGTACGACTCGATCGGGAACCCGCACCATGTGGAAGTCACGTACGTCCTGGAGGCCAAGGGCGTGGTCGACCCCATCTCGGGGAGCGTGGGGAATGTCTGGCGGGTGTACACCGAGGCGGCCGACTCGAAGCAGCTCAGCGGCGCCGGGGCCCTGCTCGGCACCCAGCGGGTGACCGGCAGCGGCCAGCTGCTCTTCTCGACGGAGGGGCAGTTCCTCTCTCAGACGGGCGCGCCCGGGGTGGGCTTCGTGACGATCAACCTGCCCAACCAGGGGGCGATCACCCCGCTCACGTTCGCGCCGGACTTCAGCGAAGTGACGGGCTTCGGCAACACGCAGTCGATCGTGTACATGAAGAGCCAGGACGGCCTCCCCACGGGGATCCTGATGGACTTCCAGGTGGACCAGAACGGCGTCGTGAAAGGCATCTTCACCAACGGCGCCACCCGCGACCTGGCGCAGATCATGGTGGCCCGCTTCTCGAACCCCAACGGGCTCGAGGAGGACGGCGCCAACAATTTCCGGGTCGCGACCAATTCGGGGACGCCGGTCATCAGCGCCGCCGGGCAGCAGAGCGCGGGCCTCATCGTGGGCGGCGCTCTGGAGGCGTCCAACGTGGACTTCGCCAAGGAATTCAGCGACCTGATCGTGGCGCAGAGGGCGTTCCAGGCGAATGCCCGGGTCATCACCCGGAGCGACCAGATGCTGGAGACCTTGATGAACATCGTGTAGTCCGGGGCGCCGGGAAGCCGATACTAGGGGGGAGGCCTCTTTCGAGGGGCCTCCCCCGCTTTTTTTTGAGAGTGGGGTATAATTACGGGGTTGCGAGGGCCGATGATCAAGGTGACGCGGCTGAACGGGAAGGAGTTCGTGGTGAACGCCGAGCTCATCCAGTACGTGGAGGCGACGCCCGACTCCGTGATCACCCTGGTCAACCACGAGAAACTGGTCGTCAAGGAGTCGCTCGACGAGATCATCCGGCGCGTGGTCGAGTACGGCCGCACGCTGAGGACCTTGGTGCCCTGATCCGGGGCGCCCCAGGAGGGAAGAGCCGTGACGTCCCCCGTTGAGACGGGGCGGGCCTAGCGATGGCCGCCTCCGCCTCCGCCGAGAAGACCGAGGCCTTCGGGGCCGCCGCCGCGGCACCCGCTCGCCGGCTCATGTCGCCGATGGGCTACGTCGTCGTGGTCCTCATCATGGGCATTACGGCGGGCGTCGTCTTCTTCGTCACCCGCAACTTCCATGACATGGGACAGAAGCCGGCGATCCAGGAGGCCTACGAGGAGACCGAGCTCGGCCAGTTCACCCGCGAGCTCCCCCCCGACCCGTCCAACCTCGTCCGGGACCAGTTCAGCGTGAGGATCGTCCTCCTCCTAAACCCGAACTACAGGAACGTGGCGGAGCTGAAGCCCCTGGTGGACAAGCGCAAGAACCTCCTCAAGCACATCGTCTCGACCGAGATCATCCACCTCAAGACCGAGGCGGAGCTCCGCAACCCGAAGATCCTCGATACGCTGGGGGATGAGCTGCGGCATCGTCTCAACGCCGAGTTCGGGGACCCCAAGAATGGACAGGAAGTGATCCACAAGGTAATCTTTCCCGAGAGTCGGCTCCCGACCCATCGTTAGGCGGCCCGTCATGGGCGAACACCCGAAACAGGAAGATATCGACGAACTCATGAAGGCCCTCGGGGCCGAGGCCGGAAAGACTCCGGCCGCCCCGCCGGCCCGCCTGTCCGCGTCCGCCCCCCGCTCCGCCCCGGTCGTCGCCTCGCCGCTCTCCCTGGAGCCCCTGGCGGCTTCCCCGGCCTCCCGCACCGAGGTCGGCCTGGACTTCCTCAGCGACGTCGAGGTCAACGTCCGGATCGAGCTCGGCACCGCGCGGCTCCACGTCCAGGACGTCCTGAAGCTGGGGTCCGGCTCCGTCGTGCCCCTCGACAGCCTGGTGGGCGATCCGGTGAACGTCTTCGTGAACGACCGCCTGGTCGCCCGGGGCGAGGTCCTCGTGGTGAACGAGAACTTCGCCGTCCGCATCACCGAGGTGATCCCCCTCCACAAGTCGGAGAAGCCTTAAGCCCTCCCTCCGTGCCCATCGGCGTTAGAAATCAGTGCAATGCTCAAACCTCGCACTTCGAACTTCAAGCGCTGCGCCAACGATGCGAATCTGTGAAAGGGCGCCCGTCGCTTTGTCCGATCTACCTTCTGCTTGACTGCTCCCCCCCTTGGGTTAGCATGAGGTCATGGCTAATCCGTCGGTACCCAAATCGGCCGATGTGCTCTCCCGGCTCGACGACCTCACCGCCAAGCTCGAGACCGAGCGCCGCATGCGGGAGGTCACCGACCACATCCATACCCTCTCGCTCGACGAGATCATCCTCTCGGTCCGGGAGGACGTCCAGCGGCTCGTCAATTGCGAGCGGGTCACCATCTTCGCCAAGGAGCCGACGAGGGACGAGATCTTCTCCAAGTCGATGGACGGGAGCGAGGTGAAGGAGATCCGCCTCCCCGTCGGGCCCTCGAGCCTGGCGGGCTACGTGGCGCTGAAGAAGAAGCCCCTTCGGATCGCCGACGTGTACGACCCCAAGGCGGTCGCCGCCCTCGACCCGGCGCTCAAGTTCGACCCCAGTTGGGACAAGAAGACGGGGTTCCACACCAAGCAGGTCCTCGGCGCCCCCATCCTCAAGGACGGGAAGCTCTTCGGCGTCATCGAGTGCATCAACACGCGCGACGGCCTGTCCTTCCGCATGGACCACGAGGTGATCGTCGACGACCTCGCCAGGACGCTGGGCACGGCCTTCCAGAACCAGCAAAAGATGAACGTCCGGACGTCGCCCTACGACGGGCTCCTCCGGGGCGGCCGGGTCACGCAGGAGCAACTCGACCAGGCGACCGCCATCGCGCAGAAGAACAACACCTCCGTCGAACAGGCCCTGATCGCCTCCTTCAAGGTCCCCAAGGAGGAGCTGGGCAGGAGTCTCGCCGACTTCTACCGCGCCCCCTTCGTGGTGTACGCCTCGGACGCCCCGATCCCGTACGACCTGCTCGAGAGGTTCACGATCGACTACCTCAAGCATCACTCGTTCGTCCCGACCGCGAGGAACGGCGAGAAGGCCACGATCGCCATGGCGAAGCCCGGAAACCTGACGCTCCGGGACGACGTCGCTCGGCGGCTGGGGCTCGAGGTGGTCGTGAACGTCGCGATCCGGGAGGACATCAACGAGTTCATCGACTATTTCCACGGCCAGAAGAAGGCGGCCCCTTCCGGCCCCGTGGCGTTCGACGACATCATCCACGAGATCGAGAACGAGGATGCCGCGCTCAAGAAGAAGGAGGACGGCCAGCCCGACGAGGCGATCAAGGAGGACGATCAGGGCATGGTGCGGCTGGTCAACCAGCTGATCGAGCAGGCCCATGACAAGGGGGCGAGCGACATCCACATCGAGCCGTACATCGACGGCGACGTGATCGTCCGCGTGCGGGTCGACGGAGTCTGCGCCGAGCACGCCCGCCTGCCCCGGAAGTTCGGCCGCAACATCGTCGCGCGCATCAAGATCATGGCCAACCTCGACATCGCCGAGCGCCGCTTCCCCCAGGACGGAAAGATCCGGTTCAAGAACTTCGGCTCGCGCGACATCGAGCTCCGCGTCGCCACGATGCCGACGACCGGCAATTTCGAGGACGCCGTCCTCCGCATCCTGGCCGCCTCGAAGCCGCTCCCGATCGAGAAGCTGGGGATGGAGCAGGACAACCTGGCCGCCTTCCAGCAGGTGGTGCAGGAGCCGTACGGCATCTTCCTCTGCGTGGGGCCCACGGGCTCCGGGAAGACCACCACGCTGCACTCGGCCCTCGGCTACCTGAACAAGCCGGACGTCAAGATCTGGACCGCCGAGGACCCGGTCGAGATCACGCAGCAGGGCCTCCGCCAGGTGAGCGTGCACGCCAAGATCGGCTTCACGTTCGAGAAGGCGCTGCGGTCCTTCCTGCGCTGCGACCCCGACATCATCATGATCGGTGAAATGCGGGACCTGGAGACCGCGAGCGCCGCGATCGAGGCGTCGCTCACCGGCCACATCGTCTTCTCCACCCTGCACACGAATAACGCGCCGGAGACGATCACCCGGCTGCTCGACATGGGTCTCGATCCCTACACGTTCGGCGACTCGCTGCTCGGGGTGCTCGCGCAGCGCCTCCTCCGGACGCTCTGCAAGGAGTGCAAGGAGAAGTACACGCCCGACCCCGTCGAGTGGGACAAGCTGCGCCACGAGTTCGGCGACGACGCGGTCTGGGAGCGGCAGGGATACGCGCGCGAGAAGGCGGAGCTCTACCGCCCCAAGGGCTGCGACCGCTGCAACAAGACCGGCTATCGCGGCCGGGCCGGCATCCACGAGCTCATGACCGTGGACGACGAGATCCGCCACCTCATCTACGGCAAGCAACTCTCCTCCAAGATCCGCGAGCTGGCCGTCAAGAAGGGCATGGTCATGCTCAAGCAGGACGGGATCCGGAAGATCATGAAGGGGATCACGGACCTGGTCGAGGTGCGGTCGGTCTGTATGAAGTAAGCCGGCCGAATCAGGAATTACGAATCACGAATCAAGCCGGCGCGTGGAGGGCGGCCTCGGACACCGACTCCGGAAGTTCAATTCCTGCGGTTGAGCCAGAGGATGGTGGCGATCAACCCAGTCAGGCTCAATACCAAGAACGCAGCTCCGCTGACCAGGAGCATGAAAAGGGCTCCGGAGCTCTCGCTGTGGCCGCCCGTGAACTTGATGACGACGACCGAGTGGATGACCTCGGCGAGCGCCAAGGCGGCGACCCCCCCCCCAAATGATCTTCAGAAAGAGGGGGAAGTGATCTGGCTTTCGGATCGGCACGGGCTTTCGCGGTCTCACTTCAATAACTGCTCCTGGAAAAACAGCGTCGTCGCCGCGGTGAGGTAGTCCCGGTTCTCCTTGCGCGCGAAGCCGTGACCTTCGTTGTCGGCGTAGACGGTCCATACCGGGCGGCCCTGGGCGCGGACCTTCGCCACGATCTGCTCCGCCTCGGCGAAGGGGACGCGCGGGTCCTTGCGGCCGTGGGCCACGAGCAGGGCCGAGCGGATCTTGTCCGCATGGTTCGCCGGCGCGATCCGCTCGAAGAACTCGCGGGTCTTCGGGTCTCGCTCGTCGCCGTACTCCACGCGGCGGAGGTCGGCGCGGTAGGGGCTCGTCTTCTCGAAGAAGGTGTTGAAGTTGCCGATCCCCACGATGTCGACGCCGGCCTTCAGGCGGTCGCCGAAGTGGACGAGCGAGGCGAGCACCATGTAGCCGCCGTAGCTCCCGCCGTGGACCGCGACGCGTGAGGCGTCGAGCTCCGGTTGCTTCGCGATCCAGTCGAGCAGCGCGCCGATGTCCTTTACCGAGTCCTCGCGCTTCTCGCCGTTGTCGAGCGCGACGTAGGTCTTGCCGTACCCCGTCGAGCCCCGCACGTTCGGGGCGATGACCGCGATCCCGAGCTCGCCCGCCCAGAACTGCGTGATCGGGGAGAAGGACGGCCGGGTCTGCGACTCGGGGCCCCCGTGGATCGAGATCACGACGGGCGCCTTCCGGGCCCCCTTCGGCAGGTAGAGGTAGGCCGGGATGTCGCGGCCGTCGAAGGATCGGTACGAGAACCGCTGGGGGATCACGAACGAGGCGGGGTCGAGCCCGCCCGTCTCGCTGTAGGTCCAGCGGACGAGCTTCTTCGCGTCGATCTCGAAGGTGTAGGCGTCGCCCGGGGCGTCGGCGCGGCTCAGCGTGAAGCCGAGCCGCTTGCCGTCGGGCGAGAACCGCAGGCCGGAGATCACCCCGGGCGGAAGCTCCGGGTGGAGGTCCGGTCCGTCGCGGGCGATGGTCAGCCTCGAGGCTCCGTCCTCGTTGGTCACGAACGCCATCTGATCGCCCGAGATCTCGACGTCCGTCACGTCCCAGGATTGCTTCGACCACTCGACCTTGCGGGACTCGAGGTCGACGATCGCGATCTCCTTGAACTCGCCCCGCGCGTCGCTGGCGAAGGCGAGGAGACGGCCGTCGCGCGAGAAGCGGGGCGCGCCGTGGGCGACCTTTCCTCCCCCCGGATCGACCACGCCCTTCTTCTCTCGGGACTTGAGATCCATCACCGCGAGGTGGCTCTCGTTCACGGAGACGATGCGGAGCAGGGCGAGAGCGGAGTCGTCCGGCGACCAGTCGGTCGCGACCCAGAATTCGCTCTGGGTCTCGAGCAGCATCTCCGTCGCGCCGCTCTTCAAGTCCAGCAGATAGAGGTCGGTGTCCTTCCCGTTGCGGCGCGTCGACGAGATCACCATCCGGTCGCCCTTCCGGCTGATCGGGCCCATCCCGTTGCGGGACGTGCCGTCCGTCAACCGCGTCGATCGGCCCGCCTTCCGGTCGAGCCGGTAGATCTGCCAGTTCTCGTCGCCGCCGCGGCCCTGCGAGTAGAGGAGGTCGGCCGTGCCGGGAATGAAGACCCCGCCCGCCACGGGCTCCTCGGTGAACGTGAGCTGCTCGCGCCGGCCGCCGGGGAAGGGGACGAGGTGGAGCTGCGCGGTCTCGGCGAACCGGGTCGCGATCAGGATCGAGCCGTCGGGGCCGAAGTCCTCGAACGACGCGGACCGCGCGCTTTGGTACTGGAGGAGACGGTCGGTCAGCTGCTTCGGGATCGGGGGCACGCCCTCGGCCCTGATCGCGGCCGGAGCGCTCGGAGCCGCCGCTGCCGCCGGCGGCGTAGCG
>CAZSCC010000301.1:0-25307 GCA_964604905.1 uncultured Planctomycetales bacterium
CGTCGCGGAACGCCGCCAGCGCCGCTTTGGGCTCCTTGGCGGCGACCCGGTAGCGCAGGATGAAATCCTTGTTGGGGATCCGGTCGTGGGGGCTCAGCGTCACGCGCGCGCGGGTGGCGTCCGGCCGCTCCGTCCGGATCACGTGGCTCGGACTGGCGAGCTCTTCGATGGGGACCCCCGCGTCGAGCGCCACCTCGAGCGCGATGTCGTGGGCGCTGATCTCGTCGGGACGCAGATACTGGATCTCCGTCTTCTGCCCCGACGTCCCTCCCGTGCCGAGCGCGACCGGCGCGATGCCGTCGGTATGCCCGGGCGGGTTGAACCGCGGGCCGACGACCATCGGGAAGACGAACTCGTATGCCGCCTGGGCGGTCGGCCGGAGCGCGTGGACGTACGCGATCCGGACGTCGATCGACTTGCCGGGCTCGATGTTGGCGACGGACTGGGTGAAGACGTTGGGCCGCTCCTGGGTGAGGAGGGACGCGACGACCCCCTGGCGGCGCGCCTCGAGGTAGATCTGCTTCGCCTCCTCGCGCTCGCGGATGATGCCCCGGATGCGGCGGTCGCCGACCGTCAGGACGAACTCGCGCACGGCGGCGTCCTCGGGCAGCGGGAAGCTGTAGACCGCCTCGATCTTCTCGTCATAGGGGTTGTGGTACCGCTGGACCACCTCGACCGCGGCGACGTAGAGGGAGATCTGTGCCTTGACGTCGGTGCGCTTGAGAGGGAGCGGGACGTTCTTGTCGCCGCGCTTCACGCAGATCTCGCTGCCCCGGGTCTCGTATTTCGGCAGGCCCGGGGGGAGCTTCTCGATGACCAGCAGCTGATCGACCGGCGCTTCCGCGTTCCCGAACACCCCGCTCGTCGTCTTCTTCCACTCGTCGGCCAGCCGGGCCATCAGGTCTTCGCGACCTCCCGTAACAGCGGGTGGGACCAACCCATGGTACTCCCGCCGCGCCTTCTCCTCTTCGACGAGGTGGTACCGCGCCTTCCCCTCGTCGACGTTCCGCTGGCCATGGTTCTCGACCGTGCGCCGCATCAGCTCGTGGGCCTGCTTCTGGCGCGCCTGGAGCTCGAGCCCGGAGGGCATCCATTTGGAGGTCTCCTGGACCTTGAGGAGCTCCTTCGCTGCGCCGGAGTAATCTCCCTGGTTGAGGGCGCGGCTGGCCGTCGCCAGGGCGTTGTCCAGCTCGATCAGGGTCTGCTGGTGGCGCACGATCGACTCCTTCATGTACCTCTCGTATTCCAGCGACGAGGGCGTGGCCCTTGCGCGCCCCAGGAGGAACTGGACTTCCATGAAGAGCGCTTTGGCGGGCGCGTGGCCGGGATCGATCCGGATCGCCTTCTCGCACTCGAAGATCGCCTTCTCGAAGTCGCCCGCCTGGTAGTAGCGTTCCCCGAGCCGGTAATGGGCGTCGGCCGTGGCGGTCTTCCCTTCTTCCGCCGTCGAGGAGGTCGCCTTGAGTCTCTGGAGGAGTTCTTCCCACTCCGCTCCGCTCTTCGGAGGCGCGGGGAGGACGGGCTCGGGCGCGGGAACCGGGGCCCGCGAGCATCCGAAGAACGCCATGGAAATGAGCGCGGCCCGGGCGGCGTGGCGGAGCTTCATCGTTTTCCTCCTGTGCGGACGATCTCGATCTTCGCCTCCAGGCGGCCGCCGCCGGGCGCGCCCGCGGCAATCAGCCGCGGAGCGTAGTCGACGGCCCCCCGTTCTTCCATGTGGAGTCGCGCGATCCGGATCCGCCCTCCCGGGGGGTTCGGATCGAGGGTGAACGCGGCGACGACGATCCGCCCTCCCTGCAGGGCCGCGGGGTCGTAGTAGGGCGGCTCGGCGAAGGGCACCGTGCCTCCCTCGACCCCCACGATCGCCGCGGGGCAGGCGAGCTCGAACTGCCAGGCCGCGAGCGGCTTCCCGCCGGTGTCGACGTAGACGTCGAGCGCGACGAACCGCGGCGGCTCTCCGCGGGACGCGACGGGGGTGGATGGCTTTCCTTGGAGCATCGATCCCCCGGGGCGGGCAAGGGTCTCGACGTCCCGGGCGTCGATGACGCCGTCGCGGCTCAGGTCCCAGCGAGGCTCGCGTTCGCCCTTCTGGATCCGGAAGGCGAGCCCGTAGGCATCCAGGATGTCGACCTGGCCGCTCCGATCGATGTCCTCCAGCGCATATCCCGAACGCGACGCGATCCAGAGACCGATCGTGAGGAGGAGTCCGGCGGCGGAGGTCAGGGGGATCCAGCGGCGTCGTCGCGGCGCGGGCGGGGCGGCGGCCCGGGCGATCCGGGAGGCGGCGCGGCCGAGCCACTCCAGCTCCGCGCGGCACCGCGTGCACCCTTCCAGATGGGCCCGATCCCCGCCGGCCGCCGTTCCGCCGCGCGCCGCGTCGAGCTCCAGGAGGTCGAGGTGGCCGTCGTCCATCCCCCTTGAGCAGGGAAGGGGCCCGAAAAGTTCAGCGGTCCGGGAAAGTTTTCCGGAGGAGCTCGAGGGCCGAGTGGAGGCGGGACTTCACCGTGCCCAGGGGGATCTCGAGCGCCTCCGCGATCTCCTGGAGCTCGAGTCCGTCGGCGAAGCGGAGGAGGACCACTTCCTGCTGCAGCTCCGAGAGAGAGGGGAGGAGGTCCTCGAGCCGCTCGCCGGAACGGCCGGCCTCCCGCGCCTCGTGCTGGGGCGAGAGCGGGCGTTCCCGCCTCGCCTTCTCCACGCGCGCGAGGGCGAGGTGCTTCACGGCGGGATAGAGGAAGGTCTTGAACGCGCTCCGCATCTCGAAGTCCGGGAGCTTCCGGAGGAGATAGGCGAACGTCTCCTGCAGGACGTCCTCCGCGTCGGTCCGGTTCCGGCAGAAACGCCAGGCCAGCGCGAGGACCCAGTCCCGGGTGCGGTCGAAGAGCGTCCGGAAGGCGTCCTCGTCGCCCCGGCGGCACGCTTCGACGAGTTCCTGGTCCGTCTTATGGGCCACAGAGTCGCAGAGACACGAAGGAGAACCCTTTCTTAAAGTTCCTGTTCGAAGGCGAAGTGAGCACAGTCTTTGGATAGAAAGTCTGCTCCGTGTCTCGGTGCCTCCGTGGCCAATGACGGTCCTGCAACAACCTCTTAGGACGGGCGGGGACGGAGAACCACGGCAGGCGGGGGGTGGGGAGCCAGACCTCGCGCGACCGGCGCGGTCCTCCGGCCGGCCCATTTCCCGGGCGCGCCGAAGTCCAGCTTGAAGGGGAGGCGGCGTTTCCTTCCTTGCCGACCGGTCCTCACGAGGGGGAGCCGTTCGCCAAGGAGGGTCTTCTTCGCGTCTCTGCGGCAAATTACGGGTTTTGCAATAGCCTTCTTTGGGGGTAGGATGGCCTCATGTCCACGTTCGTCTACGCCTCCGATCTCCACGGGAACCGGGAGGCGTACGACCGGCTTTTCGCGCTGGAGGCCGACGCGGTCGTCCTGGGAGGAGACCTGCTCCCGTATCCTCTCAAGACGGGCGGCGATTGGGTGTCGATCCAGCGGAGCTTCGTCGAGGAGTACCTCGCGGACAAGTTCGCGTCGCGGCCCTGCTACTGGATTCCGGGCAACGACGACTGGGAGGCGGTGCTCGCCCCGCTGGAGGCGAAGGGGACCCCGATCCACGGCCGCGCCGTGCCGTTCCTCGACGGGTACTCGATCGCCGGGTACGCGTGCGTCCCCGTGACCCCCTTCGGCATGAAGGACTTCGATCGGTACGACCTGGAAGGATGGGAGCCGCGGGACGAACCGAGGCTCTGCCTCAGGAGTTCTCCCGCGGGGGTGGAGTCCGTTCCTCTAGAGGAGGTGCGGGAACGGGGAACCATCGCGGCGGACCTGGAACGGCTGGCGTCGCTCTCCGACCCCGCTCGGACCGTCTACGTGGTCCATTCCCCTCCCTTCGCGACGACGCTCGACCGGCTGCAGGGGGGGATCACGCCGATCGGAAGCCGGGCCCTCCGTACGTTCATCGATCGTCGCCAGCCGCCCCTCACGCTCCACGGCCACGTCCACGAGTCCCCGGGCGTGGAACGGCTGGGGCGGACGATCTGCGTGAACCCGGGAGACAGCAAGTCCCGCCTGCGGGCCGTGCGGGTGGACCTGAAGGACCTGACCGTCAGTCCTTCTTGTAGCTGACGAGGTCCATCCGGTGCTTCTCCTTGCCCTCCTCGTAGGTGATGCTCCGGATCGGAAGGGCGAGCGCGGGGTCGACCGTGCAGCTCCACGCGAGCTGATCCTTCTCGTCCTGCTTGGTGTACAGCTCGCAGATGAAGCCCGTGCGGCCCCCGACCTCCTCCTTCTTCGTGACCTTGACCACTCCCGCGCCGAAGAGGCTCATCTTCTCCCCTTCCTTGAGCTCGACCTGCTCGAGGAAGGCGCCGAAGAGGGGGTTCATCAGGAGAAAGGCGGGGGAAAGCCCGATGCCCATGCCCCCCATCAGCAGCTCGGGCCCCTGGGCCTTCTTCACCGTGCTCTTGATGGACCAGGTGACGTCCCACTCCTCGGCGCCCTTCTTGCGGACGTCGAGGACGTATCCCGACTCCTTCTTCTCGTCGTCTTCGCGGGCGACGATCTTGTACTCGTACCGTTCGTTGCCCACGAACTGGTAGGGCTTCCACTTCTTCGCGTCCTGTCCGGATGCGGCGAGCGGAAGGAGCGCGACGGCAACGGCGAGGGTCCAGGCGTGTGGCTTCAGCATCGGAACGGGTCTCCCAAAAGTGGGGGCATTCTAAGCCAGGGGCATAGGACTCTTCAAAGGGTTTTGGTCGGGGATCGGGAAAGCAAGGACGAAGAGGGAAGGAAACTCGCCCCCGGCCCTGGGACGATGCTGCCCCTGGCATTCCCTGTCCATTCCGGGCCGACTCGTGCTGTACTTCTATAGGGAGCGGGTTACGGGACGTCGGACCGGGGACCTCACCAGAGATGATGCTGCACGCCGTGCTGATGGTCGCGCTCGCGGCGCAGGGCGACCCCGCCGGGATCGAATTCTTCGAGAGGAAGGTCCGGCCCGTGTTCGCCGACGCCTGCGGCTCGTGCCACTCCGGCGCGGCGAAGAAGCTCAAAGGCGGACTCCTGCTCGACACGCCTGAAGGCATCCTCAAGGGAGGAGACTCGGGTCCCTCGATCGTGCCGGGGAAGCCGGACGACAGCCTGCTGATCAAGGCGATCCGGTACCACGACCCGGAGCTGCAGATGCCTCCCAAGAAGAGGCTCCCCGACGCGACGGTGGCCGACCTGGTGAAGTGGGTCGCGATGGGAGCGCCCCGTCCCGCCCCGTCGCCGGCACCGGCCGCGCCCGAACGCCTCAGCGGACCCACGCCGGAGGAAGGCGCGAAGCACTGGGCGTTCCAGCCGGTCCGTGACGTCCGCGTCCCCGGAAACGCCGCTCATCCCATCGACGCGTTCCTCCGGACGGCGCTCGACAAGCAGGGCCTCGCTCCCGCCCGCGAAGCCGACAAGGCCGTGCTCCTCCGCCGGCTCAGCTACGACCTCACGGGGCTCCCGCCCACGCCCGAGGAACTGGAGGCCTTCCTCAAGGACCCGGCGCCCGACGCGTTCGAACACGTCGTCGATCGCCTGCTGGCGTCGCCACGCTACGGCGAGCGCTGGGGGCGCCACTGGCTCGACCTCGTCCGGTACGCCGATTCGAACGGCGTCGACGAGGACGTGAACCATCCCCACGCCTGGCGGTACCGCGATTACGTGATCGCGGCGTTCAACCACGACAAGCCGTACGACCGCTTCATCCGCGAGCAGCTGGCCGGCGACCTGCCTGCCTCGAGCGGCGTCGAGAGGGCGGCGGCGCCCGACGCCGACGGCATCGTCGCGACGGGCTGGTTCGCGCTCGGCCCCAAGATGCTGGCCGAGCCGGACCTCGAGAAGATGAAGATGGACATCGCCGACGAGCAGATCGACGTCATGTCCAAGACGTTCCTCGGGCTCACGATCAGCTGCGCCCGCTGCCACGACCACAAGTTCGACCCCGTCCGCGCGGCGGACTACTACGCGCTCGCCGGCATCTTCCGCAGCACGAGCCTCATCACCGACTACAAGCCGCGCCCCGCGATCCTGTACGAGGCGGTCCTCCCGCTGCCGGGCAACGAGGAGATCCAGGGGGAGTTCGCCCGGAGGGTCGCCGGGCTCAAGGAGGAGCTCGCCGGAACCGGAGACGACGCAAAGAAGGCAAAGGAGCTGAAGGAGCGCCTGAAGAAGCTCGAGGCCGAGGGTCCGGCGCTTCATCGCGCGATGGGCCTTCAGGAAACACAGCCGCGCGACCTCGCGGTGCACATCCGCGGGAGCCACCTCGCGCTCGCGAAAGAGGCCACCCCGCGCGGGTTTCCGAAAGTGTTCGAATTCTCCCTGACGCCGCCCGCCGTGGATCCGAAGCGGAGCGGCCGCGCGGAACTGGCGGCGTGGCTGACCGATCCGGCCCATCCCCTCACCGCCCGGGTCATGGTCAACCGGATCTGGAAGGGCCACTTCGGCGAAGGGATCGTGAGGACGCCGTCAAACTTCGGCCTGAAAGGGGAGCGGCCGACCCATCCGGAGCTGCTCGACTGGCTGGCGAAGGAATTCGTCCGCGGGGGGTGGTCGGTCAAGCGGATGCACCGGCTCATCCTGACGTCGGCCGCGTACCGGCGGTCGAGCATCGCGGAGGCCCGGCTGGCGGAGAAGGATCCGGAGAACCGGCTCCTGGGGCGCCAGAACCGCCGCCGCCTGGAAGCCGAGTCCGTCCGCGACGCGCTGCTCGCGGTCTCAGGAGCCCTCGACCTCGAGATGGGCGGCCAGGTGAAGGGCGCAGCCCAGGGCAGGGGCTATTACAAGGCCGATGCGAAGAACTATCTCGTTCCCCGGCGGACCGTCTATCTGCCCGTGCCGCGGCAGAGCCCCTACGAACTGCTCGCGATCTTCGACTACTCCGACACCGCGGTGCACCTCGACCAGCGGCCCGCGACCATCGTCGCTCCGCAGGCTCTCTTCATGCTGAACAATCCGCTGGTGCGGCAGCAGGCGAAGACCGTGGCGGAGGACCTCCTTGGACGGGACGAGTCCGACGGGGACCGCGTCCGCAGAACGTGGCTGCGGCTGTTCTCGCGTCCGGCCTCCGACGAAGAGGTGCGGACGACCCTCGCCCATCGGGACCGGTTCGTGAAGCGGGGCGGGACGCCGGCCGTCGCCTGGACCCATGTGGTCCACGCCCTGATGGCCTCCAACGAGTTCCTTTTCGTGGATTGACGCCATGATCACGCGACGGGAGATGCTACAGCAGTGCGGCGCCGGCTTCGGCGCCCTGGCGCTGACGGGCGTGATGGCGGACGCCCAGGACGGGCTGGCGCCGCGTCCGGCCCAATTCCCCGCCCGCGCCCGGCGGGTCATCTTCCTGTTCATGCACGGCGGGCCTTCGGCGGTCGACACGTTCGACTACAAGCCCCTGCTGCTCCGCGACACCGGCAAGCCGCTGCCCTTCGCGAAGCCCCGCGTGGTCTTTGCGCAGACCCACAACCTGCTCCGGAGCCCCTGGGAGTTCCGGCAGCACGGGCAGTCGGGGGCCTGGGTGAGCGGCCTGTTCCCGAACGTCGCCCGGTTCGCGGATGACCTGGCGATCGTGAAATCGCTTCACGGCTCGAACCCGGCCCACGGCGGAGCGTGCCTCAAGATCCACACGGGATCGGACACCTTCGTGCGGCCGAGCCTGGGGGCCTGGGTCAGTTACGGCCTGGGCACGGAGAACCGGAACCTTCCGAGTTTCATCACGCTCAATCCCACCTTGGGTCACGGAGGAGTGCAGAACTTCGGCTCCGGATTCCTGCCGGCGATCCACCAGGGGACCCGGATCGCGCTGCCGGGCGACCCCAAGGCGGCCGTCACGATCCCGAACGCCACGAACGCCGAGGTCTCCGCCGACGAGCAGAGGATCCAGCTCGACCTCGTGCGCGATCTGGGCCGGGCTCAGCGCGAGCGGACGGGCGCCGACGCGGCGCTCGAAGCGCGGATCGAGTCGTTCGAGCTCGCCTTCCGGATGCAGAGCACGGCGCCGGGGGTCATGGATCTGGCGGGCGAATCGGAGGCGACGCGGAAGCTGTACGGGCTGGGGGAGAAGCCGACGGACGCCTTCGCCCGGCAGTGCCTGCTGGCGCGGCGCTTCGCGGAGGCCGGAGTCCGCTTCATCCAGGTGACGCACGGCTACTGGGACCAGCACAGCGAGCTCAAGTCGAAGCACGAGCAGCTCGCGGCCGAGGTCGACCGTCCGATCGCCGGATTGCTGCAGGACCTGAAGGCGCGGGGGATGCTCGAGGACACCCTGGTGGTCTGGGGCGGCGAGTTCGGCCGGACCCCGGTCGCGGAAGGAAAGGACGGGCGCGACCACAACCCGCACGGCTTCACGTGGTGGCTGGCGGGCGGCGGCGTGAAGGCCGGTCTCTCCCACGGCAGCACGGACGACTACGGCTTCTACGCGACGGAGGACAAGGTCCACGTCCACGACCTGCACGCGACGATCCTGCACCTGCTCGGCATGGACCACACGCGCCTGACCTTCCGGCACGCCGGCCGCGACTTCCGCCTCACCGACGTGGAAGGCCACGTCGTCCGCGAGCTCCTCGCCTGATCCGCCGGCCGTCCCTCCGTCATTCGTCGCGGAACAGTTCGTGGCAGGTCCGGCAGCTGCTCTGGAGCCTTTCGTAGAGTTTCTCGCCCGTCGTCTCGTCCCAGGTCGCCTCGAGGAAGGACTTCATGCGGATGTCGAGGAAGATCCCGAACATGGCCTTGAACTTCTCGACGTCCTCCTCGGAGCCCTTCATGTAGTCGAGCTTGGAGGCGGCCTCGACGTTCTTCTTGATCTTCGCCAGGCGGGCCTTGATCGAGGCGTCGCCCTTCTTCTCCTCCAGGTCCTTCTGGACCGCCTTGTTCTCCTTGCCGACCTCCTCCATGAGGGCGGCGTACGCCTTCTGGACCTCCTTGTTCTTGGGGCCCTTCTTCGAATCCTGCGGGGCCGCGCCGGGCGAGACCCCGAGGAGGAGGGCGAGCGCGAGGCTCTTGTTCATCATGGGTGAAATGCTAGCACAGCCCTTGCAGGGAGTAAAGCAGGGCCGCCGCGGGCCCGGCAGAGAGAGCTTCCCTTCATCCGGGCGTCGGACCTTACGAAAGGGTATCCGCCTTGCCGATCCCCATGCCACGGCAACATCATCCCCATCCATGGGGCCTACTTGACTGAAGCAGATATGCCTTAAGTTCATGCAGGGGTTCTCGGAAGTCCTTGTGTCCTTTGTGGCGTCGGGGTGAATCGGTCTCACCGAAGTCACGCGGGCTAGTTGCCGCTGGCGATGCGGCGGGCGATCGACTGCCGGAGGAACGGGAGCGTCGAGTCGGCGGCCAGCTTCGACGCCCGCGGCAGGTCCGACTTCAGCAGCGGCTCGACTCCGTACCAGACCATCAGGGGGATCGCCGGGTCCTCGGCGTCCTCGGCCCGCTGCGCGAGCTTCTCGGCGATCGGCCAGCGGAGCGCGGGCTCCATCCGCTGCAGCGACGATGCGAGGAAGAGCCGGGCCAGCGGGGACGGGTCCGCCGCCGCCATCGCGGCGAACTTTACTGCCGCGCCGGCCGGCACATTCCGCTCGTCGCCCAGGAGCCGCACCGCCCAGGCGCGCAGGTGGTCGCTCGGGTGGTCGAGCAGCGCCGCGAGGTCCTTCTCCGGCAGCCCGCCGGTCGAGAAGAGCGCCCAGATCGCCCTCAGCTTCCGCGGGACCTCGGGGTTCTCCGCGAGGATCTTCCGCAGCGCGGCGTGCGCGGCGGAGAGGTCGGCGCCCGCAGCCGCCCGCTCCTGGAGGAGCCGGCGGGCCTGGCGGACGTACCAGTCGTTGGCGTGGAGCTGCAGCGCGACGAGCTCCGCGTCGGTCCGCTTCGCGAGGTCGAACGGCTGGACGGCCTTGGACGTCCCGTAGGAGACTTTGTAGATGCGGCCGCTCGTCCGGTGAACGCTCTTCGTGTCGTGGCACTCGCCGACGTCGGTCCAGTCGTTCACGAAGACGCCGCCGTCGGGGCCGTATTTGAGGTTCAGCGCGCGGAACCACGGGTCTCCGGAGCGGAGGAAGTCGGGGCCGTGGCGGCCGACGAAGGTCGACCCGCGCCGCTCGATCCGGTCGGTGTTCACGCGGCGGCCGTGGATGTTCACCATGAAGATCGAATCGCGGTACGTCTCGGGCCACTGGCCGCCCAGGTAGAACATCGCGCCCGCGTGGGCGTGGCCGCCGCCCAGGACGTCGTGCTCCTGGCCGATCCGCGACTTCGCCCAGTCCTTGCCGGCGAAGTGGACGTGGTCCGAGACCGGCTTGAGGAGGCCGTAGGTGTTGGGTGTGTAGTCCTTGCCGTACATGCGCTCGTAGTGGGCGCCCGGGATGACGTGCCAGAGGTGGCCGATCACGCAGTTCGTGAAGAAGGCCTGGCCGTGGTCGTCCCAGTCGAGGCCCCATGGGTTCGTCGTGCCTTCGCAGACGACCTCGAAGATCTTCCGGGCGGGGTGATAGCGCCAGATGCCGCCGTTGAAGAGGACGCGCTCCGAGTCGGGCGCACCGGGCTTTCCGACTTTCGATTCTCCCTGGATCCCCTGGTTGCCGTAGAGCCAGCCGTCCGGCCCCCACTGGAGGCCGTTGACGACGCAGTGGCCGATCTTGCCGTCGTTCCAGCCGTCGAGGATCACGACCGGCTCCGCGTCGGGGACGTCGTCGCGGTCCTTGTCCGGGATGAAGATCACGTTCGGGGTCGAGCAGGCCCAGACGCCGCCGTGTCCGGGGAGGACGCTCGTGAGGTTCTGCGCAGCATCCCAGAAGATCTTGCGCCGGTCGAACGTGCCGTCGCCGTCGCCGTCCTCAAAGACGAGGATGCGGTCGCGGACCGCCGACTTCCACGGGCCGCCGGAGCTTTCGTACGAATAGCATTCGCCCACCCAGAGGCGGCCGCGCTCGTCGAACGCGGTCGAGATCGGCTGGGAAACGTCGGGTTCGCCGGCGAAGAGAGTGACGCGGAATCCCTCGGGCACGGTGATCCGCTTGAGCGCCTCGGCCGGCGTCAGCGGGACGTTCTTGGGATCCTCGGTGTTCTTCGTGCCCTTCGGATACCCGAGCGTCTCGGGATCCTGGGGAGCGGCGAGGAAGACCAGTCCGAGGAGAGCGGCGCGCAGCATCCCCTATCTATACGCGTTCGGGGAGGGGGAGGGGTGCATGCGAATCGAGCGGCCCTGCGTGATGGGGGAGGAGCAGCCTTCCCCCGCCGACCCGCCTCGCTTGGAGAGTGTTGCACAACCGTCGTTGGCCGCAGAGGCGCAGAGTAGCCCCCCCTTCTTGAATTCCATGTTCAAGGGCGAAGGGGGAACAGTCCTGATTGGAAAGCTGCTCCGTGACTCTGTGCCTGCGGCCAATCCTTGGGGGTATTGCACTGATTTCTTATAGTGGGCCCATGAACCGGATCCTCCTCCTGCCGGCGCTCCTCGCCGCCGGCTGCGCGGCGTCGCCCCCGCCGGGAGTCTCCGACGCAGAGCGCTCCCGGTTCCTCCTCATGGCCGTGCTCGAGGGGCTCTGGGAGGACGGAGCCGACCCGCGGCTCTTCAAGCCGCTCCTCGAGAAACCGCTCGAGCACTTCGTCCCCAAGTGCCCCCTCTGCACCCCCGTGGCCCACGCGATCCGCATGTACGTCGAGACGCCCGACGTCCCCGTCTACGGCGCGCGGGGGAGCGGCTTCCCGGCGCCGATCGCCGACGGCCTCCGCAGCCCCGACCGCGCGAAGCGGGTCAAGGCGCTCGAGAACCTCGTCGCCCGCTTCGTGGCCCGTCGGTTCGAGCGCACGGGGGCGAACGAGGAGCTTCGGAAGTATCTCGAGGTCGGGAAGCAGGACGGCATGGCTCTCATGGAGCCGGGCTTCGGAGACGCCTGCCCTTCGTGCTCCGGCGCGACGCGGGTGAAGTAATCCTGAACCCCCCGGGCGGCCCGGACCCTATAATTTGAAGAAGGACAGCCGCAGGCACGGAGACTCAGAGCAGATTCTTTTTCTTCTCCGTGCCTCTGCGGCTGACGAGGAGGACCCCATGAGCCTGCCGCTCCATTTCGACCCGGTCTCGAACGGCGAGTACCTCCCCCCGCGCAAGACCCGCCGCGTCGCCACGATGCAGGAGATCGCCTGGTCGCTTGTCGGGAAGGGCGTCCGCCGCACGGGCATGGGCCGCCGCGCGTTCCTCCGGAGCACCTGCGGGATGGCGGCGTGCCTGGCCGCGATCAACCAGGCGTCCGCCGCGACCGGCGGATCCTACCTCCTGCCGCGGGAGGCGACGCTCGACCCCGCCGCGGCCGACTCGGTGCTCGCGGGCGAGGAGTTCATCTTCGACATCCAGACCCACCACGTGCAGCCCGCCAAGACCAAGGGATGGAACATGGGCGGGCGCTATGAGTACATCAAGGAGATCTTCCTCGACAGCGACACGACCTGCGCGGTGCTCTCCGCGCTTCCCGCCGCCGAGGAGGCGAACCCCCTCACGCAGGCCGAGGCCGACACCACGCGGGAGATCATCGAGTCGATCGGCGGGAAGTCGCCGCGCCTCTGGGTCCACGCGCTCGTGACGCCGAACTACGGCGACGTCAAGCGCCACCTGGACGGCATGGAGGCGGTCTCGAAGAAGCACAAGATCGCGGCGTGGAAGCTCTACACGCTCCTCGGACCGGGGGGGAAGGGCTTCTGGCACGACGACGAGAAGCTCGGCATCCCGGTGATCGAGAAGGCGCGCGAGCTGGGGATCAAGCTCATCTGCACCCACAAGGGGTTCCCGTTCGGCAAGCTCGCGGAGCGGTACGACACGGCGAAGGACATCGGGGTCGTGGCCAAGCGCTACCCGGACGTCAACTTCATCGTCTACCACTCGGGCTACATCCCGCGCGTCAAGGAGGGGCCGTACGACGCGGGGAAGGCCGAGGAGGGCGTGAACTCCTTCATCAAATCGCTGGAAGACCACGGGATCAAGCCGGGCTCGAACGTCTACGCCGAGCTCGGGAGCACCTGGTGGACGCTCATGAAGAAGCCCGACGAGGCGGCCCACGTGCTCGGCAAGCTCCTCAAGGCCGTGGGGCCCGACCACCTCCTCTGGGGGACCGACTGCCTCTGGTACGGCTCGCCCCAGCCGCAGATCGCCGCCTTCCGCGCGTTCCAGATCTCCGACGAGCTGCGCGAGAAGCACGGCTACCCCGAGTTGACGAAGGAGCTGAAGGCGAAGATCCTGGGCCTCAGCTCCGCGAAGGTCTACGGCGTGGACCCCAAGCGGGACCTTCCCAAGATCCAGAAGGACGAGGTCGAGAAGCTCAAGCAGGCCTACCTGCCCGACCGCGACCCGTCGCACCGGGTCTACGGACCGCGGACGCGGCGGGAGTTCCTCGAGCTCCTCGCGATGCGGGGCGGCAGGCCGGCCTGATCCGGAATTCCTTCCCGATTCCTCCATTATTTTCCCGACGATTTCCGCCGATTCCGTATCCCGATGTGACGGGCCTTCCGGGTGGAGTGGGGCCCGCGGGGAGAACGGCCATGGGCAGGGAAATCCTCTACTGCGGCGGGTGCGGGGTCCGGCTCCTGGGCTCGGATTTCGAGCAGGGACGGGCGACCCACCACTCCAACCGCTCCTACTGCGCCTCCTGCCGCGAGGTCCCGGCGCCCCCCGTGGCCGCTCCCGAGGCATCCTCGAAACGGTCTTCCACCCGGGTCCGTCGCGTTTCGACGAAGAGCTCCGCGCCCCTGCCGCAGGCCCCTCCTCGGTCCAAGGGGAAATGGAAGCCCGTCTTCGCCTTGGGCGGAGCCGCCGCCGCGGGATGGATCGCGGTCGCCCTCCTGGGATCGGGCGCACCCGCTCCGGCGATCGACGCCCTCCCCGACGTGCGGCCCCTGGCCCATGCCGCACTCTTCCCTCCCTTCCGGACTCCCCCGGCCCGGCCGTCCACGAGCGAGCCCGAATTCGACCGGCGGCTCGAGGCGGTCCGGACGCTCCTCGCGTCCGGGAAGGCGATCGAACACGGCGAGTCCGTCACGCGGGACCTCGCCGCCGCCCGCGCCCTCGCGAGTATCGTCCCCCCGGCCCGGCTCTCCGACCTCCAGGCCCTCGAGTCCGACTATCGGAGCCGCTGCGAGGCGGCCGCGGAAGCGCTGCACGACGAGCTGACGGAAGCCGGCACGGTGCTGGCCGACGAGGGGCGGATCGACCATGCCCTCGCGAAGATCGAGACGTTCCCGAAGGGACTCCGGCACACGAAGGCGTGGAGCAGCCTGGACGGATTCCGGCGGCAGATCGAGCTCCGCCGGCGGACCCAGGCGACGAGGTAGATTCCCCGATCCGAAGCATGATCGTCCTGGTTCCGCCCCGTCCGCCCAAGAGTCGCTATTGCGCTGAACTTGCGCCGACCCCCGTGGTACACTGCCCCCGGGCGCGGGAGGGCCGGCGGGCGATGAAGGGACCCGACACCAGCATGGGCGGCGGCCTTCGGGAGTTCCCGCCCACGCCCGGCTTCATCAAGACCCCGTCCGGACCGGACGCCCCCTCCTGGGGACCCGCGGTGGAGCATCTCTCCCGCCTCTACTGGAAGCCCGTCTACCTCTACCTGCGCACCGTGGCGAGGATGTCCAACGACGACGCCAAGGACCTGACCCAGCAGTTCTTCCTTCACGTCCTCGAACACCGTACCGTCGAGCGCTATCGGCCCGCGGTCGCCCCCTTCCGCGTCTTCCTCAAGACCTGCCTCAAGAACTTCCTCACCGACGAGCTCCGCCAGCGCGGGAGTCTCAAGAGAAGCGGCGACCGGACGGCGGTCTCCCTGGAGGGGTCCGTGGAGGCGCCTGCGCCCGAGGGGGAGGATCCGTTCGAGCGCGCGTGGCTGCAGACCGTGCTCGAAGAGGCCCTCGAGGAGGTTCGCCTGGACCTGAAGGCTCGGGGGCGGACCGCCGACTGGGCGATCTTCGAGGCCTACGACCTCCGTGGGCCGGAGGCGCCCAAGGCGACCTACGCGGAATTGGGTCGGACGCACGGGATGTCCGAGGCGGAGATCCGCGGGGCGCTCGCCTACGTCCGGGGCAGGCTCCGTGAGCACGTGGTCGAACAGGTCCGCCGCGGCGTGAGCAGCCCCGAGGAGCTCCGCGCCGAACTGGGCCATATGGGGTTCCTGTAGCCCTATGAATGAAGCCCCGCTCGATCCCCAGGCCGTGCTCCGGCTCCGCGATTCCGTCCGCGAGGACCTGGCGCAGAAGCTGGGCGAGCTCTGCGCCTCGCGCGGCGCCCTCACGGAGGCGGAGCGCCTCCGGCTCCTCGACGAACTCCTCCTCTCCCCCGCGGGACCGGGCCGCCGGCTCGGCCGCTACGAGCTCGTCCAGGAGATCGGCCGCGGCGGGATCGGCACCGTGTACAAGGCGTACGACACCCAGCTCCAGCGGCTCGTCGCCCTCAAGACCCTCCGCCTCGGGATCGAGGCCGACCTCGCCCGC
The DNA here is from genome assembly GCA_964604905.1 of uncultured Planctomycetales bacterium. GTDB lineage: Bacteria > Planctomycetota > MHYJ01 > MHYJ01 > JACPRB01 > JACQFK01. Next base: position 15,475 of record CAZSCC010000301.1, read on the forward strand.
GAGGCGCAGACCGCCGCGCGGCTCAAGCACCCGAACGTCGTCACGGTGTACGACGGCGGGGAGATCGACGGCGTCCCGTTCCTCTGCATGGAGTACGTGGAGGGCGCGCACCTGGGCGAGCTCGTCCGAGGCCGCCGCCTGCCCCTGGAAGCGCTCGTCGGGATCCTCCGGAAGGCCGCGGAGGGGGTCGCCTACGCGCACGCCCAGGGGATCGTCCACCGCGACCTCAAGCCGGGCAACATCCTCGTCGACGCGGACCGCGAGCCCCGGGTGATCGACTTCGGGCTCGCCCGCCTCATGGATCACCGGACCTTCCTGGCCGTCACCGGCTCCCCCATCGGGACGCCCTATTACATGTCGCCCGAGCAGGTGCGGGACGCGGCCTCGGTGGGCCCCTCGAGCGACGTCTACTCGCTGGGCGTCTGCCTGTACGAGATCCTGACGGGCCGGGTCCCGTTCGAGGGATCGGACGCCTATCCGGTCTTCGAGAGCATCCTTCGAGGCGATCCTCCCCCGCCCCGCTCCCTGCATCCCGGTCTCTCCCCGGACCTGGAGACGATCTGCCTGAAGGCGATGGACCGGGACCCCCGGCGTCGCTATGCGACCGCGACGGAGTTCGCGGAGGACCTCTCGCGGTTCCTCAAGGGCGAGCCCATCGCGGCCCGGCCGCCGGCCCCGATCGAGCGGGCGCTGCGCTGGGTCTCGCGCCATCCGGTCCCGCTCGCGCTCTCCGCCGCCGCGATCCTCGTGCTCGCGATCGGGGGCTGGGCCCTCCAGTCGGTCTGGCGGGTCCGCGCGTCGGGGGCGCACTACAGGCTGCTCCGGGAGCGGCTGAAACCGCTGGAGGCCATGATCCAGGAGACGCGCCCCTTCTTCTACATCCGGAGCGCGGACGTCGCCGGCCGGCTCGGGAAGGTGCAGTCGATGCTTGACGACCTGGAGAAAGAGGCGGGCGCTTCCGAAAGCGCGGAGGTCTGGGCGACGCTGGGCGTGGGGTGGTACTTCGCCGGTGATCTCCCCCGCTCCGAACGGGCGCTCCTCAAGGCGCAGGTCCTGGCCCCGGAGGAGGGGACGGTCCACGCGTACCTCGGCCGGATCTCCCTGGACCGGGCGATGATCGAGCTCGCGACGAAGGACGGGCGGCCCGATCACGACCGGCAGGCGCGGGCGAAGGAGCTGAACGATCGGGCGCTGGCCCACTTCCGGAGACAGGCCGCCTGGGGTGGCGCGCAGGAGATCGACCGCCACCTGGCGACGGCGTATCGGGCGCTCGCGGAGGGTAACGCCGGCGAGGCGGCGCGGCTCTGCCGCGAGGGGATGTCGCGCTTCGACGGCGAGCTCGGGGTGGAGGAGTTCTCCTGCCTGCTGGGCTCGATGACCGAGGGCGAGGAACGCCTCGTGCATCTCTCGCGCGCGATCGAGAAGAGGCCCCACTATCCGTGGGCCCTCCTCCAGCGCGGGAGCGCCTGGCTCGTGCAGAAGGAGCTCGACCGCGCCCTCGAGGACCTAGACCGGGCGATCGCGCTCAACCCCCGCCTGGCGTACGGGTACAACGACCGCGGGCTCGTCCGGTACTCGAAGGGGGAGTTCGACGCCGCGATCGCCGATTTCGACCGGGCCCTGGCGCTCGATCCCGGGCTCGTCCTCTCGATCCTGAACCGGGGGATCGCGAGGGCCGGCAAGGGGGATTTTGCCGGGGCGATCGCCGATTGCGATCGGGCGATCGAATTGAATCCGACGCAGGCCTGCGCCTACCAGAACCGCGGGACCTTCCGCCGGCTGAAAGGAGACCTCCAGGGGGCCCGGGCCGATGCCGAGCGGATGATCTCCCTGGCTCCGGGCCTGGCCGCCGGGTACACGGGCCGCGGGCTCGTCCGCGCCGCGATGGGAGACGGGAGCGGCGCTCTCGCCGACTACGCGAAGGCGATCGAGATCGATCCGCGTCACGCGGAGGCGTTCGCGTCCCGAGGCGTCGCGCGCCTCACAGCCGGGGAGCGGCCGGGAGCGATGGCCGATCTCACCCGGGCGCTGGCGATCGACCCGCGCCATTCGACCGCCTCCTATTACCGGGGATCCATGCACGCGGAGGAGGGACGCGTCGGGGAGGCCATGGCGGACTTCACGGAGTCGATCCGCTCCAACGGTTCCAACGCCCCCGCCTACGCCTCGCGGGGAATCCTCTGGGAGGGCCTGCGGAAGCTCGACCGGGCGATCGAGGACTACGACGCCGCCCTGAAGATCAACCCTCGCTATCCCGACGCGTTCTACAACCGCGGCATCGCCCGGGAGCAGAAGGGCGATCTCGACGGCGCGATCGCCGACTTCGAGCGGGCGCTCGAATTGGCCCCCGAGGCCTGGAACTCGCGCGACCTCGCCCGGCGTTCCCTCGAAGCAGCCCGCCGCAAGCGACAAGAGTAGCCCGCCCGCCGGCGCCGCTCCCGCTCCCCCATATGGGGGACTTTATGCATTTTCCGCCGGATGATTTTCAGGGGATTCCGTAGAAGGAGGGTCAAGGGGGGCCGGGTCGGGGTTTTTTGGGGAGGTTCACCGTGCACATGAGTCTTGCGCGTTTGACGTCGGCGATGGTCGTCGTGGGGGTCCTGGCGTTCGGGACGCGGCCGGTCTCCTCGGAGCCGCTCCAGGCGGCGACCCAGCTGGAGGTGACGCCGGCGACCAGCTACTATGCCTCGGGTCCCCAGGGCGGCTTCTTCTGGCCCTCCGTCCAGGTCTACACCCTCAAGAACACGGGGACAGCCCCGCTGACGCTGGCCTCCTCGGTCGATCAGCCGTGGGTCTCGATCCTCCTGACGACCCAGACGATCAATCCCGGCGAGACGTGGGGAGACCCCATCACGATCAACAGCCAGGCCAACACGCTGGCCCCGGGGAGCTACACGGCGACGGTCACGTTCACCAACGCGACCAGCGGCGTGGGGAGCACCACGCGGACCGTCCACCTGATCGTCGGGACCCCCGGCGACACGACGCCGCCGGTGGTCACGATCAGCAACCCCGCCACGCCCACGATCGCCACCGGCTCCACCCCGATCACCGTCAGCGGGACCGCCTCGGACAACGCGGCGGTGACGTCGATGTGGTGGTTCAACATGCAGACGAACGACAGCGGATCGATGCCCGGGTCGGCGACGTGGAGCATCTCGGTGCCCCTCGCGGCCGGCGACAACCAGATCCACATCTGGGCCTGGGACGGGGCGGGCAACCAGGGGGGCGCCACCGTCACGGTGCGGTACGGATCGACGGCGGGAACCCAGATGGACGTCTCGCCGGCCTCGGGATTCACCGCCGCCGGTCCCGTGGGCGGCCCGTTCAATCCCTCCTCGCAGATCTACACGGTGACCAACCTGGGGCCCGGCGCGATGAGCTTCACGGCGACGGCCGCGCAACCCTGGGTCTCCGTCTTCGCGGGGTCAGCGACCCTGCTGGCGGGAAACAGCTGGGGCGTCATCGTGTCCTTCACCGGCTCGGCGAACTCCCTTCCCGGCGGGACGCATACGGATGCCGTGACCTTCACGAACACCACGAACGGGAGCGGCAACACCACGCGGAGCGTGTCCCTGGTGGTCGGATCCGCCGGCGATACGACGCCGCCCTCGATCGCGATCGTCAACCCCGCGCCTCCGACGGCCTCCTCCCCGACGAGCCCGATCACGATCGGCGGAACGGCGTCCGACACTGTGGGCGTCGCCTCGATCGCGTGGCAGAATCCGCAGGCGGGCCTGAGCGGGACCATCGCGGGAGCGGCCTCCTGGAGCCTCTCCATCCCGCTCGTCGCGGGGAGCAACGTGATCACGATCACGGCCTGGGACGCGGGGGGGAACAGCGCTTCGGCCTCGATCATCGTCGACCTGACGGGTTCGACGGGGGCGGGCGCGGGGAGCGGCGGGGGCCGCGGCAAGCGCCATTGCGCCGGCGCCGTGCAGGCCGACGGCGGTCTCCTCTTCCCGGGACTGCTGCTCCTGGGGCTGGCCCTCGCCCTGCTCCTGAGTCGTCCGTCGGCGGTCGGTCGATAGCCCCGGCGTCGGACTACTTCTCGCCCGCGCGCTGGAGCTTCTCGCGGGCCTCCCGCACCCAAGCCGGGTAGTAGGCGGACGTGTCGTACGGGGGCTTCGAGAAGGCCCGGATCAGGCCAGGTCCAAGCCGACCGGACAGTGATCCGAACCCGGGACCTCGGGCAGGATCCAGGCGCGGCGGACGCGGTCGCGGAGCCGGGCGTTCACGTTCGTGTAGTCGATGCGCCAGCCCACGTTTCGCTTCCGGGCCGCCGTGCGGTAGGACCACCACGTGTAGGCGCCCGCCCGCGCGGGGTTGGCCTCGCGGAAGACGTCGTGGAAGCCCGCCTTCAGGAAGTCCGTCATCGCCCGGCGCTCGCGGGGGAAGAAGCCGGGGCTCTCGTGGTTGTCGTCGGGCCGCGCCAGGTCGATCTCCTCGTGTGCGATGTTGTAGTCCCCGCCGAGGACCACGTCCTCCCCCTGGGCGATCCGCTTCCCGAGGACCTGCGTGATGCGGCGGCAGAAGTCGATCTTGAAATCGAGCCGCGAGCCGCCCTCGCGGGAGTTGGGGAAGTAGGCGGAGATCACGTGGAGCTTCCCGTAACGCGCTCCGGTGACGCGGCCCTCGTCGTCGAAGCGCGCGTCGCCGATGCCGGTCCAGACCTCGTCGGGCGCCTCCCGCGCGTAGATCGCCGTCCCGGAGTAGCCGGGCCGCTGCGCCGGCGTGAAGCAGGCCGTGTACCCCGGGATCTCCAGCAGCTCGGGGTCGAGCTGCTCGGGCCGGGCCTTGATCTCCTGGAGGCAGAGGACGTCCGGCTTCGCGCGCTTCAGCCAGGGCACGAAGCCCTTCTTCTGCACGGAGCGCAGGCCGTTCACGTTCCAGCTGAGGATCTTCATGGGCGGGAGTCTAGCAGATTCCCCGGTGTCCGTCGAAGAAGGGCTTCGTGCCCGGGCTGATCGCGGGTGATCCGGTACACGGATGTGGTCTACCCCGGCAGGCTCCTTGGCCAGCTCGGGCCACCTCGTGGGAGTGGCTCGTCTCCGCGACGATCAGGCCCCGATCGCTCCAGCCCCCGACGCCGGGATCACGGACTTGGGGGAAGGCCTGCCCTTCCTGGCATCAACGGCCGCTCTCCCCCCTCGGGGAAAACGTCTCGCCCGTCCCACTCGGCGATGCGACTGCCGGTAGGCCCAGACTCCGACCAGCGCGGAAAGCAGGAGCCCGAGGAGGAGAGCGGGGGCGACCCTGGACGGTCGCCGGGTGGGAATCGCCAGGCCCTTCGTCCCGGCAGGCGACGGAGTCGTCTCCGGGTCGGCTTCGAAAAAGAGGACTCCGCGATTCACGGGCCGGAACCGACCGATTCCTTTGGCCTTCATCGTTCGTTCGACCGCCTCGAAGTCCACGGCCGCTCCCGCCGAGACGAGCTCCGCCTCGGTCCGCTCGAAGGTCCCGAGCCACCCGGCCGCCTTCCTGAGGTCTTCCTGGATCCCCCGGATCGTTTCCTTCGGACTCTCGATCGGTTTCCCTTCGTGCGCGACCGCCTGCTTCCAGTGGGCGAGGACGGCTTCCATCCGGCGATCCACCTCGCGTGCATGGGGATGCCCGAGCTCCTGGGCGCGCGCGTACGCCCAGAGGGCGAGGTTGAGGTGGCGCTCCCGGTGCAGGTAGTCTCCCAGGACGAGGAGGGCATCGGCGAACGTTCGATCCGCGCGGACGAGGAGCTGGAGGTTCTTGTAATCCCCCTCGTTCAGGCGTATGGAGGGGAAGTCCTTGTAGGCCGTCCCCAGGAAGTTCGCGTCGGGAGGGCCGGCGCCGACGGCCGTCGTATCGCGGCGGTACCGCAGCATCTTGAGGTACCAATCGCCCAGGCCCAGGTGTCCTTCCGGCTTGATCGCGAGCGCCTGGGCCGTGTATTCGGCGGCCTTCCCGAACTCTCCCATCTTCTTGTAGAGCACGCCCATGTTCGAAAGGGTCTGATAGTCCCCCGGCCGTTCCTGCCTGAGCCTCTCGAATTCGCGCACGGCCTCCTCGTAACGGCCGACCCGGAGGTAGCCGGCGGCCAGATCGTTCCTGAGCTCGCGATTTGTCGGATCCCGCTTCAGGCCCTCCAGACTCTTCCGGATGCGCGCTTCGTAATAGGCCTTGCCGTGGTGGGGGAACTGGCCCGTGATGAGGTCGAAGTCGTCCGCCTGGGTCTGCATCTCGTCGCGCAGGGTGTCCGTGTCCCAGAGGCAGGCCAGGCCGAAGAAGGCAAGGACCAGAACGGCAGCGCGGGTTCCGTAGGCCATGATGGAGCCCTCCCTTGGGGCGGGTGATTCCCCTGCTGCTAAGGACGGAGGGGAATCCAAAAGGTTCATCCGCGGACGCTCCTGCGGCTCGGGGGGCAGCGACTTGCGACCCGGCTTGACGGCCTGAAGGCGCCGTCCCCCGACAGAATCAGGCAAGAACAAAAGGGGAGAGGCGCTGAAATGTTTCGAGGGCAGGGACGGGGAGATGACAGGGACACGTGCAGGGATACCCCCTCGGCATGAGCGGCCGAGTCCGAAGAGACCCGGTCACTTCACCCGCGTCAGCCTCAGGCCGTTCAGGTAGAAGTTGCGGTCGTACTCGTCCTGCTTGTAGATGTCGTTCGTGAAGACCACCGCCACCTTGCGGTCGCCCGCCGCGAGCTTCGCCGCGATCGCGTACTCCTTCGCCTCCTCAGCCGTGCAGGAGGTCTCGGCGCCCACCGCCTGGCCGTCCACCGTGACCTTGAACTTCGCGTGCTGGTTCTGCGCGGGCTGGGAGGAAGCGGTCACCACGATCGCGTACTCGCCGTCGGCGGGCACCTTCACCGCGAACTCGGCCGTGCCGTTCGCGTAGTAGAAGAGCCGCGACTCGCCGTCGTCGTGGCCGAAGAGCTCCGCGGGGCCCTCGCCCCACTTCACCTTCGAGAGATCGACCTTGATCGGCGTCGTGTCGATCGGTGCGGCGGGCTTCGGGGCCGCCGCGGGGGGCGCGGGCTTCGCGGCCATCGCGGGCGCGGCGTCCGGCTTCTTTGCCGCCGGGAGATCCGCGGGCGCGGTGTACGAGGCGCATCCGGCCAGGACCGCGAGGCCGAGGGTCAGCTTCCGCATGGGGATCTCCTTGTCAGGTCGGGAAGGAAGGACTCTACACCGTCCCCGGGATCGAATCAAGGAAATGGGCTTGGGGGACGAGTCGGCGGACGGTATTCTTAGGGGGAGTGAGTTTCCGAAAGGCGGTCCGCTGGGCCCTTACGGGCACGGGCATCCTGGCCGCGCTCCTGGGCGCCCTCTACCTCCTCCGCTGGCCGCTCTTCGAAGGCCGCGTGCGCGCCGAGATCGCGCGCCTCGCCGGCGAGCACCTGAAGGCCGACGTTTCCATCGGCCGGCTCCACGGGAACCTCCTCGAGTCGATCGAGGCCGAAGGGATCCAGATCGCGCCGCGCCCGGGCTCGCCCCTCGACGGGAGGAGCGGCGCGGCCTCGGTCCGCGTCCGCTACGGCTTCCTGGGCGGCGGCCCGCTCGAGATCGACGCCGCCGGCCTCGAAGTCCGCTTCCCGCCGAAACCGGGCCCGCCGCCCCCGATCCACCAGACGGTCCGCGAGGCCTTCCCCGCCCTCCGCGCGATCCGCTTCGACGGAAAGGTCCGCGCGCGCGACTCCCGCGTCGTCCTCCCCGACGGCCGCGAGCTCGAGGTCGCGGAGGCGACGCTCGAGGGGGCCGACTGGACGGTCCGACTGCGCAGCGCGGGCTTCGGCGAGGTCCGGGTCGCCGGGCGCGGAGGGCAGGGCGGTGCGCTCGCCGTCGACGCCCAGGCGAGCGAGGGCCCCGTCCCGTCGGCGAAGGCCGCCCTGGGACCGCTCGAGGGCGCGTCCCAGACGCTCCGCATCGAAGGACGCCTCTCCGGCCACGCGCTCCTCTGGGAAGGGAAGGTCGTGACCGACGCGGAGGGCGTCGCCGTCCGGGCAGAGGGCCGGCTCGCCGTGCCGCAGGGTCGCGCCGAGACCGCGCTCGACCTCGTCCTGGGCCGCGGCCGCCTCGACGTCGACGGCACGGTGGAGATCCGCGAGCCCGTCCGCGCCGACGTGGAGCTCAAGGGCGTCGCCGAGGGGCCCCTCCAGGGGCCGATCGACGCGTGGACGTTCTCGGCCGTGACGGCGAAGACCCGCAACGCGGTCTACAAGACCCTCAAGATCGACTTCGCCGAGGCGTCGTGCGCGAAGGGGACGCTCGCCCGGCTGCCGGTGCGCGCGGGGTTCTCAGCGGGAAAGGATCACGCCGAGGGGGAGGGGATCGCCCGCTGGACGGGCTCGCTCGCCCTCGAGCTGACGGGCCGGGCCGAGGCCGAGGACCTCGCGCCCTATCTGCTCCTCCTGCCCGAGCCGCCGCCCCTCAAGGCCGCGAAGGCGCGCGCCGAGGGGACCTTGACGATCGCGGAGCAGCGGGCCGCGTTTGACGGGAGCGTCGAGACCGGCCCCGGATCATTCGACGGCCGGTCGTGGGACTCGATGCGCCTGGCGGGCACCTATGCGCCCGGCCGGATCGACGCGCGCGAGATCCTGGCCCGCGGGACGCTGCTCGCCCCGGTGGTGACCGGAAAGGGGACGCTCGAGGGCGACCGCGTGGACGCCCAGCTCGAGGGGGGCCCCGACCGCGTCGCGGTGAAGGGCCGCGCGACGTCGACGGGGGACTTCGACGGGGAGTTCTCCGTCGAGGGTCCGTGCCTCTGGCTGAGGGCACTCGAGGTCGAGCTCCCGGAGTGGGCCCGGCCGCTCCGCCTGGCCGGCCGCGCGACCCGCGCGGGGGCGACGACGCGCGGGACGCTGACCGTCCTGGCGGGCAAGGACCTCTCCGCCTCCACGGAGGTCGTCGCGCGCGAAAAGGATGGGGTCTGGATGATCGAGTTCGCCCCCGGCACGATCGAGCTGCCGGGGAAGCGCCCCCTCGAGCACGACCGGTTCAGCGTCGAGGCGAAGGCGGGTCGCATCGCGGTCCCGGACGTCAAGCTGGTCCTCAAGGAGCCGCCCTTCACGGCGCGCCTGTCGGCCTCGGTCGAGTGGGACGCGAGGGAGACGCGGGTGGCGCTCGACGCGCGCGAGATCGAGGCGTGGGGGATCCGTCTGGAGGCGCTCCGGGCGCGGGCCGACGCGGACCGCAGCCGGAACAGCGCGACGGTCGAGCTCCGATGGGGCCGCGAGGGAGGCCCCTTCTTCGAAGCGACGGGACGGCTGGGACGCGAGAACGATCTCTCCGTCCGCGCGGTCGTGCCCGACCTGCGCGACCCGCTCGTCCGGAAGCTGCTCGGGGATCCTCCCGTCGAGGGGAGCGCCTCGCTCGACGTCCACGTCTACGGCACGATCGACCGCCCCGACGCCAGCGGAACCGTGGAGCTGCGGGGGATCACCGCGGGGGGGTGGAAGCCGGTCCGCCTGGTCGCCGCCGTCCGGACGGAAGACCGGACCGCGCTGCGCCTGTGGGCGGAGGAGGCGACCCCTTATGGGAAGCTCGCCTTCGACGGCCGCGTGACGCTCCCGTGGATCGACCCCAAGCCGCGCGTCGATCTCACGGCCACGCTCGAGACGACGGACTTCTCGCCGCTCCTGGAGCGGATCGAGCCGGAGGCGAGGCCGTGGGTCCCTCCCGGGAAGCTGAACGCGACCGCCACGCTGCGCGGCCCGGTCGCGACGCCGGTCTGGTGGGTCGAGGGAAAGTTCGAGGGCGCGCGCTTCAAGCCGCCCGAGCCGCTCGGGACGGCGACGGGGCTCCGCGCGTCGGTGCGGTTCGACGAGACGGGGTTGCGCGTGGAATCGGTGGAGGGCG
>CAZSCC010000302.1:0-25926 GCA_964604905.1 uncultured Planctomycetales bacterium
GGAAGTGCGTGGGACTCGACGCCATGAGCTTGAGGTAAAGGTCCCAATCGGCCGAGTACCATAGATTCTCGTCGTAGCCCCCGACGCTCACCGTCAGGTCCCGGCGGAACAGTGTGGCGGGGCCTCCCACCCAGTTCTGCACGAGCAGCCGCTCGACGACGAAGTCCGGCGTGAGCTCCCGCCCCGCGGGGAGGGGAGGCCGGTACAGCCCCAGCCTGCGGCGGCGGGCGTCGACGTACCAGAGCGAATGGATCACGACAGCGGGCGCACGGGGGCGCTGGACGAGGGGTCTCAGGGCCTTGAGCCGACCGGAGTGCCAGCCGTCATCGTGGCATAGGAGCGATAGGTACTCTCCGCGGGCCTCGGTAAGCGCCAGATTGGCCTTCTGCACCCAGTTGCGCATCGGTGAGGGCTGCAGGATCCTCAATGGGATCCGGCCCGCGTACGATCTCAGGATCGGGAGGGTCGAGTCCGTCGAACCGTCTTCCACGGCCAGCACCTCGACTCCCTCCAAGGTTTCCTGGAGGGCGATGCTCTACAGGGCGTCGATCAGATAGGGCTCTCCGTTGCGGACGGGGAGGATCACCGACAGCCAAGGTTGGGTCATGCCGCTCCCAGTATACCTCGACCGGGGCTCAGGCCAGGAGGGGAGCGGGGAGGAGTCCCTGCTGGAAGAGCGCCAAGTGATGCTGGTAGACGGAGAAAATCCCGGTGGCCAGGTCGGTCTGGGGAGTTGCGGAGGTGTCCGTCCACACTTTCGACCGGAACGCCAGTCGGCCCGGCTGCTGCTTCCGGTGAGGATGGGGCGCGCAGATCACGCGGGGGCGATGCTTGGCGATGCGATGAAGGAGGCCGAGGATCCCCGCGATGGAGACTCCCTGTTCCGAGGCGAAGAGCTTGGTCACGGTTTGGCGGCGATTCGAGGCGAGGAGCCGGTCGAGGCAGCGGACGATGTGGCGCGCGCCGTCGCTGACGTGGAGGTAATCCCGCGTCGTGTCGAGCGGGACGTAGACATGCGTGGGATGGTTGTAGATCAGGCTTCGGGAGAGCTGGGAGATCAGACCGACCGGCTTGGAGAGATTCTGCCCCGGACCGTACAGGTTCGAGAGGCGGGCGACGAGGAGGGAGACCTGCGGATGGCGTTCCGTCCAGGCCCGCCCCACGCCTTCCTGCCGGAGCTTGTTGCGGCCGTACTCCGAGAGGGGCCGGCAGGGCGAATCCTCGGTGAGCGGCAGGTCGGGGGTTTCCCCGTACACTCCTCCCGCGGAGCTCGAGAGCAGGAAGACCCCCGGCCGATCCGCGCAGGGCCCCGCCAGATGGCGGGAGAGCCCCTCGAGCAGCCCTTCCAGGGCGCGCGTCTCCGACGCGAGCGTCTCCGGAGGAGCCGCCACTCCGCCCGCTCCGGCGCACCAGAGGACCATCCAAGGTCCGCCTCCCGACCGAACCGCATCGGCGAAGGCGCGCGCGCTTTCGTCCAGTTGCTTTACCAGGCGGGCCGGATCTTCCCAGGCGAATCTCGGACCCTCCGGAGTCCATGCGCGCAGTTCCGGAAGGATCCCCTTCAACTCCCTCTGGACGCGGCCTCCCAGGAAGCCGCCCTGACCCACAACCCAGGCCAAGGCGGGATTCACGGCCGCCCCTTGCCTTCGCGGGCCGGCCGGGAGACCGTCAGATAGAGGGGCTTTCCCATCGCCATCGTGAGCGCGAGCCCCAGGTACTCGGCGATGACGCCGAGCGAGAAGAGGATGATGCCGGAGAAGAAGCAGATCACGATGATGAGCGACGTGTACCCCTGCACCGGGATCTGCCGCGTCAGCTTTCCCCAGATCGCGACCCCGCTCAGATAGATCCCCAGCAGGATGGAGATGCCTCCGAGCGTCGAGATGATCCGGAGCGGCCGGGTGCCCGACGTGAGGATCAGCCGCCAGAAGTGGGAGGCGAGCTTCCGGAACGTGTACCCGGAACGCCTCCCGCGCTCCGGCCGGAGGGTGACGGGACATTTCCCCATCTCCCCCACCACCCACGTCAGCGCCACGTCCAGGTAGACGCCGTTGCCGCAGTAGGCCGCCAGGCTGCGGGCGATGTCGCCCCGGATCAGCCGGAAGCTGTTGAACTCGTTCATCCGGCGGTTCCCCACGATCCATCCGAAGATCGCCTTGACGAGGAAGCTGAACAGGTTGCGCCAGAGGCCGTGAGGCGGCGGGTTCGACGGTCGCGCGTAGACGAGCGCCGTGCCCTCCTCGATAGCGACGTCCAGCATCCGGCCGATGTCGGCGGGGTCCTGCTGCCCATCCTCGTCCAGGGTGACGACCCAGTCGGCGCTGGTGCCCGACATGCCCGCGAGCGTCGCCGGATGTTGCCCGTAGTTCCGCGAAAGCCACACGAGCGAGAGGAACGGGAAGCGCGCCGCCAGGTCCTGCATGACGACGTGGGAGTCGTCCGTGGCTCCGTCGTGGACCAGGATCACCTCGGTGACCCGGAACGCCCGTCCCTTCGGAGTCTGCGCGCTCCGGGTCAGGGGTTCGATTTCGTCGACGAGCGCCGAGAGCGTGCGTTCCCCCTGAAAGACCGGGACGACGATCGAGATGCCGGGAGCGGGCGGGGGGGCGCCGGGTTCTTCCTTCATGGATACGTTGTGCGGACTCCCGATCGAACGTTAAGGGGAACCCCGGCGAATGTCAAGGCCCGGGCTTGAAATGGGCGCGGACCGGAGCGCCTCCGCGCCCAGGAGGCCGACCATCACCCACGAAAGGAGCGCGACCCACAGGATCGAGTTGGCTACGAGGACCCACGCAGAGAACGCCCGGGCCGGCGCACGGAACCGGAACTCCACGACGTTCTCTCCGGGCGCCAGCGGGACGGCCTTGTAGGCGAGGAAGCCGCGCTCCACCGGCACCGCGCGGCCGTTTACCGTCGCCGTCCAGCCCGGATGCCAGGCGTCGCAGTACAGGAGCCAGGCTCCCGTGTGCCGTTCGGGGATCGCCACGCGCACGCCGAGACCGTTGAAGTCGAAGCGAAGAATTTCAGGCCGGGCGAGGAGGCGCTCGTCGGCGGAGAGGGCAAGAGGGCCCTCTCCGGTTCCCGTCGCCGGGGCGGCCAGGAGGAGGATGTTCCCCGCGAACGAGGGGTCCCTCAGGAGCGCCGCCAGATTCTTTCCGGCCGGCACGGCATGGGCCCTGGAGAAGACCTGGAGCTTCGCCGTCGTCCCTCCCGAGATCCTGGAGAGCGGCCCGGGGGCCACTCCGGCCTGCCGGAGCTCCGACACGGGGCGGAGCGGGGTGAGGCTGCGGAAGCGGGACTCGAGGGGATCGACGTGCAGGAAGGCGTCGGTGAAATCGTACGTGGATCCGTAGCGGAAGAAATCCTGCGAGAGCGCGGCGAATCGCGGGCCGGCGGCGGAAGTCGGTGCGCGCGCCGGGAGGTAGGGAACCGGCCGGATCCTCTGGATCTCCCCCTGGGCCGGGCTCAGGGCGACCGTCTTGAACTGCACCATCTGGACCTTCCAGCGGAACAGGTCGGCGGCGTGCAGGGCCAGGACGAGTCCGACCAGGAGCGTTCCCGCGGGCCGCCGCCCGGTCAGTCCGAAGAGCGCGGTCGCGGCGCCGGCCGCCCCCAACGCCGAACTTCCCCAGAGCGTCGCGAGGCTGCAGGGGTCCTGCACTTCCGTCCAGGGGGCCAGGTCCGGCATCGCCGTGAGCAGCAGCCGCGGCAGCTCGAGGACCGCGTTGCTGCCTGCGGCGGCCGCGACCGCGAGCGCGGCCGTCGCGACCGAGATCGCGATCATCCCCGAAGCGACGAGCCTCGCCGGCCCGGCAAGCCGCTCCCGCTGCGCGAGGAGGGCGTCGAATCCGAATCCGGCGAGGAAGACCAGGAAGAGCCGGACGACGGGGGAGAGCAGCGAGACGTACCGGGCGTACTCCATCCCCGGAAAGAGGGCGTGGGAGAGGAACGGGACCAGGCTCGTGAAGCCGGTGGAGAAGAGGAGGATGACGACCACGACGATCGCTCCATGGAGCGTCTTCCTCCCCGGCCTGCCGGGGAGCGCCAGGAGCACGAAGGCGAGAGTCAGGAAACCGCAGAAGAGGGAATAGTCGAGGGACGGAGAGCACCCGAGGGCGGCGTCGGCATATCGGAGAGGATTGAGGTTCCCGCCGTACGTGAGGAATCGGTCCAAGGGGACGCTGCCCCCGGGGGTCCGTCCCTGGACTTCGGCGGCGATCTGCCCGGTCCCCTGGGTGAGCGTGACGAGGATCGCAACCAGAACCCCAGCGTTCGCCGGGATCCATAGGAGGTCGGTCGCGCGCGGACGGAACGGGGCGGCGCTGGGGAGACGCCTCCGGAAGATCCAGACGTAGGCGCCGAAGTAGAGGACCACGACGGCGCCGATGAAGATCGCCAGATAGGGCGCATTCCCCATGAACTGCAGGGCCAGGAGGTTCGTGCCCAGGAAGAGTTTCCACCGCGAGCCCGTGTCGAGGAAGTCGTGGAGCAGGGAGAGGATCATCGGGAGCGCGTAGACCAGCCGGTGGTTGAAGAAGAAGTGGTCCGTCCACAGGTCGGATCCCGTCGCCGCCGCTCCGACGAAGAAGAGCGCTGCAGGGGAGAAGCCGGCCCGTTTCCCCAGGCGCCAGACGCCCGCCAGCAGGAGCATCTCGTCGACGAACATCCCGAAATGGAATAGAGGCAGGAATGAACATTCGCGAAGGAAGGACGCGAAGGGAAGCAGGGCCATCTGGAAGAGGCCGCCCTGGGATTCGAAGAGCAAGTTGGTCACGGCTCCCTGGGCGACGCCGGGGAACCAGAGGGCCACGCCGTCTCCCCCGGAGGCGTGGGCGAGGAAGAGGTACTGGAGGATGTAGCTGGCCAGGGTGTCATGGCCGCGGGGGAGCCGCCGGGTGGCGATCTGGTAGACGCAGAGGGCGGCGTTGAGCAGGACCAGGAGGCGGAAGAGCCTTCGCTCCGCGGCGGCGTCGTCGTGAGGCGTCGGGGGGTTCATGTCCGGCGGCGCCCCAGCAGTCGTGCCGTCCTCCCCGCCAGGAGGATCATCCAGAGGAGCGAATTCAAGCCGACGAGGGCGAAGCAGAGCCGGCGCAGGGGCGAACGGAACCGGAACTCGACGACGTTCTCCCCGGCCTCCAGGGGGACCGCCTTGCAGGCCAGGTTCGCGCGCTCGACCGTCACCGGTTTCCCGTTGACTTCGGCGGTCCACGACGGGTCCCACGCGTCGGAGTAGGAGAGCCAGCATCCCGCCGGCACCGTGGCCGTGCGGAGGCGGAGACGGTTCGAGCTGAACCCGAGGACCTCGCAGGCCGCGGCCTCGCGCTCGCCGTCGGCGGGAGGAGGAGGGCCAGTCTCCCCGTCGCCGCGGAGGAACAGGAACTCGCCGCGGAACTCTCGGTCGGAGATCCGGCGGGCGATCTCCTCGTCGGAAACCGCCCGGCGGGCCCGGGAGAAGACCTGCAGTTTGTCGCTCGTGAGGCCGGCGAGGGAGGCGAAGGCCGGGGAGGACGCGCCGGCGGCCCGGAGCAGGTCGTCGACCGGCCGCATCCGCCTGCCGACTTCCGGGCGCGAAGAGGGCAGGTCGGCGAACCAGTACGAGTCCGTGAGCCACGAATCGCGCCCGTACCGCGGGGTCGGGTCGGCGGGGGGCTGGGCGGCCAGGTCCTTGAACAGGAGGAAGCGCTCGTTCGAATTGCGGGTCTCGCTCCTCCGCTCGCGGAAGGGCGGGGGATGGAGCTTCTGCGCCTCGCGCTGGGCGGCGGTCAGGGGTTGCGTCTTGATCCAGCACATCCGGAACTTCCAGCCGAAGACGTCCAGCGGGTGGAGGAAGAGGGTCAGCCCCAGGGCGAGGGGGATCGTCCTGGGTCCCGCCGCGCAGAGGAGGAGCACGCCGCCGGAGAGGAGCGCCGCGAGCGAGGACGCCCCGGTGAGCTCCGAGAAGAGGACGTTGGAGTCCAGGCCGGGGGGGATGCTTCCGGGGGGGGCCGAGCCCTTGAACATCTCGGTGGAGAAGGAGGCGAAGGTGGAGCGGGCGACGGCCGCTCCCGACTGGAGGGCCAGGGCGCCCGAGAGGAGCAGCAGGGAGGAGGCGGCGATCGCGAACGCGCGCCGTCCCGGCCCCCGGCGGTCCTGAAGCGCCTGGAACCCGGCCCCCGAGAGGAAGACGACGAAGAGCCGGACGAAGGGAGCGCTCGCGGCGATGAGATGGGGCGGCCGCGTGGCGGGGGCGAGGGCGTGGAGGACGGCCAGGCTCGCGCCGAAGAGGACGAAGGCAGCCGCTCCGGCGGCCACGATCCGGCGCGCCGTCCGGGGTGGGAAGGCGGCGAGGCCGAGGAGGGCGAAGACGACGGTGAACATCCCGGCGTAGAGCGTGAAGTCCAGGCTGGTCGACAGCCCCAGGAAGAAATCGAGATAGTGGGCGGGATTGAGGAGACCGAGGGAGGCGAGGAGGTCGTCGAGGAAGGAGCCCGGCGCATCGCCGGCCCGGACGACGCCTGCGGCGCCCCACAGGCGGGTCGCGACCACGGCCCCGAGCAGGACGAAGCTGAGGAGAGCGAGGAGACCCTCGCGCCGCGTCCAGGGGCCTTCCGATCCCGGCGTCTCCGCGCCGCGACCTACGACGAGGCGGCGCGCGCCGAAATAGAGGCCGGCGGCCAGGGGGGCGAGCAGGGCGGTGCTCGCCGCGTTGCCCATCGTCTGGAGGAGGGCCAGGTTGAGCGCGAGGAGGAGGGGGCCGCGTCGGCCGGAGTCCAGGTGTTCATGGACGAGCGACAGGAGGAGGGGAAGGGCCGCGCAGGCGTGCAGGTTCGCCCAGGCATGGTCAGTCCACAGGCAGGAGCCGAGGGCGGCGACGGAGACGAAGAAGACGGCCTGGGGGGAGGGGAAGAAGCGGCGCGCCAGCATCCAGACGCCGACCGCGAATAGCAGTTCCTGGAGGGCCATCCCGGCATGGAAGAGGAGGAGGAAGTCCGCGCCCTTGAGCGCCTCCGCGACGAGCAGGAGTGCCGCCGGGAGGAGCCCCGCTTGGTCGGAGAGCGGCTCGTGGCTGACCGTCCCCTGCGCCGCGAAGGGCATCCAGAGGGGCACCTCGCCTCCGTGCGCGGCGTCCGTCAGGAAGAAATACTGCAGCGCGTAGGACTGCCGGGTCGCATGGCCGCGGGGGAGGCGATGCTCCCGGATGAGAAACCAGGGGATGACCGCCACGAGGAGGAGGAGGACGAGGAAGAGGCGTCGTTCAAGGACGGGACGGGCCGGATCCGTCGCAGGTCTCCCGTCCTGGCTCATGTCCGGGAGGGAGGGCGGGGAAGCATGGGGGCATTATACCGCAATCCCCGGAAACCATGATAAAGTGGCCCCGATGAAGATCCGGCCCTACCGATCGAGCGACGCGAAGGAGTTCGTCGGCCTGGTGCGGGCGCTGGCGGCCTACGAGAAGCTGGAGCCTCCCACCCCGGCGGCGTGCCGCCGGCTCGTCGCGGACATCGGGAGGCGGATCCGGGTCCTGCTTTGCGAGGTGCAGGGGAAAAAGGTCGCCTACGCGATCTATTTCTTCACGTACAGCAGCTTCCTCGCGCGGCCCACGCTCTACCTCGAGGATCTCTTCGTGCTGCCCGAATTCCGCCGCCACGGGATCGGGAAGAGGTTCTTCGACGTCCTCCTCCGCGAGGCGAGGCGCGAGAAATGCGGGCGGATGGAGTGGATGGTGCTCGACTGGAACACGCCCGCGATCCGCTTCTACGACAGGCGGGGGGCGCGGCCGCTCGATGAGTGGATCACCTACCGGCAGGTGCTCTGATCGCGGTCTGAGGGAGCGGCATCGGGTTTGGCGGCGAAGACGAAGAGCGATCCGGCGGCCTCACGGATCAGGGGCAGCCGCTCCAGCACCCGGTTGATGCGGCTCATGAGGCCGAGGGTGAAGCCTGGAAGGGCCGGGTGGAGGAAATCGACGGGCACCACCTCCACGTGAACGAACCCCGCGGCCGCCAGCGTGCGCGTCAGCGGCCAACGGACAAAGGCGGTCTCGTCGGGCGAGTTCTGAAGCCTTCTCCCGATCCATTTGACGTTCCTTTCGAGGAACACCTGCGGGTTGAGCATGTTCGGCTCGCTGAAGAACATCCGTCCCCCGGGCTTGAGCACTCGCAGGAATTCCGGCAGGACCCTGTTCAGATCGAGATGGTGGAGGACGGAGAGTCCGACGACGGCGTCAAACGCGCCTTCCCGGAAATCCAACCTCCCCGCGTCTCCGACGGTCAGGCAGACGTTGGGGAGTCCGCCGAGCCTCCGTTTCGCGATCGCCATCTGGGGAGGGGAGAGCTCCACGGAACAGATTGTCGCGCCCGACTTCGCGAGCTTCTCCGTGAACTCGCCCGACCCCGAGCCGGGCTCGAGGATCGTCTTCCCGGGGCTTAGGCCGGCGAACCTCCCGGCGACGCGCGCACGCCGCTCGATCCTGTGTTGTCCAGCCTGCGTGAGGTGACCCCACCAGACGTGTCCCAACTCGGAGGCAAGGCGGTCGAAATGCTTCCGTTCGTTTTGAATGCGCGGGTCCATCAAGGGATCATCACCAGTTTTCGGAGAGCCTTGAAACACATGCGGAGGAGCAGCCATCCGTGCGTGAACCGGTGGATGTTCGTCTCGCCATAAATTCGCTCGCGATAGCGGACGGGGATCTCCGCGATCCTTAGGTTCAGCTTCGCGGCGCCGAAGAGGAGGTCGAAATCCCCGAACGGGTCCAACTCTCCGAAATGCGAACGGCCGCGGGCGATCCGGGCGTAGTCCCGGCGGTAGAGTACCTTGGTGCCGCAGAGCGTGTCCTTCACCGACTGACCCAGAAGTCGGCTCAGGATGAGCGCGAAGGCCCGGTTGCCAAGCAGGTTCAGGAATCGCATGGCCCCGGGCTCCATGGTGTAGACCAGGCGTGACCCATTGATGAACTCACCCTTTCCCGACACGATCGTCTGATAGAACTCAGGCAGATCCTCAGGGGCCACACTGAGATCCGCGTCGAGTATCATCAGAATGTCTCCGCTCGCTTTCGAGAAGCCAAGCCGCACGGCATCCCCCTTGCCCGCCCCCTCCTGAAGGAAGACCTTGATATCGCGGTCGGGGTAGGCGGTGACCACACGCCGGCATTCCTCGAGCGTCCGGTCACGGGAGTGCCCCTCCACGAAGATCAACTCGGTATGGCTCCCGAGCGAGGGAAGGCGGCGGACGATGTTCTCGATATTCCCCGCCTCGTTGCGGCAGGGGCAGATGACAGAGACACTGGGTTGTGCCTGGGTGGGGGTGCTTGCGAACGGCCTTGCAATGGTCCAGTAGGACAGGCACATCCATCCGAAACCGGGGGTGTTGGCCAGGTAGCGGTTCATGGCCGTGTCCAGGCCGGGGACTTCCAGAGGCATGAGGATGTGGGGTCGGCCCGAGATGACCTCGAACCCGGCCAGATACAACAGGTTCGCGATATCCTCGGGGCTCGTCCAGTTGAAGATCGGGATGGGAGATTTCAGGCGGAGAGCCTCGGCGATTCCGAGGACGGGCTTCCAGAGACGGTTGTACCAGTGGATCACGATTCGGGTCCGCGGGTGGGAGACTGCCCGGAGACGTCTGAAGACGTCGAGTAGGTCGTAGAGATGACCGACAAGATCCGAGAGCACGATGTAGTCGAAGGGCTCTTCCTCCAGCGCGAACTTCTCGGCGGGCATATGGAAGAATCGAAGGCGAGGGTGCCGCTTTTCGGCGATCCGGATCATTTCCTGCGAGATGTCGATACCGACTCCCGCCGAAGGATCCAGGGAGGCCAGGAGATCGCCCGTCCCGCTCCCGATCTCGAGAACCCGTTCTCCCTTTGGGATGTAGTACTGGGCGATCGACTTCAGCTTTCCGTGGTAGCCCCGGTTGCGTCTTTGCCAAAGAAGGACCTGTCCGGCATGAGAATCGAAGAGCGATGCGACGATCCTCAAGTGATCCTCCAGTGTCTGGGGAGACACTCTCGGAGGGCGGGGGCCGTCCTGGACGGGCTTGAAAGGCATGGAAGTCTAAGCGTCTGTCCCCTTATCGGACCACCAAGGACTATATCATTCTATCGGCCTATGCACGGGAACGGCGGTCCGATCTCCGAATCGAACCTTCGCGGATGTCAGGAGTCTGCCCGAATCTTTGTCGGGGGAAGTAGAATCTTCCATTGCTGGACATCTCGTCCGGATCATGGACGGAGGAGTCAGACACCTTGGATGATCCTTCCGAAGCGGGACGCCTGAAGACTCTGATTCTGGAGAAAGCTTCTCTTCGGATGTTTTACGAGGAGATCTACGCCAAGTACGCCGAGAGCCTCGGTCGAGGGGAGAGGATGGGGGCGGCGCTTGAACTCGGATCCGGGATGGGGTTCGTGAAGGACGTCATTCCCGGAATGCTGACCACCGATGTTCTGCATTATCCGGGGCTGGACGGGGTCATGGATGCGACCCGCCTCCCCTTTCCCGACGAGAGCATCGGGCTCATCTGCATGCTGGATGTGTTCCACCACATCCCCGATGTCGGGGCATTCCTCGCCGAAGCGGAGCGGTGTCTGCACCCCGGCGGTCGGATCCTCATCGTTGACCAGCATCCCGGCTGGATCAGCCGTCCCATCCTCGAGTACGTGCACCGCGAGCCCTTTCATCCGGGGGCGCGGGAATGGGCGTTTGAATCCTCGGGGCCCCTCTCGGGGGCCAACGGCGCGCTGGCATGGATCGTGTTCAGGCGGGACCTTCATCTCTTCAAATCCAGGTTTCCCAGATTGCGTCTTCGGTCGTATCGGCCCCATTCGCCCTTACGGTACTGGCTCAGCGGAGGTCTCAAGAGATGGTCGCTTCTACCCGGCTGGGCCTTTGTCCTGGCGAGCAAGGTCGATCAGCTGCTGGTCGGGATCTCCCCTGAATTCGGGAGCTTCGTCGATATCGAGATCGAGAAGGTCGCGAGCGGGGGTGAGGAGACGTGAGGATCCCCCGCCGCGTCGACATCCGCAGAGTGGCCCATGATGATCCGCTCGACTACTACTACCGGACGGGGATGGGGTGGGCGTTTCGCCGCCGGCTGGAAATGGGTCTGGATCTGCTGGGCCACGGACGATACGAGTCTCTCCTCGACGTCGGTTACGGAAGCGGGATATTCTTGCCCGAACTCGCGCGGCGGGCATCGACTCTCGTGGGGGTCGACGTGCACCAGCGTGGAAGTTGGGTGCGGGAGATGATGCAGCAGGAGGGCGCCTTCTCCTCCCTGGTGACGGGGAACATTCTGAAGCTGCCGTTCCGCACCGAGACGTTCGATGCCGTGGTGTGCATGAGCGTGCTGGAGCACATCCTGCCCATCGACAGCGTGATCCACGAGCTCTTCCGGATTCTGCGGCCGGGAGGGGTCCTGGTGATCGGGGTCCCCCGGACGGGAAGGATCATGAACCTCCTCTTTCGACTGATCGGTGCAGGCCATATCGAAGACGATCACGTCGGAGACGCCCGGACGATCCTGTCGGCCCTGTCCCGGAGGCTGGACGTCGAGGAGACGCTCACCTTTCCGGGGTGGATGCCCCCGGCATCGGCTCTCTACACGGCGTGCCGGGCGCGAAAACGGTGATCAGGCCGGTGAACGCGCTCGCTTGCACTTCGCGAGGGATCAAGCCGGGTGTTTTCGGGAGGTGCCCTTGAGTTGGAACACGGTCAGGAACGTGACGAAGACCAGCCAGAAGCAGGATTCGATGCACAACAGCCGGTAGCTCCAGACACGGAGCGGGGAGTCGAAGCGGAAGACCACGGTGTTTTCACCCTCGTCCAGTCTGACCGCTTTGTAGGCGAGGAACGCCCTTTCCACCCCCACCGTCCTCCCGTTCACGGTGGCTGTCCACCCGGGATGCCAGACATCGCAGTAGGCCAGCCAGGCGCCCCCACTCCGGGACGGGACGGCGACTCTCACCGTCAGGCTGTTCGGGTCAAAATGTGCGATCTCGTACGGCAGATCCAGGCGCTCCTGCTTTTCAAGCAAGCCCGCCTCCGCTTCGTGGGAGGAAATCGTGGTTCCACTCGCGTCTCCCGTGTGCGGGCTGAGCAGGAGAACATCTCCTCGATACCGGGGAGAATTCAGGAGGTTGGCCAGCACCGGGTCGGATTGGGCGACGTGCGCTCGGCTGAAGAACTGGATCTTGTCCTGCGTCGCTCCGACGATTCTCGAATAGGGGTCCCGGGAGTCCGGGTCGACGTTCACCCGGAGTCGCGGTTCCGCAGGCAATGGGCTGCCCAGCGGCCGCCGTTCGTTCGCATGGAGAAGGTCGTCGAACGGGGAGAGCCAGTAGGCCATCCAGAATCGGGAAGCGGGCGGATCCAGGTGGAGGAATCCGTCCGTGAAGTCGTACGTTGCTCCATACCTGAAGCTGGCCTTTCCGAGGGCCTGGAACCGGTCGCTGGTCTCGTAGTTTCCATCGCGGCGACGGACGTAGGGAACGGGTCGGATCTCCTGAAGGGCGTATTGAGCCTCGCCGAGGGGAACAGTTTCCTGGTCCAGCATCTGGACCTTCCATCGGAACACGTCGATCGCATGGACCCCGATGAGGAGAGCGATGAGGCGCGGAGTGCAACCCGGCCGCGAAGCCTTGGCGGCGAGGAGCATCCCCGCCGCGGCGGCTGCAAATCCGGAATTCCCCAGGAGCACCGCGGAAGGGCGACCTCCCGTTGCGGCGGATCGCGGAGCGAGCCCCGGTATCCCGGTACTCAGGAGGTCGATCAGAGTGGCGATGGATTCCCCGCTCCGGAACCCGACCGCGAGGATCGCGAGGATCGCGAGGATGCCCCCCGCTGCCAGGAACAGGCCGGTGGAGACCCGTTTCAGAGAGAGCTCGATTCGTGGGCGGCTTTCGACGATGGATTCGAAGCCCAACCCGGCCAGGAGGATCAGAAGGAGCTTTACCAGCGGGGCTGCGAGGCAAACATACCTGAAGAAATGAAGCGGGGGCGCGAAGGAGTAGGCGATCGGCCCCACGATGCTCAAGAACCCGACCGAGAACAGCAAGGTGAGCACGATGCAGATGGAAAGATGAAGGGCCCTTCTTCCGGGGCGGTGGAGGACGGCCAGGAGTCCGCATGCGAGAGTGAGTATCCCGCAGTACAGGGTGAAATCGAGTGAGGGCGAAAGGCCAAGGCCCAGATCCAAGTATCGTAAGGGATTCAGCGTGCCTCCGTGCGTGAGGAACGTGTTCAGCGGCACGCTCCCATCCGGATTCCGGCCTGGACGGGCCTGCCGGAGTTCTTCGGAACCAGGGGCAATTGTCGCGTACACGGTCGCAACCACCGCCAGGTTGACGAGGATGATGGCGAGATCGAAGGGCCGCAGCCGAAATGGTCTCAGCCGGGCGGACCACTCGCGCCGGTACACGAGGGCATGGGCGAAGAAGTACAGGGCCACAAACAGGACCGTCAAGACGGAGAGGTAGAGGCTGCCTGTGAATTGGAGGGCCACGAGATTTCCGGCGAGAAATAGTTTCCACCGGCTTCCGCCGTCCAGAAAACCGTGGAGAAGGGAGAGGATGAGCGGCACTTGGTAGAAGATGCGAAAATTGAAAAGGAGGTGGTCCGCCCAGAAGGAGGAACCCATCATCGTGGCGGCGACGAAAAACCGGGTGTAGGGGCTGGAGTAGAAGCGCCGCCCCAGACCCCACACACCCATGAGGAGGATGAGTTCGTCGAAGAACATTCCCAGATGGAAGAGGGGGAGCAGGTTGGTCCCTTCCGGGACTCCACCCAGCAGCAGGAGCGCATTCTGGAGCAGACCGCCTTGGGCATTCGCCATCCAGTTGGTCACGAGCCCATGCGCGGCGTTGGGCATCCACAGCGCAACCTCATGCCCCGGTGATGCGCCCGCGAGGAAGAGGTACTGGAGGAGGTAGATGAAAAGCGTGTCGTGTCCCTTCACCATCCGCCGGCCCAGGATCAGCCACGCGTAGACCGCGACCTGGAGCAGGAGGAGCAGGCCGAAGAGCAGGCGCTCCTTCTTCGCGTCCTGCGCGGCCCGATCCTGGATTATCACTCCCGCCTCCCCCGCGCCAGACGGAACGCGGCGAGAAGGATCCAGCCGATCCACGCGATCGAGAGGATCGAGGCGCCCTCCGCGCAGGCTCGTCGGACCGCCGATCGGCACCGGAACTCCACCCGGTGCCGGCCTCCCGGAACCCGGACCGCCTTGTAGGCCGGACCGGCCCGGTGAAGGGGAGCGGGCTCTCGGTCCACCGTGGCGGTCCAGGAGGAATGCCACGCGTCCTCGTACCGGAGCCACGCCCCCTCCGAGAGGGCCTCGACCTCCGCCTGGAGCGAATCCGCGCCGAACTCGATCCCGTTCAATGCCCCCGCGGAATGGCCCGCGGCGGAGCGATCGGTTGAGACCGTGAGTTTGTCCGACAGGACCCCGGCCAAGATCGAAGAGGGAAGGGCGAGCCCCCCGATGGCTTCAGTCCAATAGCGCGGTCCCGACCATGAGGAGGGAAGGTCGGCGAACCAGTAGGACTCGTCCAACCACGATCTGGCACCATAGGAGGCGAGGTCTTCGAATCCGGGAAACGGAGGCACGCGGGGTTGGAGCAGCCGGTATCTCTCGTTGGAGCCATGATCCGGGCTCCGATGGTCCACCCAGGGGAGGCCGTCCAGCCTCTGGGCCGCCGCGCGAGGGTCCGTGAGCGCACACGTCTTCAGCCACGCCATCCGGAACTTCCAGCTAAACGCGTCGAGCGGGTGGACCAGGAGCACGAGCCCGAGCGCCATAGGCACGCGGCGGAATCCGGAGCCCCAGAGCATCAGGATGCCTCCCGCCAGCCCCGCCATCAGGGCCGACATCCCCGTCAGGTCCGAGAAGAGCGCCAGGTTCCGGGGAAGAGGCGATACGGTATCGGGCACGGCCCCAAGCGTCAGCATCCGGCTGGTCTCCTCGGCCAGGACGGGACTGCCGGCCGAGGACGAGAACAGAACGGCGACGGCGGATAGACCGAAGAGGCCCGCCGCCCCCGTCAGCAGGAGGAGACCCGCGGAACGGGTCCTCGGCGACTCCTCCTTCCGCCTCTCCACCATCCCCTGGAATCCGAAGCCCGCCAGGAAGATCACGAAGAGCCGCACCAGCGGCACGCCCGGCACCGGCGGACGCGAGGGGAACGGGATCGGGAGGAGCACGCCGAGCAGCAGCGTCAGCAGGCTCAGCGCGAGCAGGCTCCCCGCCAGGAACCCGAGGAGCTGCACGGACCTCCGCAGCCCCGCGTCCGCGAGGGCCAGCAGCGCGAACGCCAGCGTGAAATAGCCGCAGTACACCGTCGCGTCCAGGCTGGGCGCCAGTCCCATCCCGAGGTCGAGATACTGCAGGGGATTCCCGAGCCCCGCGCCGTCCAGCAGCCCGCGGAACGTCGCCCGCGGCCCTGGCGCGTAGACGAGTTCCCCCGTCCCCGCGAACGCGCCCACGCCGACCATGAGCGCGATCCCGAGGAGCGCAGCGCCCACCCCAAGGTCCTTCCTCCTCCAGGAGATCTCCCGTAGCCGATCGCGGAGCGGAAACTTGAAGAGCACCGCGTACCCGACCCAATAGAGCGCCGCCGCCGCCGGGATGAAGAGCGCCAGCGCGGGCGGCTTCCCCAGCGCCTGCAGGATCGCCAAGCTGCCGATGAGGAACAGGCAGCGCCGCGACTTCTTCTCGAGAAACTCGTGAAGGAGATGGAGGAGCAGCGGCAGCGCCGCGATAGCGCCCAGGTTCTGCGCGGCGTGATCGATCCAGAGGCACGAGCCGAGCGCCGCGACCGCCACGAAGAAGACCGTGTACGGGGACCGGAAGTGCCTCGACGCGAGCAGCCAGACCCCGACCAGGAAGAGCAGTTCCTCCACGAACATCCCGAGATGGAACAGGGGGAGGAAGCTCCGGCCGCGGAAGAGCGGCGCCGCGAGGAGCAGCGCGTTCTGGAAGAGCCCCCCCTGCTCGAACCACGCCCAGTTGCTCGGCGTCCCCTGAGTGGCGAAGGGCATCCAGAGCGGCACCGTCCCGCTCTGGGCGGCGCACGTCATGAAATAGAACCGCACCCCGTAGAGGGTCCCCGTCTCGTGGCCGAGGGGGAGCCGGCGGTCGGCGATCAGGAAGACGTACTGGAAGGCGGTCAGCCCGAGGACGACCCAGAAGAGCGTGCGCGATCGCCGGGCCTCGCTCATCGGCCCGCCAGCGAGACGCCGTTGAGGAACTTGGTCAGCGCCTTGGCGAGCTCGCCGGGCATCGGGCGGCGCTCGGGCTCCTTCTCGAGCAGCCGGAGGATCAGCTTGCCGGTCTGCGGCGAGAGCCTCGGGTTGCGCGAGAGCGGGTTCGGAGGCTTCTCGGTCACGTGCTGGATCAGGAACTGGCCGGGCGAGCCGCCCTTGAAGGGGAGCTCGCCGCAGCACATCTGGAAGAGCATCACGCCCAGCGAGTAGACGTCGCTGCGGACGTCGAGGCCCTTGAGGCCCTGCGCCTGCTCGGGCGACGCATAGGGCGGCGAGCAGTTGACCGAGCCCGTCATCGTGAGCGAGATGTCGCTCGTCACGTCCTTCGAGAGCCCCAGGTCGCAGAGCTTCACCGTCTTCCCGTCGGAGAGCATGACGTTCTGCGGCTTGATGTCGCGGTGGATGATCGTGTGGGTCCAGGCATAGTCCAGCGCCTGCGCGACCTGGCGGCTGATCTCAAGCGCGTTGTGCTCCGAAAGGACGCCCTTCGAGTGCATCACCTGCTCCACCGAGGGACCGTTCACGTACTCCATGATGAAGAACTTGTGCTCGTCCGCGATCCCCGCGTCGAAGGCCTCGACGATGTTCGGGTGGTGCAGCTTCTGCAGGTTGCGCGCCTCCTGGAAGAAGCGCTTGACGTACTCTTCGTCGTCGGCCAGGAAGGGGGCGAGGAGCTTCACCGCCACCCAGCGGCCCATGATGGTGTCCCTGGCCTTGTAGACCGTCCCCATGCCTCCCTGGCCGATCCGCTCGACGATCTCGTATCCGGAGAGAAGGTGGACGAGGTCGGCGGGCACCTCGGGCTTGGGCTTCGACTTCGATTTCGACTTTGCAGGCTTCGCCTCCTCGGCCTCGAAGACGGTGGTCGCCATGGTGATGGAATCGTTCACGTTCGTCGAGACGGGCCTGTTGGGGACGGTCAGCTTGGTCGAGCAGTGCTTGCAGCTGTAGGTCTCGTACGGCCGGAAGTGGTGGACGTTGTAGCTCTTCTTGCACGTGTGGCAGCTGAGGATGCGCTTCCCCTGGGCACGGAGGACGAGGAGGACCTGCTCGCGGGAGAGGATCTTCTTCTCCAGGAAGATCTCCCCCAGGCGCTTCGTGACGCCGAGCTTGGCGAGGTCGGCCTGGAGGCGCAGGGCCTTCTCCATGTCGGCCGGGGTGAGGAACCTCAGCGCCATGGCGATCTTCCCGAACTCGGTCCCGTCCTGATCGCGGCCCGCCATATCGTCCAAGTATACCCCCTCCTCGCAAGATTCCCCTTGAACCGGGGAAGGGAATCCATATACTGGGACGCTTACCAGACTGATGACCACGTACGACGGCGTCCGGACCCTCCGCTGCATGGGGTGTTGTCGTCCCTGTACGACCCTGCATGCGAACGGGCCCCTGGAGGGCAGGCCGAGCTAGAGAAACGAAGCCTAGAACCCCCGATCGCATGCAGCCGCGCGATCGGGGGTTTTTTGTTTCTCCAGACGGACTGAAAGAGAGATGGCCATGATCGGAACCGGAGTCACGAGCCGCGGGGAGAGTCGGTGATGCTGACGATCCTCGCCCTCACCATCGCCGCGGGGCTGGCGCTCAACATCGGGGCCAACAACGCCGGCGTCCATATGGCCCCCGCCTTCGGCGCGGGGGCCCGCGGCCGCTGGTCTTCCCTGATCCTCTTCGCGATCTTTGCCGCGGCGGGCGCCCTTATCCTGGGCCGGAAGGTCACGGAGACGGTCGGCAAGGGGCTCTTCACCGCCAGCCTCGACACCCACCCATGGCTCTTCCTCGTCGTCGCCCCCGTCATCACGGTCGTGCTGCTCACCATTTCGAACTACCTGCGGCAGCCCGTGCCCACCACGCTGGTCGCGATCTGCTCGCTGCTGGGGGTGGGGATGGCCTACGGCATCCTCAACCGCTCGAAGGTCCTCCTGATGCTCGTCTGGTGGGTGGTCACGCCGTTCGCGACGCTCGCCGTCACGTGGCTCGCGGGGAAGTTTCTCCACACGAAGTACCCCCACCTGCTCAAGGCGGATGCCCTTTCGCCGCGTGCCAAATCGATCGTCGGCTGGCTGCTGACGATCGAGGGCTGCTACTCGTCGTTCGCCATCGGTTCGAACAACGTGGCGAAGTCGATCGGGCCCATCGTCGGAGCAGGAACGCTGTCGCCGCTCCAGGCGACGATCCTCGGAGGGCTGGGGATGGCGCTCGGCGGGATCCTCTGGGGCGGTCGCGTTCTGGAGACGGTGGGGAAGGGCATCACGGAGCTCGCCTACGTCCAGGCGCTGGTCGTCGGCATCGCGGCCGCGACGGGCCTCGTCATCGCCAGCGTCTTCGGCGCGCCCGTCAGCGGCGCGTGCATCGTGACCATGGGAGTCATCGGGTTCGGCATGGCGACCTCCAAGCAGCGCAGCGAGGCGGAGAGCCGCAACGTGCGGCGCATCGCGATCCTCTGGGCCGCCGGTCCTACGTTTGCTATCCTCGTGAGCTACGTCTTCGTCCTGGCGGTGAGGTGATCGGATGACCTGGAAGGAAAAGCTCGGCGACCGCGTGCCCGCGGAGCTCGGCCGCGAGATCGACATTTTCGAGACCGAGATCCAGCTCCGCAAATCGGGGAAGATCGACGAGAAGGTCTTCGCCGAAACGCGGCTCCGCCGCGGGGCCTACGGGCAGCGCTACGACAACGGGCAGCGCAACGACGGGCAGAAGACCCAGCAGCTCAGCTACCCGTGCGGCGATCTCACCAAGGGGCCGTCGACCTTCTGGGACGCGCCGGGGATGCAGCGGATCAAGATCCCCTACGGCGGCCTCAATCCCGCGCAGCTCGAGGCGCTGGCCGAGCTCGCCGAGGAGTACGCCGACGGCATCCTCCACGTCACCACGCGGCAGGACATCCAGCTCCACTACGTCCAGATCGACGACACGCCCTCGCTCTTCCGCCGGCTCGCGGCGGTCGGGATCACGACCCGCGAGGCGTGCGGCAACACGGTGCGGAACGTGACGGGCTGCCCGCTCGCGGGCGTCTGCCGCGACGAGACGTTCGACGTCACGCCCTACGCAAAGGCGGCGGCGAAGTTCCTGCTCGGCCACAAGGACACCCAGAACTTCGGCCGCAAGTTCAAGGTGGCCTTCTCGGGCTGCGCGCAGCACGCGTGCGGGCTGGCGATGATGCACGACGCGGGGGCGGTGGCGCGCACGAAGGACGGGAAGCGCGGATTCGAGTTCTACGTGGGGGGAGGACTGGGCTCCGTGCCCAACCAGGCCAAGCTCTTCGACGCCTTCCTCCCCGAGGAGGAGCTGCTCCCGGTGTCGCAGGCGATCTCGAGGGTCTTCGCGCGCCTGGGCGAGAAGAAGAACCGGAACACGGCGCGGCTCAAGTTCCTCGTCAACAAACTCGGGCTCGAGGAATTCCGGAAGATCGTCCTCGAGGAGCGGAGGGCGCTCCCCGCCGAGCCCGCATGGACCGACTTCCTGAAGGACCTCCAGGTCGTCGACGAGAGGCCGCTCAAGCCGGCGTCGAAGCTCAACGGGCGGCCGAAGCCGGAGGGATTCGAGGAGTGGCGGAAGACCAACGTCTACGCCCAGCGGCAGCCGGGGTACGCGGCGGTCACCGTCACGCTTCCGCTCGGCGACTTCACGGCCCACCAGGCCCGCGCGCTGGCCGACCTCGCGCGGAAGTACACGGAAGGGACGCTGCGGCTTACGGTCGAGCAGAACGTCCTCGTCCGCTGGGTGAGCGAGGCGGACCTGCCGGCCCTCTATTCCGACCTGAAGGCGATGGGGCTCGGGGAAGCGGGCGCGGGAACGATCGTCGACATCACGGCCTGCCCGGGGACCGACACCTGCAAGCTCGGGATCTCGTCGTCGCGGGGCCTCGCGGGCGAGCTGCGCCAGCGGCTCGCGGCGCGCGGCGTCTCGATGGACCAGGCGGTGCGCGACCTCAAGATCAAGGTCAGCGGCTGCTTCAACTCCTGCGGCCAGCATCACCTCTCGGACCTCGGGTTCTACGGCGTCTCCCGGAAGAAGGGGAACTACACGGTCCCGCACTTCCAGGTGCTGGTGGGCGGGCAGTGGACGCAGAACGCCGGCGCGTACGGTCTCGCGGTGATCGCGATCCCCTCGAAGCGCATCCCCGAGGTGGTGGACCGCATGGCCGAGGCGTTCCTCCGGGAGCGCGCGAAGGGCGAGACGTTCCAGGGGTGGACCCGGCGGATCGGCAAGGTGAAGGTCCGGCAGCTGCTGGAGGACCTGGCCGAGGTGCCGCTCCACGACGTCGACCCGTCGTTCTACTCCGACTGGGGCGATCCCCGCGAGTACACGGTGGGCGACATGGGCGTGGGCGAGTGCGCCGGCGAGGTGGTGACGCCGCTCGACTTCGGGCTGGCCGCCGCGGAGCGCGAGGCGTTCGAGGCACAGGTGACGCTCGAGGCGGGAGACTTCCCGAAGGCCGCGGGGCAGGCGCTCCACGCGATGCTGACGATCGCGAAGGAGCTGGTGGCGACGCAGCTCCCCGGGATCTCCGACGACCCCGCGGCGATCGTGAAGGAGTTCCGCGAGCGGTTCTACGACACGAAACTCTTCTGGGACCCGTTCGCGGCGGGCAAGTTCGCGCAGTATCTCTTCCACGCCGCGGAGAACTCGCTTCCGTCGACGGGCGACGCGGTGCACCGTCTCGTGGAGGAGTCGCAGCTCTTCATCGAGGCCGCCCACAGCTGCCGGACGAAGATGGCCCAGGCCGCGGCGAAGGGGGCCGTGTGAGCGCCGCGGAGCTCCAGAAGTTCGGGATCAAGGTCTTCGCGAAGGACGGGGCGGCGATCGAGCTCGACGCGTTCATCCCGGTCTTCCACCGCTGGATCCGGGAGCATCGGGTGCCGGGGATCCTGGTGGACGTGGCCGACTACGGCCACCTGCCGAAGGGCCCGGGGGTGGTGCTCGTGGGCCACGAGGCGGACTTGTACATGGACTCGATGGAGGGCCCGCTCGGCCTTCTCTACAGCCGCAAGCTGCCGCAGCCGGGGACGTTCGCCGATCGGCTCCGGGCGTCGCTCCGGGTCGCGCGCGAGGCGTGCGCGGCGCTCGAGGCGGAGCCGGAGCTCGAGGGGCGGCTGACGTTCGACCCGGCCGACCTGCTCTTCCTCTCGAACGACCGGCTCGCCGCCCCGAACACGGAGGAGGCGTTCGAGGCGCTGCGCCCCGATCTCGAGGCGGTCTTCGGGAGGTCCGGGCTGCGGCGCGAGGCGGGCGATCCCCGCCGTCGGCTGGCCGCCCGGGGCTAGCGGCTGCGCCCCTCATGCACCCGAAGCCGCGCGAGTCGCAGCTGCGCCTGAAGAAGAACCGCATCCTCAACCACATCTTCCGCGAGGGCGAGGCGTCGCGCTTCGCGCTCGCCCGGAGGCTCAACATCAACGCCTCGATGGTGGGGAAGTACGTCGACGAGTTCCTCGAGGAGGGGCTCCTGATCGAGGATCCACGGAAGGGCTCGCGGCGCGGGCGGGTCCCCGTCGCGGTCCGGCTCAATCCGGCGCACGGCTGCTTCCTTGGGATCGACTTCGAGGCCCTCCGCGCCCGTGCCGTGCTGACCGACTTCGCGGGCGGGACGATCGTCCGCCGAGAGGTGCCGTTCCGCGCGGGGATCGGGCGGGCGAGGATGATGGAGACCGTCCTGGCGACGGCGGAATCGCTGGCCCACCGGGCGGGCCGCCGGCCGCTCCTGTCGGTGGGCGTCGCCGCCCCGGGGCTGGTCGACCTCGCCCGGGGCCGCGTGGTCCGCTACCCGCTCGTGGCCGATTTCACCGACGTCCCCGTCCGAGAGCTGTTCGAAGGGCGCTTCGACGTGCCGGTCCTGGTCGAGCACAACATCCACACGCTCACGCTCGCCGAGATGGTCCGGGGGGGAGGCGCGGGCCACTCGGACGTCCTCTGCCTGGTCGTCCGCTCCGGGATGGGGCTCGGGATCGTGATCGGCGGCCGGATCCACCGCGGCGCGGAGGGGC
This sequence comes from uncultured Planctomycetales bacterium, assembly GCA_964604905.1. GTDB lineage: Bacteria > Planctomycetota > MHYJ01 > MHYJ01 > JACPRB01 > JACQFK01. Next base: position 22,217 of record CAZSCC010000302.1, read on the forward strand.
GGGCGGGGACGGTGGGGTACACGGCCTTCCCCCACGACGGCGGTACGCGCCGGATGACCGAGCTCGTCTCGGCGACCGGGATCGTGCAGCGCGCGCGGGACCTCCTCCGCACGCTGCGGAAGACGCCGGCCCGCCGGGCGCTCCTGGCGAAGGGGGAGGGAGCGACGCTCGACGGCGTCGTGCGGGCCGCGACGGCCGGCGACGCGGCGCTGGCAGCGCTCCTCGAAGGGACCGGGCGCTCGCTCGGCCTGCTCCTCTCGAACCTGGCCAACCTGTTCGCGCCGGAGAGGATCGTGCTGGTCGGGGAGGTGCCCTCCTGCAGCCCGCTCCTCCGCCACGGCCTGGAGCACGAGTTCCGTCGCGGCCTCCTCCCCGAACTCGAGAAGGCGGTGGTCGTGGCCGACAGCCGCCTGGAGGGATACGGCGCGGCGTTCGGCGCCGCCGTCCTCGGCTTCCTCCGCCGGTTCCCCGTCGACGACAGCGCGGTCCGGTCGGACCTGTAGCCCCCGAAACGGCTTTTCATTTTATTTATGAATATGTAAATATATCGGTGTCGTTAATGATGATGGCATAACCATGGAGGCTTCGATGAAGACGGCGTGGAGCGTGATCGCGATGCTGGCCCTGGCGGGCGGCGAGAAGGTGGCGTGGGATAAGCCGGACGCCGCGTTCGGCGTCTCGGCGGCGACGGGGAAGCCCGTCTGCCTCTATTTCCTCACGACCGAGATCGTCAAGGGCGAAGGCGGCGGCTGATGACCCACGATGGCCGGACAGGCGGACGGTGCGTTCGCCGCGGAGTCGTCGGTCAGGAAGTCGGCGCAGTTCGTCTGCGCCCGGGGCTCTCAGAAGCTGGCCAACCAGTTCCACGTCAAGGCCGCCCCGACGGTCCTGTTCACCGACGCGGACGGGGACGAACTCCACCGGGCCTCCTTTACCAGCGAGGCGGCCCTCTCGGCCGCGATGGAGGCCGCACTCAAGAAGTACCAGAACAAGCCCGTGAGCTGGAGGGACGAGGTCGGGACCGCCTCCGGCTCGAAGAAGCTGCTCGTGGTCGGATTCGACGACGAGGCGGGTGCGGGGCTCAAGGTCCTCGAGGACAAGTCGATCGCGAAGTACCACGACCGCTGCGAGTTCGTGAAACGGCCCGCGCAGAAGGACGGCGAGGCGGCGAAGAAGTGGGGCGTGTCGACGTTCCCCGCGATCGTCCTGTGCGACGCGTCGCTCGAGAATCCCGAGAAGGCCCCGTTCGAGAAGCTCGCCGGCAAGAAGACGCCCGCGTCGGTCAAGCTGGCGATCCAGAAGGCGCTGGCCCGGCTCGACGCGAAAAAGTAGCCGCTTCCAACTCGGTGGAACCCCCGGGCCCCTTCCGGCCGGGGGTTTCCTTTTTGGGTGTCCTTGCCTTCACCTCCGAGGGACGGAGTTCTCCTCGTCCTTTCTCCCTGCGGGAAGATGGGTGACCCGCCCGGGATAGTTCGCTAGACTGGGGCCATGTCGCGTCCACTCCAAGAGGTCCGCCATCCGATGGGATTCCACAGGGGGTGGTACCGACCTTGACCGGACATGCCCACGGGTCTTCGACTCCCGCGTCTTTCCCCTTTGGGTGGAAAGCACTCCTTCTCACGATCCGCGGGCTTCCACGTCCGAAGAGACGGTTCTGGGTCTTTGCGGCCATCGCTCTGGTCAACCTGATCGTCTACTTCCCATCGTTCTCCCATACCGCCCGGGGGGATCAGATCGTCTATCTGGCCGAGTACTCGGGGGTCGAGGACTGGTATTCCCTGGCGGTGAAGTCCTACGCCTACGAGAGGACCCGTGGATTCAATCCCGGGGACGAACTCTTCTTCAGGCCGATGCAGTGGTTCCTCATCGGAACTGAACGGTGGCTCTTCGGATACGAGTTCATTGCGTGGCAGGCCACGGGCTTCCTCCTCCACCTTTGCGTCCTCTGGCGCCTCCTGCTCCTGCTGATGGACCTGGGGGACGGGCTCCTGGCACCCTTGCTGGCCCTGTTCTTTTCCGTGCTCTGCATCTCGGCGGAGATGGCCGTCTGGCAGCATACCCATGGGTATCAGCTGTTCGCCCTATTCCTCTTGGGGGCGATCCATCATTCCCTCCTGCATGTCGGGGGAGGTGCGAGGGAGAAGGCCCACCTGGTCCGAGCGTTTCTCTGGGCTCTCGCCGCGACCTTCACCTTCGAGACCGGAGGCCTCTTCTCCGCCTTCCTCGGAGGCTACGTCCTCCTGAGCCGTCGGACAGCCGGTAGCGCCCCGCCGGTCGCGGGTCTGCCGCCCGCTCCCCTCCGATGGGCGGGCGCGGCTCTCCTCATCCCGCCCCTGCTCTACGCGATCGCCAGCGCGGCCGACTACTCCGCGCGCGGCGGCCCGAACCGTACGGCAGGTGAAATCTCGGCCAACTTCGAGGTTGGACTCACCTTGAAGAATGCGGCGATGGCCAACCTATGGTGGTTTCACGGTGGGGTGCTCCCCTGGAACCTGGCGATCGCCCCGGGAGAGCGGACGTACATGGTTCCCAAGTTATTCGAGGGCGCTTCCTTTGCGGATCGATTCACCCTGAGCACGGTCGCCGCCGTCTTGGTCATGATCCTGTGCTTCCGGCCTCTCCGGGCCCATCCGGCGGGACCATCGCCACGCTCGACTCCCCGGGAGTTCATCGCGCTGGTTCTCCTGATGCTCCTCTCCTATGGGTTCATCCTCGCGGTGGGCCGGCTGAACGCGCGGGGATTGGAATGGAACCTCATGATCAATCCTTACTACAGCCATCTGTTCTGGTTGCTCCTGCTCGTCGCCCTACAATCCTGGGCGGGTCCACGGGAAGAAGGGGATCCCCGGTATTTCGCGAGGAGGCCGTTCCTCCTCCTGGTCCTCGTCGGGCTGACCTTGGCCAATGGAACCGCCACCCTGCAGACGAACCTGAGAATCCGGGAGTGGAGCGCCCCCCGCAACCGGCTGGTCCGGGACATCCGTGCTCTGGTCGCGGCGCACACCCGCGAGCCGGACTTCACATTCACCGTGGACCCGGGCCTTCCGGAGAACGACTCGGTCCCCTGGCTGGAGCGGCCCGCCGATCGTCCCTCCAGGCGGTTTACCCTGGCCGAAGCCCTGTTCCGACCCTACTTCCGGCCGGTGAACGCCAAGTACATCGTGGGGGAGCGCCGCTCACGGCCCCCCTGAGCGTCTCGCTCTGATTCGCGGAATCTTCACTCCGCGCGCGCTGTTGCGTATAGTGACGCAGATGAGAATGCTTTCGATCGCCGCCGCACTCGCCCTGCTCGCCGCCTGTTCGCCCGAGGCCAAGGGCCCGCTTCCCCCGGCGCCCAAGCCCGCTCCTCCGGCCGAAGCCAGCCCCGCGAAGAAGTACGAAGTCTCGATGTCGGAGGAGGAGTGGAAGAAGAAGCTCACGCCGGATCAGTACACCATCTGCCGCCAGAAAGGCACCGAGCGGCCCGGCGGGGACCTCTACAAGGAGATCTCGAAGCAGGGGAAGGGGACCTACGTCTGCGTCGCGTGCGACCACCCGCTCTTCGGGTCCGACACGAAGTTCAACTCGGGGACCGGGTGGCCCAGCTTCACCGCCTCCGTCGGGGAGAAGAACGTCGAGAAGCACCGCGACCTCTCGGCCGGCATGGACCGGGTGGAGGTCCTCTGCAACCGCTGCGGCGCCCACCTGGGTCACCTCTTCGACGACGGCCC
>CAZSCC010000303.1:0-12394 GCA_964604905.1 uncultured Planctomycetales bacterium
AAGGACCGCGTCTATCTCGAGGCGGCCCGAGAGACGGCCCACGCGCTCGCCCGGGGACAACTCCGCTCCGGCGGATGGACCTATTCGATCGAGTCCGATCCCGAGGCGCGGAAGAAGTTCGCGTACCGGGTCGAGCCGGAGGGCCCGCGGCAGTTCAACACGTCGACGCTCGACGACGACACCACGCAGGCCGCGCTCCTCTTCCTCGTCCGCGCCGACCGGGCGCTGGAATTCAAGGACGAGGCGGTCCATGGGGCGGCGGACTACGGGCTCTCGGCGCTCCTCAAGGCGCAGCATCCGAGCGGCGGGTGGCCCCAGCGGTTCGACGGCCCCGCCGACCCCGCGAAGTTCCCCGCGCGGAAGGCCTCCTACCCGGAGTCGTGGCCCAAAGAGTGGCCCAAGCCGGACTACAAGAGCTACGTCACGCTCAACGACGGCCTGGTGGAGGACGCCGTCGGACTGCTCCTCGAGGCGGCCCGGGTCTACGAGAAGCCGGAGTACCGCGCCGCCGCGCTTAAGGCGGGCGACTTCCTCATCCTCGCCCAGATGCCCGACCCGCAGCCCGCGTGGGCGCAGCAGTACGACGCGGAGATGCAGCCCGCGTGGGCGCGCAAGTTCGAGCCGCCGGCGGTGACGGGCGGCGAATCGCAGGGGGCGCTCCGCGTTCTCCTCCGCCTCTACCGCGAGACGGGCGAGAAGAGATTTCTCGAGCCCGTCCCGCGTGCGATCGAGTACCTCCGGGCGTCCCGGCTCGCCGACGGCCGCGCGGCCCGCTTCTACGAGCTTCGGACCAACAAGCCGCTCTACTTCACCCGGCACTACGCGATCACCTATGCGGACGACGACCTGCCGACCCACTACGGCTTCAAGACGGGCTGCGAGGTCGATCGCATCGCGGCAGACTTCGAGCGCCTGAAGGCCGCCGACCCGGCGACGCCGGGGAACGCCGGGAAGCCGGGGCGGTCGAAGCTGAACGACGGGATCACGAAAGACGCGCGGGAGGCGATCGCGACCCTTGACGCCGAGGGCCGGTGGGTCACGCCGGGCCGCATGAAGGCCCACGAGGACGCGGCGGCGACGCGGGTGATCGAGAGCGCGGTCTTCGTGCGGAACGCCCGGGCGCTCTCGCGCTACCTTGCCGCCACGCGGCCCTGATCACCCTCCGTGCTTCGGCAGGAACTCCAGGTCGACGTGGTACATCGAGGGCTTGCTCGTATTGACCAGCACATCGAGCGTCTCCCCCTTCACGAACTCCGCGGGGTCGAACCAGATGGAGTCGCTCTTGAACGTGTATATGGCTTTGTCGGCCGGGTTCCGCCACTGCGCCGTCAGGATCCAGGGGCTGCGGCCGTTCACCTGGAGGCTGGTGTTGATTTCCACGCCGGTGAACTTCGCCTGGACCTTCGTGCCGTGGGCCCGCAGCCACTCCAGGTTCTTCTTCTTGCGCCAGGCGTGGATCCCGAACCCCGCGCCGACCGCGGTGAAGATCGAGCCCATCAGACCGAGGATCAGGGACAGGAACCAGTTCTCCATGAAGCTGTCGATCCGCGCGCTTTCGGGGTTGGCCGGCTTGTAGCGCAATTCGACCTTCTCGCCCCGCGAGTAGGAGGGCGGCGAGCTGGCCACCGAGCCGGTGAAGCGGTGCTTCTTGCCGCCCGGAGCGGTCCACTCCACGACGGGTTTGTACATCGTGCTCCCCTTGTCGTCGCGGGACTCCGTGAGCTCCACGACGACGCCCTCGCCCGTCTTCGAGCTGGATCGGAACGATAGCGTGGAGCTGATCGCGAAGAAGCTCCCGATCAGCATCCCCAGGCCGACCAGGCCGAACACCAAGGTGAACACCAGTCCCATCCGTTTCATGGTGGCGCCTCCTCCCCTTTGGACTGAGGAGAGTATACCCCCCCCTCCGCCGCGAGTCGGGATTCCTTTGAACCGGCGGGGCGGGCGCGCGTATCATAGGCATCGAGTGAGGGAGCCTCTACCATGGCCAAGATGTTCAAGTGCCCGCGGTGTCCCGCCGAGATCGATGCGTCCTCCGTCTCTCCCGGGTCGAGCGTCCGCTGCACCGGATGCGGCGCCCTCATCCGCATCCCGACCGGCAACACGAGCCTGCGGACGAAAGCGGTCAACCCGCCCGCCGCGGTCCCCCAGGAGCGATCCACGGAGGTGCGCTCCCGCTCGTCCCGCGGCACCGACGTCCGGCGCGGGGGCACCCGGGTCGTGGCCAAGAAATCCAACACCGGCCTCATCGTCGGCATCAGCGTCGCCGCGATCTTCATCATCGTGCTCGTGGCGCTCATGATGACGGGAAAGAAACCCGAGCCGGAGGCCGCGCCGATGGCCGCGCGCCCGAAGGAGGCGGCGGCGCCCAAGCCGGCCGCGCCGACCATGCCCGCGCCGGCCCCCGGTCCCGCGCCCGCCGCGACGACGGAGAAGCCGCCCGATGCGCCTCGTCCGGCCAGTTCCAGGGGATCGGACTGGGACCAGATCATGAAGAACCTGCGGGCCGGCGGAGGCTTCGACGACATGACCCGGCCCGAGGGGGCCACGTTCGCCCGGGTAAAATCGATGGGCAAGGACGCCTACCCGCACCTGGTGCGGTACATCGACAACGAGGACATCATGCTCGGCAAGGCGGCGGTCGCGGTCCTCAACGAACTCACCGGCCAGAAGAAGCCCGTCCCCCGGGAAGACACCAAGGCGAAGGTCAAGGAGGAGTGGGAGGCCTGGATCAAGGCCGGCGCCACCAAACCCTGATCGCGTCCCTTAGTGCTCGCATTCTTCAGTTCATATCGCTGCTCGCACCGCTGTCAGCCGTCAGCGATCAACCCTCACCTGAGAGCAGACAGCTGACGGCTGAGAGCTATGCCGCCGAAACCTATACGGACGAATGAACGGCGGCACTTAGAAATCAGCTCCATACCCCCCCATGGTCAACCCCAGAGCCACGGAGCCCGCAGAGCGGACCCCTGAAAATCTCCTCTGTGCACTCCGTGTCTCTGGGGTGAATTTCGCTTTTGCAACAGCCTCTTAGGCTTCGTCCGCGTGGACGAAGCGGAACCAGACCAGCGGCGCGTGCTCCGGCTGCGCCGGCCCGCCGAGGGGGACGGGCGCGCGGGCCTTGAGGGCGGTCGCGATCTCGCGCGCCTCTTTCAGGTACCGGATCCGCTCCTCGCGCAGCTCCCCGTCGCTCCACGTCGGCCCGGTCGGCGTTGCCTCGCGGAGCGCTGTCACCGTGAACTCGATCGGCGCGGCTTCGTGGACCGGATGCTCGACGTGCCGCCACGCGCCCGACCTCCACGAGATCCGGTAGAGCGGGAGGAACGCCTCGCCGTGATCGGCGACGAACTCGATCGCCTCCAGGATGAAGTCGATCTCCTCCTCCGCCGCGTAATACGGGAGCGAGACGCGGACCCATCCGGGCTTCAAGCCGAGCCATCCAGCCGCAATCTGGCGGCGATAGGCCTGGCTTCGAGCCGCGTCGATGCCGAGCAGGCGGTGCCCATAAGGGCCCGCGCAGGAGCAACCGGAGCGGTTCTGGATGCCGAACAGGTGGTCGAGGAGCGTCGAGACGAAGTCGTGGTGCAGGCCCTTCACGTTGAAGGGGAGGATCGCGAGACGATCCACCCCGCGCGGACCGTAGACGTCGAGCTTCGGGTGCCGTGACAGGCGATCGAGGGCCCGTTCCGCAAGGGCGGTCTCGTGGGCCAGGATGCGATCTGGCCCGAGCATCTCCTTCACGAGGAACGCTCCGCCCGCCCGGAGGTCGGCCAGGATGGCCGGCGTCCCGCCCTCCTCTCGCTCGTCGAGACGGCGCGTGTAATCGACGTGCTCGGCATCGAGTCCGCCGACGTAGTCCACGGTGCCCCCGCCGGGACGTTCGGGCGTGCGGGTGCGGAAGAGGTCGCGGTGCGCGACGAGGAGGCCGGACCCGCTGGGCCCGCCGGCGAACTTATGGGTCGAGACGAAGATCGCCTCCATCCGCGCCTCGGCGTCGCCCGCGGGGTGCATGTCGATGGGCACGTAGGGGCCGGAGGCCGCGAAGTCGAAGCACGCCGCGGCGCCGCCGCGGTGGAGCGCGCGGGCCACGCCGCGCACGTCGGTGATCACGCCCGTCACGTTCGACGCCGCCGAGAAGGCGCCGATCTTGAGCGGGCGCTCCCGGACGCGGTCGAGCTTCGCCGCAAGGTCCCCGAGGTCGACGCGCCCCGAGGGATCGAGGCCCACCTCGATCACGTCCGCCGCCGACTCGAGCCACGGGAGCACGTTGGAGTGGTGCTCGTAGGGGCCGATCAGGACCGCCGGGCGGCGGCCCGCGGGGATCGCCCTCGAGAGGCCGTACTCGCGCTCGAGGGGCTCGGAGAGGCGCAGGCCGAGCAGGCCCACGAGCTTGTTCGTCGCCGCCGTCGCGCCCGAACCGGTGAAGAGGACGACGTCATCCGGGCCCGCATGGACACCCCGGCGGACGGTGTCGCGCGCCTGCTCGCGGAGCGCGGTGGTCACGCGGCCGGTCGTGGAGATCCCCGTGTGGGTGTTCCCGTAGAGGGGGCGGGCCCGGTCGATCCAGCTCTCGACGAAGCGGAGGAACCGTCCGGTCGCCGTCTGGTCGGCGTAGAGCAGCGCCCGACGCCCGAAGGGCGTCTCGACCCACGCGCCGCGCCCGACCTCGGCCTCCCGGACCCGGCAGAGCGCCTCCTCGAACGTCTCCATGAGTGCGGCGATACTCCTCCTCCACGAGCCGGGGAACATCTTACCGATGGGACGCCCCGACGCGTCGATTTAGTCCACCTGGAACGGCGACCGCGTATAATGGGACCGTGAATCCCCCGCAGGTGGTCCGCGTCATGGCGAGCGTGCGGCTGCCCTCCGGCCACGGGCCCGACGTGGACTACGAGATCGTGCAGGCCGTCGTCCGCGCGGGGGCGGACACGAAGGAAGCGGTCTTCCTGCGCCTCGTCGTAGGAGACGTCCCGCAGCACGACCGCGTCGCGGAGGTCCTCGTCCAGGATCTGGCGGCCGTCCAGGCGCAGTGGGCCCGGTTCGTCCAGGACGTCCTGTGGCGACGCGGCGAGGGGGCGCCCGCCGCGCCGGCGATCTCGGCCTCGGGCGGGCGGTTCGGTCAGGCGCTCTCCGAAGTCCCCGTCATCCCGATGAAGAAGGAGAAGAAGCGAACGGAAGCTCCCCCCGCTCCCGTCTTCGAGGAGGCGACGTTTGAGGCGCCGAAGAAGCCCGAGGCGGCGGATCAGAACTTCGTCATCGGCTTCAACCTCTCCGCCGCGCCGACCGCGGAGGGGCTCATGCAGGCGATCCAGGCACGGCCGAAGCACCTGGTCGTCGTGGCGCCGATGGCGCTGGTGCCGAAGGTCCAGGAGTACCTCAAGGGGATAAAGGCGGGGACCGTGCAGGGCGATCCCGAGGAGTTCAGGCCCGTCCCCATCCACCGCGCCGCGGCGACGACGAGCAAGAAGCTGCGCGCCCAGGTGGCGGGCGGGATCGCGCAGGTGATCGGCAACCTCGATGCGGTCCTCTGGGTGACTCCCGAGTAGGGGGCCTCACTTCTTCATCGTCCGCTCGACCTCCACGCCCTCCTGCCTGCGGAGGTTGTTGTCGAAGTAGTTCTTCTCGAACTGCTCATTCAGGCCCTTGAGCTGTTCCTGGAGCGCGTCCTTCTGCTGCCCGTCCCTCGCCTTGTTGGGTTCAGCTTGGCTGGCGGCCGGCCTCTGAGGCGGCGCGGCGAGCACGGACTGCCCGCGATACATCGCCACGTGCCCCGACTTCTCCGCCACCACGACCGCCGCGCCCCGAACGTTCACGGCCTCCCAGATGCCGCGCAAGTCGGTCTTGTCGCTCACGATGTGCTGGTCCTGAGTGCCGAAGATCGTGACTTTCACGCCCTCCGCGAACGCGCCTGCCGCAACGTCCGTCACGTTCACGCGCACCGTCCCGCCCGCCTCCTCCTGCACGGTCATGGCCAGATCGCTCCGGAGGACGAGGCCGCTCGCGAAGAAGTCCCCCGCCTTGACGCCCACGACGTAGGCGCCCGGGTCCTTCAGGTCGAGCGCCAGCTTCTGCTTCTCGCGCCGCTTCGCGTTGGGCGCGTCGAGTTTGAACGACCGTTCAAAAACGGGCTTGATGCCCGCGACTTCGATGGACGCGGCGTCGGCGAGCCCTTTCCGCCGGAGCGCCAGCATCGTGAGGTCCACCTTGTACGCGCGGACCTGCGCAGTGGCCACCCCGGCGTGCTCCAGCTCGATCTCGGCCGGCTTCGCGAGCGGCGCCACCGTCACCTCTGGGACCGCGATCGCCTCGCGCTCCAGGAACGCCGCCGACCGCGCCGCGTCGGGCGACGAGTCCTTAAGCTTTTTGTAGTTCTCGAGCGCCTTCTCGAGTTCGCCCTTGGCGTGGAAGATCTGGGCCTTCATGAGGACGGCCCGGTCGCGCATCACGCCGGGCCCGGGGTTGGCGTGCGCCCCGTAGTCGAACGACTCCAGGCGGTCGCACATGACGAGCGCCTCGTTGAACTTCCGCTGTCCGAACTGGGCGAAGGCGACCGTATAGTCGTAGCCGTCCACGTGCTTTGATTTGGGATAGCGCAGCGCCGAGGCGCGGGCGGTCCTCTCTGCCAGGAGGGGGTTTCCCGCCTCGAGATACGCGCTCCCCAGTGTCAGGGCCGCCAGGTCGGCGTCCTTGTCGGTCGGGAACCCGGCGAGCGTCCGTTCAAGGGCGGCCGTGCACTCGGCCAGCGTCTCCGTCCGCGTCAGCTTCCGCTTCTCCTTGTCCGCCGCGAGCGGCGCATCCTTCGCCGCCCAGTAGAGCCGCACCGCGAGGCCATAGAGCATCTCGCGGTTGAGCGGGCTGTCGGGATGGTCCGCGAGCAGCCGCTTCATCTCCTCCGTGGACTGCCGGGTGCGGCCCAGGCCGTCGAGCGCGCCCACCACGTTGGCCTCCTGGAGGAAGTAGGCGTCGCAGGTCCCCGAGTGGACCTGCATCGCCCGCTCGTGCTCCTTCACCGCCGCGTAGGCCAGGCCCACCGCGCGGATCTTGCCGAACGGCACCACCTCGCCGGGCGACTTCTCCTTCAGGATCTCGAAGAAGCGGACCACCGTCTCGGGCTCCTTGAGCTCGACCGCCAAGTAGGCCAGCATCCGCGCCGCCTCAATCATCGCGGCGTCCAGGAGCGTCCCCTTCTCGAACAGGGGCGCGAGGATGTCCCGCGACTGCTTCCACTGCTTCTTCCCGTAGTGGATCCGGCCCGCGGCGAGGCGCTCGCCGTGGGTGATCTGCCATCCCGCCCGATAGTCGGCCCCCGCCGCCAGGACGTCGAGGTCCGGATACGCCCCGGGCGCGTCGGCGTAGACGCCCACCGAGACCGTCAGCTTCTGCTCGGCGCCCGCCTGGGGCGGGACGAGCACCCGGAGCGCGTCGGCCCTCAGCCTCAGGCCCGTGACGCGCGGGAGCTCCAGGATCGCGTACCGCGTCGTGGGACCGCTCACCGTGAGCTCGTAGGTGATCGCGAACGATTCGCCGGCGGCGACCTTCACCATCGAGGGATTCTCGACCGGCTCCTTCGCCGCGACCGGGCCGCCGCGCGCCGTCACGCCCTCGACGACGAGCGCGGGCCAGAGGGCCGTCCGCTTGATCGCGACCTTGGCAGGTGACTCGAGGGCCTTCCCGGTCTCGCGCCGCGCCAGGGCATAGTAGGTCCCGCCGCCCACCGGCTCGATCGACGCTTTCTCGACGGCGACCTCGCCGTACCCTTTCACCGACCGGCCGTCGATCTTGAGCTCGCTGACGGCGCTCTTGTCGTTCGTCGACTGCATCGCGAGCGCCAGCATCGCCCTCTCGAACGGCGTGGACGGCGCGCGCGCCAGGAGCCACGCCCGCGCCTTCGCGAGCAGCGGGCTCGCCGGTTCGATCTCCGCCAGCGCGAACGCCGCCAGCGCGGTCGTCCCGTAGGAGGTGTTCGAGCCGTCCGGCGTTCCCACCTCGATCGCGTCCCAGTGATCCTCCTTTGCGGCCTTGACGAGGCGGGCGACGGCCGCCTCCGCCTCGTCGGCCTTCTTCGCCCCCTGGAGCGCCAGCGCCACCGAGGCGAGCGCTCGCGGAGAGAGGCCGTCGGCCCCGCGCCAGAGGCGGAAGACGAAGCCGTATTCCGCCTCGCCCCCGCGGGAGAGCGCGAAGAGCATGAGCGCCTTCACGTCGTCGTTCGTGGCCTGCGCGAACCTCTGCTTGAGGAGCGCAGGGTCCGGCTTGACGTCGAATTCGGCCGCCTTCGCCTCCGCCTCGGCGAGGTAGAGGAGGACGGTCCACGCGAGGTCGAGATGCGCGGCGTCCTGAAGCCCCGCGGCACGGCGCGCCTGGTATTCCATCACCGCCAGCTTCGTGGCATCGGTCTTGGCGTAGCGGTGGCGCGCGATGGCGGCGATCAGCCGGGCGGCGGCATCGCTCGCATTCGCGAGGGGATCGCGCCCTTCCCCCAGGCTCTCCAGGAGGGCCGCGGGGCCGACGGCGTAGCGCACCGAGATCTTCCCCTGCCCTTCGGGAGCGAGATCGGTCTTCGCCGCGAACGCGCCTCCCACCTCGGCCATCATCGACGGCGCCTTCGGGCGCAACTCCGTCCGAAGCTCCTGCCTGAGGCCGTCCATCGCGAACGTCGCCGACGCCGCGGCCGTCCACTCGAACGTCCTCTCGAGCGTGGACCGCGCGGCGACCTTGACCTTGACGTCGCCGCCGAACGAGAGCGTCACCTCCTGCTCCTGCGCGGATTGGTTCGTCAGGAGCGCGACGACGCCCGTCTTCTCGCCTTCCACCGCGCTCTCGGGCGCGCGGACCACGACCGTCACCGGCGCGCGGGCCTTGATCTCCGCCGACTTCGTGGCGATGGCGTTCGACCCGTCGACCGCCCACGCCGTGATCGCATACTCGCCCCAGCCCTGAGGGAGCGTGAACGTGAACGTCGCCTTCCCGGCCGCGTCCGCCACCGCCGAGCCGAAGAAGAGCGGCGCCGGCTCCGCGTAGGCCATTCCCGGGCCGCGCTCGGCCGTCTGCGCCATGCCGCCCCCGCGGGCCACGAGGTTCCTCCTTCCACCGAACCCCCCTCCATACTGCCCACCTCTCCCTTCTCCCATCATCTGCCCCAGCATGGCGGGCTCCTCCTTGGGGAGCATCACGCGGGGAGCCGCGCTCTTGTCCAGCGCTTCGAGACGAACGAGCGCGTTCAGCATGTACTCTTCGAGCTGCCTCGTCTGTCCCTGGAAGGCGAGCGCCGCCGAGGACTCGGTGGCGAAATACCGGCCCCTACGGAGGGGAAGGAATCCGTCCTTGTCGATCCCGACGAGCACCTCGTCCGCCGCGACGAGGAGCACCTCGCTCCCCGGCCTCGCCGTCACGGCCACCGTCGCCTCCTCGCCGGGCTTGTACTCCTTCTTCGACGGCTCCACCTTGAGGTCGAACTCCTTCACGCGGAAATCGCGCGCCTCCGAGTGGAAGGCATTGCCCTGCATCATCATCACGGCGACGCTGAAGTCGCGCGTCGCCCCGGGGGGCGGCGCCAGGCGCACGACGTTCCGGCCCTTATCGAGCGTCACCGCCACGACCTGCTCCACCTTCTCCGACTCCACGGTCACGAACGCGAGGCCCTTCTCGAGCCGGGAGAAGACCGACACTTCGAACGGCTGGCCGGGCTCGAACTCGTCAGCGGCGGAGAGCAGCCGGAGTTTCGCCTCTTCCTTGTCGTCGAAGACCGTCAGCGTCCCGTCGAGCCGGACGGGCAGGCCATCCTCGTCCTTCATGGAGACGGCGAGCTGGTGGACGCCGCCTTCCTTCGGGGTAAAGGAGATCGCCCCCTTCCCGTCCGCGCCGGTCGTGACCTGGCCTGAGTCGAGGACCGAGCGCTCGCCCGCCTCGCTGGTACGGACCACCTTCCATTGGAAGGCCCGGCCGACGGGGGCCCCATCGTCCCGCTTCGCGGTGAAGGTCACCGTCTTCGCCTCCCCGGCCGCCAGGGGCTCATGGAGGCGCGACGCCTCCTCGAACGCGAGCCGAACCGCCCGGGTGTGGACCAGGACCCTGAAGGTGTCGCCCACATTCTCGTGCTGGACATGGACCTCCGCCCACCCGCCGCGGGCGAACCGCTCCGTCTCGCGCAGGGCGACCGCGAACGTCCCGTCGGGGCCCGTCACGCGATCCTTCCATTCCGTCTCGCCCGTCGTCATCACCCGGATCTGGCGGCCGGCCATCGGGCGATCCCATGCGTCGCGCAGCACTCCCGTCACGTCGGCGGGATCTCCCGCGAAGACGGGCCTGTCGTCCATGAGGAAGTCGAAATGGCGTCCCCGCTGCGGCGAGGCGCTGATCCGCAGCTCCTGCTGCCCCACGAGCTTCTCCTGGGGCTTCGCCATCTCGAAGACGTCGATCCGCACCTTGTTCGTCAGGCCCCGGGGGATCCGGAACGACGCGGCGGCCGTCCCGGCCCGGGAAGGGACGAACTCCGTCTCGGTGAAGGGAACGCCCTGCGCGCTCACCGCCGCGAGCCGGTACTTCTTCTCCTTCGGAACGACGGTCGCGTTCTCGGCGACGTCGCGGACGATCACCCTCACGCGCACTTCGTCCTCGACCGCATAGGTGCGGCGGTCCGTGAGGATGAGGGCGCCGGGCTGCCGGTCGGCGGGAACCGCGAGCCCCGACACGTCGAGGTCGCGGAAAGCGAGCCCTCCGGGCGCCTCAGCCAGGAAGGAGAGCCTCGAGGCGAGCGTCTCCTTCGTCCAGGCCTTCAGGTGCTTCCCGTCGGCGGCGGTCGAGAGCGCGGGGGCGGCGACGCGCTCGCCGGTCTTCATGTTCTCGACGATCACGGTCGCGCCCTTACGCCCGGCGCGGGCGATCATCGCGAGGTCGCTCACGAGGGCGACCGTCGTCGTCTCCAGCCGGCCCGAGGAGGCCGTGACGATGTAGGCGCCCGGGTCCTTCTTGGGGATCTCGACGTCGAGCTTGAACTCCTTGAAACGCCGGTAGTCCTTGACCGGGACTTCCCACTCCTTGTCGGGCGCGATGACGGAGACTTCGAGGTTCTGGATCCCCGCGGTCGAGGCCTTCTTCTCGAAGTAGTCCTTCACGTCGAGCGTCCAGTAGCGGAACTTCACGGTCTCAAGGTTGCGGACGGTCATCTTGACGGCCGGGGCCTCCCCGACCTTGAAGACGCGCTCGCCGGCCAGGACGAGCGCCGGCTCCTGGAGCTTCTGGAGGAGCTGGCGCGCCGGGCCGGCCCAGCCGCCCCCCACCTTCGGGAGCTCTTTGAGCGCCGTCTCGAAGTCGTCCAGCTCGGTGGCCATGAGCTCCGCCGCGCCGAACCGGGCGCCCTGGCCCGCCTCGTGCTGCGGGTACTTGGCGGCCACCTTCAGCCACGCCTCGACGGCCTCCTTGAACTTCCTTTCCTCCTTGAGCGCCTTGCCGATCTCGAACGCCGCCTCGGCCGAGCGGCTGTCGGTGGCATGGAGATCGACGAACTCCTGCGCGAAGGTCCGGACCCCGGACCAGTCCTTGCGGGTCCGCGCGCGGACGAGGCGGTCGAACCGCACGGTCGCGATCGACTGCCGCACGGCGGGCCAGAGCGCGCTGTCGGGGAAGCGCTTGAGGAAGTCCTCGTAGACGGCGATCGCCTTCGCGTCGTCCTGGTCCTGGAGCCAGAGCTCGGCCACGCGGAGGAGCGCCTCCGGGGCGCGCTCGTGCTTCGCCTGGGCATCGACGAACGCCGTCAGCGCCTGTCGGGCCTCTGCGCGGAGGTCTTCGTGGAGGGAGAGGGCGAGCCCGATCAGGACCGCGGCCTTCGGGCCCTGCTCACTCGCCGCAAAGTCCTTCGCCAGCTTCCGGAGGAGCGGGAGGGCGCGGCGGAGTTCCTCCAGGTCCGCGGCGTGTCCCTGCTCGGTCACATGGAGCCGCGCGGCCAGGTAGAGCCCCTCGGGCGCGACCTTGGACTGGGCGAACTCGGTCGCCAGGCGCACCCAGGCCTTCTCCGCCTCCCAGGGGCGGCCGAGCTTCCCGAGGGCCATGCCCCGGGCGAAGAGGACCTCATCCAGCTTTGCCGACTTCGGGTACTTCTCCTCGAAGGTCTCGCACGACTTGAGGAGCTGCGGGGGCGGGAGGCCCCCCTTGAGCTCGCACGTGACGAGGTCGACGCGGACGCCCTCCTCGTCGGCGCCGAGCGCCTCGAGCTCGAGGGACTTCGAGAGCAGCTTGTGGGCGGCGAGGTAGTCGGCGGCGAAGGTCGGGTCCTTGGGGTCCTTCGCGACGAGGAACTCGCGGCCCGCGTCGACGTAGATCATGGCCAGGCGCTTCCGGCGCTCCGGAGCGGTGATCGCGGCGACCTGGGCGTCGTAGATCTGCGCCGCCAGCGCGAATT
>CAZSCC010000304.1:0-18288 GCA_964604905.1 uncultured Planctomycetales bacterium
GTACGAGTACGACACGACTTCGGTGACGCTCCTCAAGTTCCGGAACGGAAAGCTGGGCAAGGTGGCCTCGGTGACGGACTGCCTCCAGCCCTACTACTTCCACACGCACCTCGTGGGGAGCCAGGGGAGCATGCTCGACAACAAGATCTACTCCCACAAGCTCAAGGGGATGTTCAAGGGCCAGTGGAGCACGCTCTCGACCCATCTGGTCGACTCGGGCGACGTGAAGGACCACCCGTACCAGCCGCAGTTCCAGGCCTTCGTGGACGCCACGAAGGCGGGGAAGAAGATGCCGCTCACCGACTTCGACACGGCGTTCGAGAGCCACCGCGTGGTCTTCGCCGCCGATCTCTCGGCGCGGAAGGGCCGGCCCGTGAAGCTCTCGGAGTTGAGGTAGAGTCAGGAACAAGATTCACCACAAAGACACCCAGGACACAAAGAGATTCCTTTGTGGCCTCCGACTTTGTGGGCTTTGTGACTTTGTGGTGCAAGGATGCCGACGGTCCTGGCGGTCATGGCCCATCCGGACGACATCGAGATCACCTGCGCGGGGACGCTGGCGCTCCTCAAGCGGACGGGATGGCGCGTCCACCTGGCGACCCTGACGGCGGGGGACCTGGGATCGATGAAGCACTCGAGGGCCGAGATTTCGGAGATCCGGAAGGGCGAGGCCGCGCGGTCGGCGGAGATCCTGGGGGCGGGCTACACCTGCCTGGGCTTCGACGACCTGACGGTCTTCTACGACGCGGCATCGAAGCGCCGGGTCTGCGGCCTCCTCCGCGAGGTCCGGCCCGACCTCGTGATCACCCACCCGGCCGACGACTACATGTCCGACCATACGGAGACACCGAAGATCGTCCGCGAGGCGGCGTTCGCGTCGACGATCCCCAACTGGGAAGCGGCGCTGAACGGGAAGAAGCTCCCGCCCAGCGAGCGGATCCCGGCCATCCTCTACGCCGACCCGATCGAGAACGTCGACGCCCAGGGCCGCCGCGTCCGGGCCCGGTTCGCGGTCGACATCACCTCGACGATGGCCGAGAAGGAGCGGATGCTCGGCTGCCACGCGTCGCAGCGCGAGTGGCTCCGCGAGCAGCACGGGGAGGACGAGTACATCCTCTCCATGAAGCGCTGGGGGGCCGACCGGGCGCGCGACTTCCGAAAGAAGACGGTGAAGTACGCCGAAGGGTTCACGCAGCACCTGGGACACGGGTTCCCGAGGGAGGACGTGCTCACCCGGGCGCTCGGGAAGAAGAGAGTCAAAACCATGGCTAGAAGCTAGAGGCTGGAAGTCAGAAGAGGCCGGAGAGCGGAAGGCAGGGGAGGGTCCATGGCGTTCACGTACTCGCTCCCGAAGTTCATCCCGTTCCGGGACGAGAAGGCATGTGCGCGCGTCCGGGCAGTCACGCGCGGGCAGATCACGAAGCACCGGAACCCGAAGTTCCGGATCGAGGTGATCGACGACAAGGTTCAGTTCTACAGCCGCTTCGCCCTCGACATCGTCAGCCGGATCCGGAAGACGGGAGAGGCGGGGAAGAAGTGCGTCCTCATCCTCCCCGTGGGCCCGGTCCCCCAGTACGCGATCGCGGCCCGGATGATCAACGAGCTCGGGATCTCCTGCCGGCACCTGGTGACGTTCAACATGGACGAGTACGCGAACGACCAGGGGGAGACCGCCCCCGCCGACTGGATCGGGTCGTTCGCGACCTCGATGCGCCAGTCGTTCTTCGCCAAGATCGACGCCAAGCTCCGCCCGCCCGACAAGAGCATCCATTTCCCTACGCACAAGATCATCGACGACTACTGGAAGATGATCGAGGATGCCGGCGGCGCCGACTGCTGCTACGGCGGGATCGGCTGGTGCGGCCACATCGCGTTCTGGGAGTCCCACCTGGGCCTCGAGTACGGCGACGATCTCGCGGCCTACAAGAAGGCGCACGGGCGGATCGTCGAGCTCAACCCGATGACGATCATGCAGAACGCGCTCCACACGTTCGGGGGCGACTGGTCGTGGGTGCCGCCGAAAGCGGCGTCGATCGGCCCGCGCGAGATCCTGGGGGCGCGCGACCGGAGCTTCTGGCTGGACGGCGACTGCGGGATCGGCGGGATGTCCTGGCAGCGCTTCATCGCGCGCCTCGTGGCGCACGGGCCGGTGAACGCCTGCGTGCCGGGCTCGATCCTCCAGGAGAGCAACTGCGGCTACCACATCCTCGGCACGGTCGCCGACGACGTGAAGATCGATTTCGCATAGGAGCCGAAGCCATGGAATTCAGCTACCTGCAGATCTTCCTGACGATCAGCCTGCCGATCATGGGGCTGGCGTACGCGCTCGTGGGCGGGCTCAAGGTGCCGCTCGTCGAGCGCCTGAACCTCGACGAGGGGAAGGTCGGGAAGCTCGTGGGCGGGTTCGGGACGATGTTCGGACCCACCATCCTCCTCTGCGGGTTCCTGACGGACGCGCTGGGCCGGAAGGGCGTCTGGCTGGCCGGGTCGGCGGCGGTCGCGATAGCGGTCCTGATCTTCGCGAAGACCCGGACCTTTAGGGGCGCGCTGATCGCGGTGCTGCTCCTGGGCATCGGCTGGGCGGCCCAGGTGAACGTGGGGAACGTCCTCATGCGCGTGGCGGTCGCCGACCGGCCGGAAGAGGAGCTCATGTGGGCCACGAACTTCTTCGACTTCGTCTTCGGGTTCGGAGCGTTCGTCACGCCCATGCTGATCGGGCTGGTCCTCAAGAAACTGGGCCACGAGAAGGGCCTTCTGCTTCTGGCCTTGATCGTCGCCCTTCCGGTCTTCCTGGGCATCTTCGCCGAGATGAATCCCAAGGCGAAGGCTAAGCCCGCGGAGCAGGCCGCGAAGGCGGACGCCCCGCCTGCGCCGGCACCGGCCCCTGCACCGGCTCAGGCCAAGGGAGGTCTCTCCGGCCTCCTGTCGAGCCCTCTCTTCTGGGTGCTCGGGTTCGCCTTCCTCTTCTTCGTGCCCCTGGAGACGTCGGTGGGCGGATGGGCCACGACGCTCGTGATGAGGCAGACGCCCAAGGAGATTCCCGAGGAGCAGTCGAAGAAGGTCGCGGGACTGGCGCTCTCCGGATTCTGGCTTGGCTTCACCGGGAGCCGCCTCATCGTCGCCATCCTCGGGGCCAAGGGCTACCTCAAGCGGATCCTGGGTGAGAGCAACGAGCAGGCTCTCCTCGTCTTCATGGCCGCGGCGTGCGTCGCCCTCATGCTGGCTCTCGTCTTCCTCCGCGGGCGGGCCCTCACGATCGCCCTGGTCGTCCTGGCCGGGTTGGCGTGCGGGCCGGTCTTCCCGACCATGATGGCCGTCGTCCTGCTGAGCGTGGAGGCGGAGATGATGGGTCGGGCGGTCGGCATCTTCTTCTTCTTCGCCTCGATCGGGTGGACCGTGATCCCTGCGATCATCGGCAGTGTGGCCCGGAAGACGGACAACATCCAGCGGGGGTTCCTGGTCGCGAGCGCCTCGGCCGTGGTCTTCCTCGGGCTGGTGATCGTGCGGGGATTCATGCTCCGTTGACCGGGACGGTTTACCTCGACCCCCCGGGCGGCGTCACTCTTCTTGGAGTCTGCGAAGGAGAGCCGAATGATCGCACCGCTCGCGCTGGTCCTGGCCTGCGTCCCGCTCCTCGATGAGGGCGATGACCTCCGGCGCTCCCTCCTCAATCTCGAATCGGACACGGTCGCGGAGCGGGAGGCGGCCGCTTCCGAACTCGTCCGCCAGGGCCAGAAGGCGGTGAAGCCCCTCAGGGAGGCGCGCGTCAAGGCGGCCTCGGCGGAGCTGCGGGCGCGTCTCGACGAAGTCCTCGGGCGGATCCGCGACGAGAATCCCCTCACCCCGGAGAAGGCCCGATCCATCCTCCTGGACATCGACCTTAAGTCCCCTCGCGTCTCCGACGTGGCCGTCGAGATCGAGCGGCGGACGGGCTACCCGGTGCAGTGCCGGCTGGGGACCGCGGATGACGCGGACCTTTTCGACATGAAGCTGACCGGCGTCAGCCTGGAGGCCCTCCTCACCCTGGCCACCCGGCCCGTCGGGCTGGACTGGATGGTGGAGAACGGTGAAAAGGTCGTCATCACCGGGGTCTCAAACATGCCCTTCGTGGGCGGGGCCCTCCGAATCATCGATGTCCGCGAGATGACCGGATTCATCTACGATCAGGCGCCGGTGGAGCTGGGCCTGCTGCGGCCTCCCCCCGCGGGATTCGCGACGTCCATGGAGGCGATCCCCGGCCTGACCCGGATCGATACCTTGGTCGAGCTCATCCGGGACGGCGTCGCGAAGGGCAGCTGGGAGGACCCGTCCTGCTCCTCCGTCGCCTGCTACGCCGGGTTCCTGCTGGTGCGCGCCAAGCCGCAGGTCTGCGATGAAGTCGAGCGCTTTCTCAGCGCCCTGCGCGAGACCGCCCTCAGAGAGCTCCGCGTCCGGGCGAGCCTGGTCGCTCTGAAGGAAAGCGCCGTCGCGTCGATCCTGGACGGGAACATCGTCCGGGAGGAGGCGTTGAGGCGGGCGCTGGCCGAGGGCAAGGATGCAGTCCATGTCGGCGAGCAGGACCTGACCGCCTTTGACGACGCCCGGGTCGCGGCCTTCTCAGGCCGGGAGACCCACTTCGTGGCGGGTTACTCCGCGGACGGAGCCGGGGAAAGGAGGGAGATTCGCGAGGGGTTCGCCTTCTGGGTCCGGCCCACGACCGCCCTGGACCGGAAGCGCGTGAAGCTGAACCTGGAGGCGGCGCTCTGCAAGCTGGAAGGCCTGGAGAGGCTGACCACCCGGCACGGGGAGGTCCAGGTCCCCACGATCTCGATCGTGAAGATGACCGCCACCCAGACCATCCCGATGGACGTCCCGGTGGCGGTCGCGAGCCAGTCCGACTTCTCCCTGCCGGGAAGGGAACCCCGCCGCCTCGTGCTGATCGTCCGGGTGACGCTCAAGAAGTGAGCCGCGCGGCTACTTCTTCTCCGACGCCTTCTTCTTGATCGTGAGCTGCTGCTTGGTGAAGGCGCTGGAGTCCTCCTTGTAGAAGGCGGCGTCGGCGCCCGAGGCGTCCACCTTCTTCGCGAACGTCACGTCTTCCTTGCTGGACTGGAGGTACCCGCCGCGGTGGAAGCTGTACTCGCGCGCGATGGCGTAGCTGCCCGTGACCTTCTGGTCCGTCACGGTGGGCGGCTTGACGATCGGGATCTGGAAGCCGGCCTTGACGACGATCGCCGTCGCGTTCACCGTGGGCACCTTGTAGTCGATCGTGCTCGCCTCCATGAGGCCCGTGGGCATGAGGAAGTTGTCCACCGGGTCCCTCCAGGTCTGACCCTGCTTGATGCTCCCCGTGGGCAGCGGCGAATGCATGAAGATCTTGTCGAACAGCCCCGGGCCCGGCTTGGACGGGATGTTCTCGTGAAGGATCATCGTCTGGTTCTTCCTGAAGTTGGGGACGATCCTGAACTCGCCCTCGACCTGCTTCTTCATGCTATCGGCGAGGAGGTTCGCCACGACCTTGAGTCCCTCCTTCGCCGTAGGAGTCGCCCGGGGGTCGCCTTTGACCTTGACCTGGACGTCGACCTTCTTGCCCTCCATGTAGGTGACGATGAGATCGTGGTCGCGGCTCGTGACCGCGTAGAGGGCCTTCTTGACGACGAGGACGATCGTGCCGGGCTGGCCGGTCTCGCCCTCCTTGAAGGTCACCTCGCCGGTCACGTCGCGCTTGTCGGTGGTCTCGGAGGGGTCGCCCTGCCCGGGGACGTGCTTGCGCGACTCGTCGTAGGTCCACTTGAAATCGAACCGGTCGTCCTTCTGGAGCTCCCACCTCATCTCGGCGAGGAGCTCCTCCTGAGGCGGCTTGTCGGGCTTCTTGTCCTGAAGGGGAGCGGCGGCCAGCGCCGCCAGGAGTGCCGCGAGGGTCCGGATCATGGGACAGCCTCCCTCATCGTTCGATCCCGCCAGTATATATACGACGGCGACGTCAACGCAACGAAGGTCGGCCTCTACGTGCGTTCCGAAGCCGGGTTTGGTACACGGGTCCGACAATTCTGTCGCCTCCCCGTCCCTTTCGTAGCCCAGACCCCATTTTTAATGTGTTTTCGGGGGTCCGCCCTCTGGCCGCGGAATTGCTTTCCTTCCTTCGGAATGAGGCGAAGCACACCATGCGGGAGGAGGGGTCCATGAGCCGCGTCCCGATGATCCTCGTCTGCGACGACGCCAAGAACATCGGCCAGTCGATCGTCTTCATACTCCAGAACGCCGGGTACCGCGCCGAATGGGTGCCGAACGCCATGGAGTGCGTCGGCCGCGCCCGGAAGGAGCGGCCGGAACTCATCCTCATGGACATCATGATGCCCGGGATGGACGGCGCCATGGCCTGCGAACTCATGGCCCAGTACCGTGAGCTTGAAGGCATCCCGATTGTCCTCCTCTCCGCGATGTCAGAGGACGACGTGCGCGCGAAGGCGCACGACGCGGGGGCGGTCGACTTCCTCTGCAAGCCGTTCAAGAAGGAGACGCTGCTCGAGACCGTTCGCCGCTGGGCGCCCGATCCCGCGAGCGCTTCGACGGCGACCCCGCCCGCGGGCGCCTCGTAGATCGGCTATACTTGGGGCGTGGACGTCCCCTCCGTCTGGCGCGAGCACCAGGTCGCGCCCTTTCCCTGCGCCTGCCTGAAGCAGGCCGTGTCGGGCACCCCGCTCGTCAAGCTGGACGCCGAGACGGGGGCCTGTCTGACCGCCTCGCTCCGCAGCGACGGGATCCCGCGCGCGCTCGCGGAGGACCGGCGTGCCACCCTCGCCCGTTGTTGCGAGCGGGTCGCGGCGGCGCTGCGCGACGTCCCCCTCGACCCGGAAGGGCGGGCGTACTTCGAGCGGCTGGAAAGGCTTTCCGCGGTCGTGCTGGCCGTCAGGGGATGAGGACGATCTTCCCGTAGGCCCCCGGCTCCATCACCGCGACGTGGGCCTGCGCCGCGTCCTTGAGCGGCAGCTCCCGGCCGATCACGGGCTTGAGCGTGCCATTGGCGAAACCGGCGCCCAGCCCCGCCCAGATCGCCGCCGCCTCCGCTTCGGTGGGATTCCCGAGGTGCATCCCGAGGATCGCCGCGTCGCGCATCATCGCCTCGCGCGGATTGATCTCGATGGAACCGCGACAGCCGATCACGACGATCCGCCCGAACTTCGCGAGCAGCGTGAGGTCCTTCGCGAGGTTCAGGTGCGAGGCCATCTCGAGAATGATGTCCACGCCGCGCCCTTCGGTGAGCGCCATCAGTTTCTCGAGGGTGTCGGGCGCTTTGTGGTCGAGGACGTGGTGGGCCCCTTGCTGGAGGACGAGCTCGCGGCCCCGGTCGGTCCCGCCGGTCCCGATCACGCGGAACCCGAGCGAGCGGGCGAGCTGGAGCGCCGCGATCCCCACGCCGCCCGAGGCGCCGTGGACCAGCACCGTCTCGTTCGCCTGCCCGCGCGCCCGCTGGACGAGCGCCCGGTAGGCGGTCCCGTACGGGATGTAGATCGCCGCCCCTTGCTGGAACGAGAGCCCCGGGGGGAGCGGGTGGACCTGTGCGGCGCGCGAGAGGACGAGCTCCGCGCACGCGCCGGTGAAGCTGGGAGAGGTCGTGCCCGTGACGAAGACGCGGTCGCCCGCCTTCACGTGCTTCACCCCGTCTCCCACGGCCTCGACGACGCCCGCCGCGTCCGAGCCCGGCGTGTAGGGCGTCTGCACGATCTTGCTGTAGGCCCCCGTCCGGATGGAGACGTCGACGGGGTTGACGCCCACGGCCTTCGCGCGGACCACCACCTGGCCGGGCCCGGCCTTCGGGTCGGGCACCTCTTCCAACGCGAGCACCTCGGGGCCGCCGAACTGCCGGGCGCGGATGGCTTTCATTCCCCGGATGATACATCCCCCGGGAGCTCCGTTCCAGATTGCTGGAATGGCGGCCGCTGAAATGCCATAATTCCAGGTCTATGAAGAAACTGACGCTCGCCTTGGCGCTCCTCGCGTCCTGCTCGCCCGACTCGCCCTCCAATCCGCCGACCCCGCCCGACGAGGCGCCCAAGCCGCCCGCCGCGATCGGCAAGGTGATCCCCTTCGCCGCTCCCTCCGGCTGGATCAAGGAGGAGCCCACGAACAACATGCGCAAGGCGCAGTACGGCGTGCCCGACAAGCAGAAGCAAGAGAAGCCCGGCGTCTTCACGCTCTCGACGACGCGGATCTGGGGCCCGGAGTCGTTCAACGAGAACCTGCTGCGCTGGAGCGCCCAGATGGGCGGCGCCCAGGCCAAGGTCGAGACCGTCCCGGGGAAGTGCAAGGTCACCCTGGTCGACATCAGCGGCGACTACCGCTCCGACTTCGAGCCCGACCCGGTCCCCAAGGCGCGCATGCTGCTCGCCGTCGTCGAGACCGAGTCCGCGCCCTGGTTCTTCAAGGTCGTCGGCCCCGCCGAGACCGTGGGCGGCTGGCGCGACGAGTTTGTCGCGATGGTCAAGGCCGCCGGGCCGTAGGTCCGCTCGTCGACGATCCGGATCTCCTCGTCGCTCAGCTTCTGCCCGACCAGCGTCGCGTAGAAGGTCTGCGCCACGTCGGCCAGCAGCGGAAGGGTGTTCTCCGCCAGAAGCCGGTGCGCCGCACCGGCGGTGAAGCTGACTCAGTTCCCGTTCCAGCGCCTCGATGAGATCAACTTCCCGGAACTCTCCAAATGGGCTCGCGCGGCGAGCTCCTGGCGCTCCTGGAGATCGGCCCGCTCGAGACGCTCGGAAAGCCGGACCGCCCACTCCGCCTGCTGGAGAAAGTCGTCGCCTCCGAGGTTCCCGCCCACCGCATGGACGATCTCGAGATCGGGCGTGCAGAAATAGGCGACGACGTTCCCTCCCTCCTTCTGCCCCTTTGGGTTCGGGTCCGTGTGCCGGATCGTGAAGGTCCCCACCTTCTTCCAGGCGGCTCGGAAATGGCGGGTCAGGAAGGCACCGACCGCCGGGTCGGAGAGCGCTCCGCACCGGAGCGCCTGCGCGGCGTTTCAGGTGAGCCCGGGCTTGTCGAAGTGGCCCGCCACGTGGAGGACGAGGACGAGCTTTTCCTCCTTGAGCGCCTTCCTTGCGGCGGCCTCGACGCTCTCTTCCCAGTCGATCGCCGTCCCGAGTTTCGAGGCCGCCGGTTCCTGCGAGAGCACCGAGAGGAGCATCAGGATGAGCGTGTTCATGGTCGTCACCTCCGTCCCCGGAGTAGCAAGCGACGGGCCAGCGTGATCCCCCTCGGCGGACGCCGAGCCTCGTATCGGAAGCGATACACGTCCCGTATCGAATCGGTCGCCGCATGGTATGATCGCCGCGTTCCGAGGAGAGATCGAAGATGAGCTCGTGGATGGTCGTGGCGATGATGGTGGTCTCCGGCGCGGTCATGGCGTTCCAGGCGCCGATCAACGCGGCGCTCCGGGGCCATGTGGGGACGTTTGAGTCGTCGCTGATCTCATTCTGCGTCGGGACGCTGGCCCTCATCGTGGTCGTGGCGGTGACGCGCGAGGGCAACCTTGTGAACGTGAGGAACGTGTCCTGGTGGCAGCTCCTCGGCGGGCTGATCGGGGCGATCTTCGTGACGGTGACGCTCCTCGCGGCGCCCCGGATCGGGGTGACGGGCATGGTCGTCGCCGCCCTGGCCGGCCAGATGACGGCCGCGCTGCTGATCGACCAGTTCGGCTGGCTGGGCGTGACGCGCAAGCCGGTCGACTTCCACCGGGTGGCCGGCCTGGCGCTCCTCGTCGTCTCGGTCGCCCTGATCAACTGGAGCAGCTGGAAAAAGGCCTAAGTCCTTCGTATTAATAGAGTTGGGTCGTAACAGAACAAGCCGTTTGTTTTGTTACGGATTATTGGGGGTGACCATGATGAGCGGGATGCTGCTTCTTTGGGCGGCGCTTCAGGATCCGGCCGCGCCGGCGTTCACCAAGTTCGAGTTCGCGCGCGAGCGCATCGAACACAAGGTGACCGTCGACGGGCTGCTTTCCAATCCCTCGGGGAAGGACCTCATCGACGTCGGCGTGACCTCCGTCTACTATGACGGCGCCAAGGAGCTCCGGCGTTCGAAGACGGTCCGGATCGCGAAGATCGCCGCCGGCGCCGGCGCGACCTTCAGGCTCGAGGCCGAGCAGGTCCAGAACTTCAGCCGCTACGAGGTCTATGTCGAGGCGGGCGGGCGGACGCGCGTCTACGGCGGGGACTCCAAGCAGCCCTTTCCCACTCTCAAAAAGTCGGAGCCCGCGAAGCTGACGATCGCCTCCCACTCCGCCGAGGGCAATCGCGTCACGCTCGTGGTCCGCAACTCCGGCGAGAGCGAAGCGGAGGAGCCGACGGCCGTCTTCCCCGGCCGCAAGACCTGGGTGCGGCTCGATCGGGCCATCCCTCCCGCCACCGAGGAGACCTTCGAGGTGACACTGGCCGATGCGGGGGCTCCCTCGATCGCCTGGCTCGCGGCGGAGGGGCTCTCCCTTCCCGACGGGGCGGCCGACGAGAAGAAGGTGACGCTCCGGCAGGTGCGTATCGTCCGCCTGACCGACGGGACCGCGCGGATCACGGGCCTCGTGAAAAACGGGCTGGCGGGCGCGGTCGACAAGGTGACGGCCGGGTTCCGCCTGGGCCAGAAGGAAGCGCCCTACACGCTGCCCGGCGGCCTGAAGGCGGGGGAGTCGCGCCCGTTCGAGCACTACGTGCCTGAGTGCGGGCCGTTCGACGCCGCGGGGTTCGATCTCAGCTACTCCGAAGGCGAGGCCGCGGCCGCGGGCGCGCCGGCCTCGCCGATTGCGAAGCGGATCGAATCGAGGAAGATCGAGATCGCCCAGACGAAGCTCCCCGAGCCGGCGGCGAAGCAGGAGAACAAGGCGCCGGAGGAGAAGGCCGCCGTCAAAGTCGAGATGCGCGGGCTGATGATGGTCGAGGGGATCTCGTTCAAGCAGGGCGACAAGACCAAGTACTCGGGCGACACCTACATCCTCAAGCTCGCCTTCACCGACGAGAAGGGCAACGCCTTCAAGCCGACGCCGACCCTGAACTTCGTCGTCTACAACGGACAGGAGCCCTACAAGAAGGTCCAGCGGATCGTCGGCAAGGAGCAGTGGAACGGCGACGCGGCGAAGGTCAACCACCTCTCGGTCGCGGACAACACGATCGTCTGCGACAAGAAGACGAACGAGCTCTGGGTGGCGTTCGTGCGCAGCGACGGGAACAGCTTCGAGCCGCGGATCGATCTCACGCTCGACATCCGGGGCGCGGGCTCGTGGGTCTGGAAGGGGATGGACAAGGACAAGAAGTTCGAGTCGCCGGCCCGGGGCCCTGACAAGCCGGAGAAGAAGTAACCTCGCCTACTTGGCGAGCCTGGGCGGCAAGGGAGTCTTCTCCCCCAGGAGCGCCAGCACGATCATCGCGGTGCCGTAATTGCGGGAGCGCGCGAAGACCCGGTCGTTCCACGTCCCGTCCTCGTCCCGCGTCCGGAGGATCGCCTCGAGCAGCCTCTTGCGTTCCTTCGCCCGCTCCGTCTCCGGGAGCATCTCGATCGCCTGTGCCGCGTAGCGGTGCCCGTAGTAAAAGTAGTAGGGCGCGATCTTGTAGGGGCCGATGTGGGTCCCGGTCTTCTTCCGCCGATCCTCGAGGGCCTGCCAGTGCTCGTGGAAGGCGTCGATCGCCCCTTTGACCGCATCGGGGGAGCCCCCGCCCAGCAGGAGGAGCGTGGTCTCGGAGATCGCGGAGCGGGCGATGGAGCCGGGCACCTGGTCGCCCGTCACGCCCGGCTCGCCCTCCTTGAAGCGGCCGCTGTAGAGGAACGCGCCGGTCTTCGCGCGGGCGCACTCGAGGGCCTTCCGGGCGCGTGGGAAGACCTCGTCGGGGACCTCGAAGCCCTGGGCGCGGGCGAAGAGGAGCGCCTGCGCGACCGGCGCGGTCACGAACGCCGCGTGGGCCGTGTGGTTCGCGTAATTCCAGCCGCCCCCCCGGATCTCCTCGGCGACCAGCGTCTTGACAAGCTTCCGGATCGGCTCGTCCACGTCCTTCGCCTTGGCCGCGCGGGCGTGGCAGAGGAATTCGAGCGCGCAGGCCTGTCCCCAGACGCGGACGTCGTAGGCGTCGTCGGTGCCGGCCTCGAGGAGCGGGTGCTCGAGGCCCTTGAGGACGTAGGCCAGGCCGCGCTCGTAGGCGGCGCGCGCGTTCTTGTCCTCGGGCGCGGCGCGGAGGAGCGTCCCGGCGACGATCGCGGTCCCGCCCACGCGGTAGCCGACGGGGATCTCGCCGCCGACGCGGTAGACCCCCTCGTACGGCCACGCGCCGCCCTCTTCCTGCATCTTCACGAGTTCGCGCACGCCGCGGGCGATCAGCGCCGGGGGCTCCTGGGGCGCCTGGGCTGTGGCGGTGACGAAGAGCAGCAACACGGAGGCCATCCTGGTCATTCAATAGATTGACGTTTAGAATGGGGCCGGAGTTCCTCTTTTCAGAATAAGGAGGCCCGTATCAAGACCGAGAACCCCGGTGAGGAGGTCCTGAGCCGGCTGCTCTCCAGCCGCGCCTGGCTTCTCTCCTACATCCGCGCGCTGGTCCGCGACTACGCGCTGGCGGAGGACGTCTTCCAGGAAGTCTGCCTGACGATGGTCCGGCGGCAGGGCGAGATCGTCCCGGGCCGCGGCCTCGAGGGCTACTTCCTGAAGGCCGCCCGCCACGCGGCGCTCGCGGCGATCGAGAAGGCCCAGCGGCTGGGGGCGTCGCTCTCGTCGGAGCTGGTCGACGCGCTCGACGCCGCGTGGGAGCGCAGCGCGAAGACCGATGAGCCGTGGAAGCTCAACGCGCTCCGCAGCTGCATCGAGAAGCTGCAGGACCGCGCGCGGCGCCTCCTGAGCCTGAGGTACGACGGCCTCCTTTCGGGGAAGGCGCTGGCCGACCGGATCGGGACGACGACGTCGGGGGCCTACGTCGCGCTCAGCCGCGTCCACAGCGCCCTCCGGAAATGCGTGGCCCGGAGCGTGTCGTCATGAACGCCCCCCATCCCGTCGAGCAGCCCGACGAGTTCCGCGCCTGGACGCTGCTCTACCTCGAGCGGCAACTCTCCGTCGACGAGGAGCGCGAGTTCGTCCGGATCCTCGAGGGCTCCGAGACGGCGAGCCGGATGTTCGCCGAGGCGGCGCAGTTCGACGCCGAGCTCTACGAGCTCAGGAGCCAGGAGACGCTGGTCGGGCCGCGGGCGCCGAAGCGTCCGGTCGAGGAGCGGAAGCGGCCGTGGGGGGCGGCGCTCATCGCGGCGGGCCTGCTGATCGCGATGGTGCTGGGCGCGGTGCTCACGCGGCCGCCGCCGGCCCGTCCCGCCCCGCAGGCGAGGATCGAGGTCGAGCCCGAGCCCGAGCCGCCGCTTCGTGAGCCGGAGCCCCTCCCCGAGTCGCCGCGGCCCGATCCGAAGGAGGAGGCGTTCATCCTGCCCGAGCCGGAGAGGAAGGTCGAGAAGCGGGTCGAGATCGCGCCGCCGGAGCCGCCGCCGGCGGACAAGAAGGCGGAGCGGGCGCCGGTCGTGGAGAAGCGGGCGAAGACGGTCGCTCGGATGGGGCGGCTGGAGCGGGTGCAGGGGCCGGTCTGGATCCTGGCCGGGAGGTCGAGGATCGACGCCCGGGTGGGGATGGACCTCGCGCCGGGGCAGGGGATCCAGACGGGGCGCGACGCGACGGCTTCGTTCGCGTTCGGCGACGGTACCCGGCTCGACCTGGCGCCGGAGACGACGTTGCGCGACGTCGCAGAGGCGCCGCACAAGCAGGCCCAGCTCGCCCATGGGATGCTGGCGGCCGAAGTGGCCCGTCAGCCGGTGGGCGCTCCCATGAAGCTCGCCACCGCCCACGCGGAGTTGACGATCGTGGGGACGGCCTTCGTGCTGACGGCCGAGCCGAAGGCGACGCGGCTGCACGTGAAGGAGGGGCAGGTCCGGCTCTCGCGGAAGAAGGACGGCGCGGTGCTGGAGGTCCCGGCCGGGAACGCCGCCTCCGTGGCGGAGGGGGTCGACTTCTCGCTCCGGACGATGCGTCCGGCGGCGCTGCTCCGGGGCCGCTCGACCGTCGATCTCGAGGCGCTCTATCTCTTCAACGAGGGGAAGGGCGGCGTGATCGAGGACGTCTCGGGGGCGGGCGAGTCGCTCGATCTGAAAGTGCGCGACGAGTCGGCGGTCAAGTGGCTGCCGAGAGGGCTGCTCGTCCACTCCCCGACCGCGCTCGTCTCGGCGAGGCCGGCGGCGAAGATCGCGGAGGCGTGCCGGAAGTCGCACGAGCTGACGGTAGAGGCGTGGATCATGCCCGCCTCGGCGGCGCAGATCGGTCCGGCGCGGATCCTCTCGCTCTCGGCGGGCCCGGCGGCGCGCGACTTCACGCTCGGGCAGGGCGAGGACAATGGGCCGAACCCGTCGCGCTTCACGATGCGGTTGCGGACGACGTCGACGGGCGAGGCGGGCATGCCGGGCATCATGTCGGACGAGGGGGTGGTGAAGGTCGGGCTCACGCACCTCGTGGTCGCGCGGAACCGGGCGGGGAGCGCGGCCTTCTACGTGGACGGCCTCGAGCGTGGCCGCCAGCCGGTGGGCGGCGACTTTTCGAAGTGGAAGGAGTACCGCCTCGCGCTGGCCGACGAGCCCGCTCCCGAGGGCGGCCAGACCTGGCTCGGGGCGTACTATCTGGTCGCGATCTACAGCCGCGCCCTCTCCGCCGAGGACGTGGCGCAGCACTTCCGGGCGGGTCCGACGGGCCTGCGGGCGCGGTAACGTCGCGGTCCGGCGTGTTCCCCACTCCTGGGGGTAGCATCATTCATGCGATCGACGATCCCCCACGGCTTCTCCCAAAGAGAGACCGAGCCCGAACCCGCGTCCTTACGCAGCCTCCCCGAAGCCGTGAACCCTCCCGCGCTCCGCCGGTTCAAGGAGTAGATTCTCCGCCGCCCCCCCCCCCGACTTTCGCGAGACCCCTCACGCTGCGTCGTGGTAGTATTCCTCGAACCGGGGCCGCTCGTTGAGGCCCTCCTTGCCGATGGACATCGCCGCCGCCGACCTCGACCGCATCCGCGATCTCTACGATCACGGCCTGTACCTCCAGGCCTACGAGATCGCCCGGCGCTACGGGCCCTTCCACGGCTGGAAGGGCAGCGACGCGCGGATCATGGCCGGCCGGCTCGCCGGAAACCTCGGCGCCCGCCGGCTCGCCTGCGCGCTCCACATCAGCACCTGGCGCGCCCACCGAGACCACCCCGAGGCGCTCTACTACCACGCGTACGCGCTCCTCGACCGTCGCGGGCCGCTCGCCGCGTGGGAGGCGCTCCGCGTGCACGGCGACTTCAAGGACGCTCCCCTCAAGTACCGCGCCGACCTCTTCGCCCTCCTGGCCGAGGTTGCCGCCTCGCTCCGCGACTTCGACACGGCCGACCACTGGATCGCCCGCAGCGAGGAGATCACCCCCGACCGCGTCTGGACCGAGGTCGAGCGCTCGCGCATCTTCGAGCTCGAGGACCGCTACGAGGACGCGCTCGCGGCTGCCCGGCGGTCGATGGCGCTGCACCCGTGGTACCGCCCGGCCGTCCAGGCCGCCGCCCACTTGCTCCAACTCCTCGATCGCGATCCGGAGGCGCTCCAGCTCCTCCGCGAGGCGGGAAAGCGGCTGGAGAGCGGCTCCGTCATGGCCCAGCTCGCGGCGCTTGAGACCGAGCTCGGTTTCCACGCCGACGCGCGGGAGAGCGTCGAGCGTTTTGCGGCGCTCTCGCCCCTCCTCGAGAAGGACGGGGCGCGGTGGCTCGCCGCGCGCCGGTCCGACCTCGCGTACTCCTGCGGCGACCTCGCGCGCGCCGCGGAGCACGCCCCCGCCGCCGAGACGCCCTTCTACACGCGGCTGGCCGGGAACCTCCCGAAGGCGGACGCGGGCCGGAAGCGCGTGCTGCTCCCCGTCGGGTTCGTCCGCCAGCACCACATGACCTGCGCGCCGGCGACACTCTCGGCGATCAGCCGCTTCTGGTCGATGCCGGCCGAGCACCTTGCCGTGGCCGAGCGCATCTGCTACGACGGCACCCCCGCCCACAGCGAACGGCGCTGGGCGGAAGAGAACGGCTGGACGGCGCGCGAGTTCACCGTGACGTGGGACTGCGCGGTCGCGCTTCTCGACCGCGGCGTGCCGTTCACGTTCACCACGGTCGAGCCGGGGAACGCCCACCTCCAGTCGCTGATCGGCTACGACAGCTTCCGCCGGACGCTCATCGTCCGCGACCCGTACGAGCGCAACTGGGGGGAGTTCCTCGATCCCGAGATGTTCGAGCGGTACCGGTCGTGCGGGCCGCGCGGAATGCTCCTCGTCCCCAAGGACCGGGCGTCGCTCGCCGACGGGATCACGCTCCCGGACGCGGAGCTCTACGACGACCTCTACCGCCTCCTCGGGGCGTTGGAGCGGCACGATCGCGACGAGGCCGCGCGGGCGCACGAGGCGCTCGCCGCCCGGGCCCCCGGCCACCGCCTGACCCTCTGGGCGCGGCGGAGCCTCGCCTCCTACGACGCGGACCGCGTCACCCAGCTCGCGTCCGTCGAGGAGCTCCTCAAGCTCTATCCCGACGACGCGAACCTGCGGCTCTCGAAGTTCCAGCACCTCCGCGAGATGGGCCGGCGCGAGGAGCGCCTCCAGCTGCTCCGCGAGCAGTGCGACAAGGAGGGCGCCCATCCCATCTTCTGGCAGGCCTACGCGCGGGAGCTCTCCGCGGACGCGCGCCGTTCCGACGAGGCCGAGCGGCTCTGCACGCAGGCGATCCGGCACAATCCTCGGGACGCGGAGAGCATCCACATCCTGGCGGGCCTCTACTGGAACCGGAGGGACCGGGAGCGCGCGGTGGAACTCTACCGTTTCGCGGCGTGCCTCGAGGACAAGAACGAGGCATACGCGGAGTCGTACTTCGTCGGGTCGCGCCACCTGCGGCAGACCGCGCAGGCGGTCCTCTTCCTGCGGAACCGCTTCCGCCGGTTCGGGAAGCGTTCGGCGTGGCCGGCGCGGACCCTCTTCTGGGCGTTCGAGCAGCTCGACCGCTCGCGTGAGGCCTTCGAGGTGCTCGAGGAGGCGCTCAAGCTCCGGCCCGACGACGGGGAGCTGCTGCTCTTCGCGGCCGACGCCCACGCGCGCTCCGGAAACCTCGATCGGGCGGCGGAGCTGCTCCGGGTCGCGGAGGGGAAGTCCCACCGCGGGGCGTGGCTGCGGACGTCCGCACATCTGGCGGCGGACCGCGGCGCGACGCGCGCGGCCCTGGAGCTCTGGCGGTCGATCGGCGAGGTCGAGCCGCTCGCGATGGACGCCCATTCGAACGTCGCCCGGCTCCTGGCGGAGACGGAGGGGCGCGCGGCGGCGTTCGAGCATCTCCGGCGCTCGGCCGACCGGTTCCCCCACCATGCGGGGATCCACCAGCTGTGGATCGAGTGGCTCCGCGACGGGGAGCCGGAGGACCACGAGGCGGCGATCCGGCGGCTGGTCGCGATCAATCCGGACGACGCGTGGGCGCGGCGCGAGCTCGCGCTCTTCCTCACGCGCCGGCGCCGGGTGGAGGAGGCGTTCGAGCAGTCTGATGTGGCCTGCAGGCTCGACCCTGCGGAGCCCTCCACGTACACCGTGCGGGCGGCGGTCTGCACGGCCGCGGGGAAGACCGCGGCGGCCCAGGAGGCGTGCCGCGAATCGATCCGCCTCTCGGTCGACTGGGAGCCGGCGCTGAAGGACCTGGTCTACTCCACGAACACCCTGGCCGAGCGGCGCGAGGCGCTGGCCTTCATCCGCCAGGAGCTGATCCGGCAGGTGCTCTTCGGGGACGGCCTCATCACCTACCGGGAACTCTCGAAGGACACGATCGAGCCCGAGGAGCTGCTGGGCCAGCTGAAGGAGGCCGCCGAGGCGCGGCCCGATCTGTGGCACGCGTGGGCGGCCGTGGTGCGGCAGACGGCGGAGATGAACCGCCTCGACGAGTCGCTCGATCTCGCGCGGAAGGCGACCGATCGCTTCCCGCTCGTGGCGCGGCTCTGGGTGGAGCTGGCGTTCGTCTGCCGGTTGAAGGGGGACGCGGTGGGAGAGCGGTCGGCCCTCGAGCAGGCGCTCCGGATCAGTCCGTCGTGGAGCTTCGCGTCGCGGGAACTGGCGTCGCTCCAGGAGCGGGCGGGCGATTTCGCCGGGGCGCGCGTCGTGCTGGAGCAGGCGGTGGCGCGCTCGCCGCTCGACCCGTACAACCACAGTCATCTGGCGGACATGCTCTGGAAGCTCGGCGAGCGCGAGGCGGCCGTGGCCCGGGTGGAGAAGCTCGTCCAGCTGGA
>CAZSCC010000305.1:0-2809 GCA_964604905.1 uncultured Planctomycetales bacterium
GAAGGAGGGCGAGCCGCCTCATGGTCGGCCTGTTATAGCCGTCTCCGCGTGACAAAACAAACGGTTTGTTCTGTTACGGGGCGGGAATGGCCGGGAGCGGCTCGGGGAGGGGGATCTCGACCGTGGTCGGGGCCTTCTCGATGGCCTGGATGCCCGCTATTTCGCGGGCGAGCGCGAGGTAGTCCTCGGCGCCGTAGGACTCGGGGGCGTAGTCAAAGATCGACTTGCCGTGGCTGGGCGCCTCGGCCAGGCGGACGTTGGTGCGGACTTTGGACTTGAAGACCTTCTCCTTGAAGTAGCGCTCGATCTCGACGACCGTCTCGCGGGCGAGGCTCTTCCGCGAGTCGTACATGCAGGGGATGACCCCGGTGATCTCGAGCGCCGGGTTGAGGCGCTTCTTCACGAGCTCGACGGTCCGCATGAGGAGCGAGATGCCGTGCAGCGCGAGGAACTCGCACTGCAAGGGGATCATGACCTCGTTCACGTACGAGAGCGCGTTGATCGAGAGGAGCCCGAGCGAGGGAGAGCAATCGAGGAGGACGAAGTCGTACCCCGCGAGGCCGGCCATGGCGTCCTTGAGGACCGTCTCGCGGCCGATCGCGGAGGCGAGTTCCATCTCGGCGCCGGCCAGTTCGATGTTGGAGGGGATCAGGTGGAGGTTCTCGCTCACCTTCACCGGCTGGGGTGGGGCACCGTTGAGGACCGAGTAGCTCGTCACCGTCTGCTGGTGGGGCGGGATTCCGAGCGAGATGGTGGCGTTGGACTGCGGGTCGAGGTCGATAAGGAGGACCCTGCGGTCGAGGCGGGCGAGGGCCGCGCTGAGGTTAACGGCCGTCGTGGTCTTTCCCACGCCCCCCTTCTGGTTGACCAGAGCGATCTTGCGCATGTCCCCTCTCTCCTAACTCCCTGAAACGCCGGACCAGCCACGGCCCCATCTTCGGGCCGTAGAAGCTGACCCCCTTCTCGTAACCGCCCTTCTGGTAGTCCTCCTCCGTCAGGAAGTATCCCAGGTGGTCGTTGGCGAGCCCGAGGATCCACGATCCAGGGAAGCTCCTCTTGAGCTCCAGCCCGAGTTCCACGCACGGTTCGCCCGGAAAGCAGAACATCCGGACGCCGTTGATCTCGAGCATCCCCAGGACGCTTTTCCTTGGGACCAGCGGAAGGGTGGGGGTCGGCAACTCCACCCCTCTCTCCACGTAGCCAAGTGTAACCTGTCCCGTGGTTTTTTCAAGGGCCCCCACGAGATTTGCCACCCGGGCGGCCAGGGCGTCGCCCATCGCCTGGCAGCGCTCGAAGCCGTCCCTTCCCGCCGGCGCCTGGGGCGCGACATCCCCTTCGGCTCCATTGGTAAAGAGCGCCACTCCAGGGACGCGTGCCTCGAGCGCCCTCTGGAACGCCCCCGGCCAGTCGCCGCTGACCATGAAGTTCTTGTCCGAAAGGACGGTCCCATGAGCCGTGTAGTTGGTCACGACCGCGATGGGGCGGGCGAGCGTGTCCTCGACGAGGAGGACGTTCACCTCGGGGTCGGTGGGCCCGCCGTCGTGACGGCGGTTGCGGCAGAGGGCCGGCTCGCGGTCGCGGGCGAAGGCGATGCGCGCGGGCCGCTTCCGCGCGCGGGCCTCGTCGACGACCTTCTTGAGCCTCGCCGTCATCTCGTCGCGGAACGCGGCGTCGTAGGAGCCCATGGCGAAGATCCAGACCCCCTTGGCCAGCGCCCCCGGCCCCGAGTGGGTGTGCGACCCCGCCATGACGAGGTCGGCATCGGGCGGCCTGATCGCGTCGCGGATCTCGAGGGTCGAACCGATGAGGTCGGTGGTGACGAGGCAGACGCGCGCCTCCTTCGTCTCAAGCCAGAGGGCTTTGGCGT
Source organism: uncultured Planctomycetales bacterium (assembly GCA_964604905.1). Lineage (GTDB taxonomy): Bacteria > Planctomycetota > MHYJ01 > MHYJ01 > JACPRB01 > JACQFK01. Next base: position 1,868 of record CAZSCC010000305.1, read on the forward strand.
AGATGGGATCGTGGACCCCGGTGAGGGGCGCCCCCTTGCGGGCGCCGTATCCTCCGAGCGGCACCGGGCGGGCGGGGGTGATGTCCACGACGGCCACTCCCGCCCAGAAGGACGGCTCGGCCGCCGGCGGGGCCGACGAGCAGCCCAGGAGGAGCAGGAGGATCCAGCCTCGTCTCATGGGAGCATGGTACCTCACTGGCGTAATCCTGCGAGGCAGATTTGCGCCACCCGGGTGGCGCAAATCTGCCTCGTTGATTTACGCCACCTGCGATCAGACCAGCGCCAGCTTGCCCTCGAGGTACTGCTCGATCACCTTGTGGGCCTCGGGGCTGATCTTGGTGAGCATGACGCCCACCTTCTCGGTGCTGGGGCTGTCGGGCCACTGGTAGATGTGGGCGATGCGGCCCTGGACCTCGATCACGATGTCCTTCTTGATCGAGAGGACGAAGTCGAGCGTGTGGGACTCCTGGAAGCGCTTGGCGTGCTTGGCGAACAGGCAGAGCGGGTGGACCGTCCCCTGCTCGTAGCCGGTGCAGATGTCGCAGCGGAGGAACTCGAACGAGAGCCCCTTGAGCGAGATGTCGTAGACCTTGGTCTTGTAGACCGGCGCGATCCCCCCCTGGCTCTGGCCTTCCCACGAGAGCGACCAGCCGGCGACCTTTCGCCGCGAGTCGCGCCGCTCGAGGGGCGACATCAGCTTCGACGAGGAGGACCCCGACTTCGAGCGCGTCGCCAGCGCCTTCTCGACCTTCGCGAGGACCGTCTCCTTCGTGAAGGGCTTGATGATGTAGTCCTCGGCCCCCGCCCTGATCGCCGCGATCAGGTCCTCCTTGTGGTTCCGCGCCGTGCAGATCAGGACCGCCGTGTGCTTCGTCTCGGGGTCGTCCTTGATCAGTTTGCAGACGGTGAAGCCGTCCAGGAGGGGCATCATGATGTCGAGCA
>CAZSCC010000306.1:0-1634 GCA_964604905.1 uncultured Planctomycetales bacterium
CTCGACGCCCGCGCGATCGACGACCTGGCCGACGACGTGATCGCCGTCCGGGCCTAGCCCGCCGAGGACCCGGCGTGAGACCTGAGCGTCAACCTGATCTCGTACAGCCTCATCTACCGGATCGAGCGAGTGCCCCGCGAGGCGGACAACGGCACCCGGTTGGGCTTCCACTGGACCCCGCCGGTGAAGCGGGGAACGGCCATCCGTAAGCCCTCAAAGTGACGCGGGCAGCCGCAGCGTAAACGTGCTCCCCCGTGTCCCGTCGCTCTCGACCGACATCTCCGCCCCGAGCGCCTTCGCCAGGACCTGGCACGACGGCAACCCCAGCCCCGTGTCGACCCGGAGGCCCGAACCGCGGAGCGCCGCGGCGCCGAAGGGCTCGAAGAGCTTCGCCTGGACCCCCGCCGGGATGCCCGGGCCGTCGTCGATCACGCTCACCCGGGCCCGGCGGCCGTCGCCGTCCACCCGAACGACCACCCGCGTCCCCTTCGGCGTGTGGCGCAACGCGTTCCGCACAAGGTTCTGGAGGATGCGGCGGACCAGCGTCTGGTCGGTCCGCAGGGGAAGCGAAAGCGGCCCCTCGACCTCGATCGATCGCCCCTCCCGCTCCGCCGTGCGGCGGTACTCCTCCGTCACGCCGCGGGTCAGTTCGGCGAGATCGAGGTTCTCGACGTAGGTCTGAAGTTCGCCCGACTCCGCCCGGCTGACCTGGAGCACGTTCATGATCATGATCGACAGGTCGTTGCAGCGCCGCAGCGCCTCCTCCAGGACCTCCTCGTCGGGCCGCCCCTTCGCGTACCCGTGGAGCGTCTGGAGCGCGGAGATGATCCCGGTGAGCGGATTCTGCAGGTCGTGCACGATCATGTCCGCCAGCTGCTTCTTCGCCGCCTGCAGCCGCTCGATCCCTTCCCGCCCGCTGAAGTGGTAGGCGTCGAGCGCGAGGCCCATGTCGAGGTAGATGATCTTCGTGAGCGAGACGATCGTCTGGTAGAACCGCTCGTAGTCGCGGCCGTAGGCGTTCGAGAGGACGTCGCTCGCGACGTGCAGGTACTTCACGTAGGCGCCGAGGTACCACTCGGGCGAGAGGCCGATCCTGTGGTGCGCGAGGCCCACCTTCACGCGATTCTCGGCGTACGCGAGATCGTAGGTCCCCGCCGTCAGCTCCGCGAAGTACCGCCCCTGCATGCCCTTGAGCCGCTCGACCAGGCCCGGCTCCGAGAGCATCCGCCGCGTGTGCTCGTGGGCGAGCAGGTACTCGTAGAAGCGGTCGATGATCGCCTTCGACTGCAGCTGCAGGGCGCCGTGGGCCTCGCGGAGCCGCTCCTCGTCCTTCGGGGTGATCTCGAGGTAGGCCTTCCGCTTGGCGACCTCTGCATCGGTCAGGATGAAGGATCCGATCGAGATCATCGGGCCCTCTTCTACCCCGAACGGCCTCCCGGATCAAGCTTCATCTGGACTGGAACCCCTACGCCGGAGCGCGGCCGCGGACGCGGAGGACCACCTCCCAGCGCTTGAGCGACGGGTTGTGGTAGGTCGCGAGGCTGCGCATCGTGAGGCCGTTCAGACGTTTCTTGACGGCGCCCAGGACGTCTTCGTCCTCCCCCATGCTCATGATGACGCGCGCGCCCTTCTCG
>CAZSCC010000307.1:0-5035 GCA_964604905.1 uncultured Planctomycetales bacterium
GATGGCGGCACGAAGCGCCGCGTCCGACGTGTCGTGGCGATCCGCCCAGCGCCAGTCGATGGGCTTTGGGTTGTCCACGGCGAGGCATGATACCGCCGAGGGCCATCCTTGCGAAGGAACGATTCTGCTCGGGCGGCGACCCTTTGGCGTCAGGCCATTCCCTTCGCCCTTCGAGCCGAGCACGGGAGCGGGCGAGGCGAGCCTTTGCCCTTGCAGTATTGCAAACTCGATTTCCATTGGCCTTCCCCCTTCCCCTTGCCCTTCGCCCCGCCGGACGGCGGGGCTCCCTTACCTGCCGCAGCGCTTCCCGCCGCGGCGGAGGAGGCGGCGAAGTTCCTTCCCCGCCCTTTCGCCTATGAAACCCGCGCCGGAGGAATCCAATCGGAGCACAAGGTGAGGGCCATCGCTTCGACGAGGCCGGCGCCCGAGCGATCGTGCGCGACATCGGGGGAGCCGGGTTCTATATTTCTGAAAGATCGCAACCGGCTCCTCCGTCCGAATGTAACGTACTTGCCCTTGGTAGGGCTGCGATCGGGGTGGACGGCGAAGAGGAGTCACTCTATGGTCACCCAGGTCGCGACAGCGCGCCACGTCGGGCTCGACGTATCGAGCGTCAACAAAATCCTCCATCGCACGCCGGGTCCCGTTTTCGGCAAGGGGACGATCGACCGGGTCTTCAAGGCGGCGCGCCGCCTGGGATTCGATTTTGAGACGCTGAAGCACCGGCACCGCCGGCGTCATGCGAGGAAGGAACTCGCGGTCCAGGCCGAGATTCTGATCTTCCAGGTGAATGGGTCACTTTTCGACAAAGGCGAGGCCACAATACGCGATCTCTCTGTAGGGGGTGCGCTCCTCGCCGACCTTCGCCTGCCCCACGGGGCGCTGCCAGTCGAACCGTTTTCGATCGGGCTTCGTTTGCAAGCCAGGAAGGCCGAGGCCGTCGAGATCCGCGGGCGGCTTCTCCGGGTGGAGCAGATGAATGGCGGCTTGGTCTTTGGGATTAGGTTTCATGAGGATACCGTCGTCGGGCAGGCCCTTCGGCCGCTCCTTGGAGCAGTGAAGTCGAGCTCGTGACAGAGGGATTGAAGCGCTCTAGCGCCGAAGGCTTGTTGGCCTTCGGAGCGTCCAATGAAATGGTCGCTGGGGTTTAGATAGGGTAGGAGGGTTTCCGATGAAGCGCATGGCATGGCTGGCTTTCGCGAACGTTTTGCTTGTCTTGTCTTGTCGCCCGGAGCTGGCTCCCAAGCTAGGGCGACATTCCAAGCAGTTCCTCCGACCAATTTTCACGGTGTAGCTCAGTCCACGACATCCATTCAATGGTCGTGGGACCCTAGCACCGGAGCCAGCTTCTACGAGCTACATGCCGATCCCGACCCGGTGAGCGGCCCGCCGACGGTGATCGCAACTTTTATCACGGCCACTAATTTCCAAGAGACAGGACTCGCCGAGAATACCCAATACGCCCGACACGTCCACGCTTCAGGTGGCGGTGTGCTAGGCTCGCCGTCGAATGCGGATCAGAGGTACACCCTTATCCATACCGCCACCTCTGCAGATTTTACGGTCACAGCAGATTCGTCAACTGCGGTCAGCATCGCTGTGGTTCCTCCTTCCAATAGCATGGCTGGGCAGACAGGCGTTGAAGTTATCCGCACTGTTCCGACTGCAGCCGTCGTTTCCCCTTTCTCCCAGGTTTACACCGTCACGGATAGTGGTCTCCAGCCGGACACAGAGTTCTGTTACAATATTCAGTTTCGGAACGGAGATGGGATTCCCAGCGGCTTTTCACCTACGTCGCTCTGTGCCAGGACCCCTGTACAAACCGTGGAGGTGTGTCCGAAGCCAGTTTTCAAGGTCGAGCTCGAATATAAAGTTTTGGTCACCGCCCCAAACGGAAAGACCGGTCAGCGTACCACCACCGAAACTGTCAACGTTGATGGCGATGACGCAACGCTCACGTTCACCCCTGAGAATAAGCAAGCCCCCGTCTTTGGCACCTTCCCCCTTAAGAAGAAGGATTCTGAGAAGGATGACGAGGTTTGCCTCTGTTGGACCTGCTATTTCCCTGACGGGAACGGCAAGAACGAATTCAACGCAAAGCAGGGAGACATCTCAGCTGCAGTCAAGGATCCTAAGTCCATCATCGTGCAGTGTGGGACCGGTTTCTTGTGGGTTGCCTGTAAGTTCAAGCATGCGGAGGCTGAGAAGAACAGGAACTGTGCTGAGTCGTTCACTTGGGTGCAGCTCATCCAACAAAGCAATACAGGCGACGTCGAGGAAGTGCGTCGACCGGCGGAAGGGAACAAGCCGGAGATCAAAGATCAATTCAGTTTTACTGATTTCCGCGTGGACGTAGGTCCCTGCACATTATTGAATTCACCAGCTGGATACCCAGACTCATGTAGGCCGAGAATTTTCGCGACCCTCGAAAGAGCCATCCATTCGGTCCCGAAGGCCAAAGAGCGGAATGGCCAAGAATGCAAGTTCTTCCTCGACTTCCCTCAACTTGCAGCTGATGCTGGACCGGGCGCCCCGGATGTGGCCAAAACTCTTAACCAGCACTTCCAGACTTTCCTCGTCAGCCTGAAACCGTTGGTCAAGATCGTTCGCCAAGTGAAATGGGAGCAGGACGTCGCCCTCAGCGTTACCGGCGGTACCCCCACTTGCGACCTGAGGAATCGGAAAATAGAAGTGGTCTCCCCAATTGATCTAACTCAATACAAGGCCACGCTCACGACGTTCTTTACAGGAGTTAAGAATGCGGACGACTTGCTCAGTGGTCTTGGGGCAAAATAGGTGAAACGCCTTGTCGTGGTTGTAATTTCCGGTTGCCTAGTCCTGCTCGGATTGGCGTGGCTTCTGAGTCTCCAATCGACCGATGTAGCAGGACCTCGCCAAAACTCCGCTTCGCGACGTGCGCCAATGCGGGGTTCAAGCGAGATCCCACGGGGTCAAGCTGTTGGAGCAAGCCAGCCGCGCTCTCAATATGCAGAGGACTCGATCCGAATTCTATCGGAGATCAGTCGATCCGATTCCATAACCCTATCCTCATTATTAGAGGAGTCCTTAGTTCTCCAGCGCCTTGTCATCGACGACCCGTCGGGGGTGGCACCTGCTTTGTTCGAGATTCTGGAATCGCAGTCGGAGATTCTCGTTAAGTCGCTATCCGCCCTTCTTTTGGGGGGCATCAAACAAGATCCTACAGTAGTCCGGAAGTTGCACAGTATCTTCCTCGATTCTGAGAGGGAGATGTCCGCGGAATCGCAGGGCCTATCTGTGGTAATACTGTATTCCCTTGGGCTAAGGGACCAAAGGTCGTTGGTGCCGGACGAGTTGCGTGACCTTTGGGCTCATAGGCTGTTTAAGGTCGAGATATGGCAGAATGAAATGCTCGAGGATTATGAGTCCCCTCCCAAGGGTACGAGACAATTTACAAAGGGGGCTGCTGGCAGTTTAGGAGGAGGTGTTCACGTTACGAAAGTCAATCAGTTCGAAAACGTCTCTGACCCTGACGTAAGAAAGACTTTGCTCACAGCTGCTAGAGGTGGGACTTCCGTGCTTAGTCGCATCGCCCTAGACATTCTCGCGCGATCTATTGAATCTGATGATGTACGCGCTTATTTTTACGAAAGGCTGCTCACGTCAGACGAGAGCGCCGCGTGGTTCAACTTGGAGGTGCTGGGACACGCCGCAACGAAGCACGAAGACATCGCCTACAACCTTCTCGCGTACCTTGACCAGCATATAGGGCAAGCCGAGGTGACGAGATATGCTATCAGCGCATTTCTTCAGTCAAACGCTCCCTGGGTGTTCGCGGAAATAGAGAAACGATACGCACGTTTAGATGAGCCATGCAAGCTGACCGTATTGGAGAACTTGAGAGGGCGTTTCGGCGACTCACTCAGTAGATTCCTTCAAGAAGTATCTGCTGCCGGATCAGCGAGTGAACGGAAGGCAGTAGCCAAGTGCTTAGAGAAGATAACTACTCCTGATGCGGTCGCTTGCGTCGTCGCCATGGCCACTCGCGATCCTGACGAAGAGGTTCGCCGAACCTCGCTGGAGACCCTTGCTTGGAACAAGGGGACTGCTCTGAATGAATTGACCCTACTTCGTCAGAGAGAGGCGGTTGGGGGCTTGAGTGAGGATGAAAGGAGCCAGTTGAAGCGCTCTGTGCGAATTCTATCTCAGCGTCTGGCAACGAAGTGATGCAGATTCGGTAAGCGTCCACCTCCCAGAGAGATCCGCTGAGGCGACTCTGCCGCAGTAAGTCCCCCCACATTTCACTCGAGTCCTTTTTCACGCTTGCGTGTTCCACCTCTAGGAGGAAGGGGTGGAAGCAGACGTCGCAAGGCTGCAACGCCGGGTTCAGGAACTCGAGGCCGAGAACGCGGAGTTCAAACGAGAGAACCAGCGTCTGCGGACCGAGAACGGGGCGCTGAAAGAGGTCGTCCAGCGATTGGACGCGCGGATTCGGGCGCTGGAGCATCGACTGCATCGAAACTCTTCCAACTCCTCCCGCCCTCCCAGTTCGGATCCGCCGAACGCTCCTCCACCGGCTCCGCCCGAGCCTCCGTCGGGACGTAAACCGGGCGGGCAGCCCGGTCATCCGCCCGCGAACCGAAAGCCCTTTCCCCCCGACGAGGTCAACCACTTCGTCCCGGTCTACCCCAAAACATGCCACGGGTGCCATCGGAAGACCCACGCCTCTTCGCTCAAGAACATGCTGGTCTGGCTCCAGCCCCAAGTGGTGGACCTTCCTCCGGTGTCGGCCGAAGTCACGGAGTACGACTGCTACGCCGGGGCCTGCGAGCACTGCGGTGCTTGGAACGTCGCAGAGGTGCCCCGGGATGTGAGAGGGCTCATCGCCGGGCCCCGTCTTCAGGCGGTCGCCTCGCTCGAGGTTGTCCTGAAGCCCGTTAGATTTTGAAGGAGGGGCCTCCGGTCCGATACGATCGGACCTGAGAAAGAAAGGAGGCCCTCCATGGCCAAGCGTACGACGGAGCAGTCGACGGGTCAAATGAAGTTGCTCCCCAGT